>CAYMKR010000007.1:0-28083 GCA_964390865.1 uncultured Flavobacteriaceae bacterium | reverse complement strand
TAAAAATAAGCAAACCAAGGATATTATATCATGAGATTTTTATAAATTCGTTTCCATAATAAAAACATTCACACTGATTAAGATATATGCAGAATACATCCGAGCAATATGATGAAATAGCGGCTAGATGCCGTTCTCTTTTTATAAATAAGATGAGTGATTATGGCAGTGCCTGGAGGATTTTAAGACTACCTTCCCTAACTGATCAGATATTTATCAAGGCTCAGCGAATTAGACAGTTGCAAGAAAATACTGTTAGAAAGGTAGACGAAGATGAAATTCCGGAATTCATAGGAATTATAAATTATTCCATAATGGCATTAATCCAGTTAGAGAAAGGTGTTGCTGACCAGCCTGACCTTAATACAGAGTTGGCCACAACGTTATATGATAAACACGTTCAGGAGACTAAAGCACTCATGGAGAATAAGAATCATGACTATGGAGAAGCTTGGAGAGAGATGAGAGTTAGTTCGCTTACTGACCTGATTCTTCAAAAATTATTGAGAGTAAAGCAGATTGAAGATAATAAAGGGAAGACACTAGTATCCGAAGGAATTGATGCAAATTATCAGGACATGATAAACTATGCTATTTTTGCTTTGATATTAATGAACGATTAAATTTTTTAAATGATGCAAATTTTGACGCATATCGCACGCCTTTTGGTAGCGGTGACCTTTGTTTTTTCGGGATTTGTAAAATTGGTAGACCCCTTAGGGTCTGCATATAAGTTTGAAGAGTATTTTGGAGCAGACGTTCTTAATCTTGAATTTTTAAGCCCTTTTGCCTTACAATTCTCGGTTCTTTTGATTTTAGCTGAGATCATGTTAGGGGTTATGCTATTGGTTGGTTTTAAGTCGAAGTTGACGGTTTGGAGTTTGTTTGTGATAACACTTTTGTTTCTGTTTTTAACTTGGTATTCGGCTTATTATGATAAAGTTACAGATTGTGGATGTTTTGGTGATGCCGTGAAATTGACACCATGGGAAACATTTTATAAGAACGTAATTTTGATAGTATTAGTGGTGTTTCTGATGGTTAGAGTTTATGATATTCAACCCATTTCATCCGATGTATTTGCTAAAAGAATTAGTTTGATTTCTTTGCTTGTGTTTGTTGGAATAATATTCTATGTTCTAAGATATCTGCCGATTATTGATTTTAGACCTTATGCAATAGGTAAGAATATTCCTGAAGGGATGTTAATACCTGAAGATGCAGAAAAACCTGTTTATGAAGATACTTGGGTCTATAATGTAAATGGTGAGGATAAGACCTTTACTACTGAAGAAAAGCCATGGAGTATTGAAGGGGCTACTTTTGTTGATAGAAAAACAAGGACACTTGTTGAAGGGTATGTTCCTCCGATACACGACTTCACTATGGAAAGAGATGGAGAAGATATTACGGAACTATTAATGGATAAGGAGAAATTGATGCTTATTGTTGCTTACAATCTCAACTTAACTGATGATAAGGGAATGATAAAAATGAAGGATCTATCTGAACGAGCAATGGAAAATGGCTATTCAGTCTATTGTTTTTCCGCATCTACATTAGAGGATTATAATAAAATAAAAAAACAGTATGACTTGGATTTTGACCTACTGTTTTGTGATGAAACTACTTTAAAAACGATAGTTAGATCAAATCCAGGAGTCATTACCCTTGACAAAGGAGTCATTACTGGAAAATGGAGTTGGAGACAAGCAAATAGTATAATTTTAGATTGATAAATAGTGAAGCAGGCATTGTTAGTATTTCTCGGAGGAGGTTTAGGAAGTGTTGCCAGATACTGGATTAGTCTTAAATTAAATAATTTTGAAAGTGCTATTCCGTTTGGAACCTTATTGGCAAATATTTTGGGAAGTCTTCTTATTGGATTTATTCTCGGATACTCATCAAGAACAGGACTGTTAAACGAGAATCATTCTCTTTTACTGGCTACAGGGTTTTGTGGAGGTTTTACAACATTTTCTACGTTTGCCTATGAAAATCACCTTTATATTAAAGGAGGAGATTATTTCGGGTTTCTGCCTTACATAGCAGTAACTTTTATTTTGTCGCTTGCAGCTGTGTTTTTTGGAATGTATTTGTCTAAGTTAGTTTAAGTTAAATTAGTGGTGAAATGATTTAACTCCTGCCATTACTTGAAGGTCCAAGTCATTTGATTTTGGAGGAATAGGACATGAGTATTTTTCGTTATAAGCGCAGTAAGGATTATACGACTGGTTAAAGTCAATTATTATGGTATCTCCTTCAGGTAATTTCAAATCAATATACCGACCACCTCCATAGCTGCTATCTCCATTAGTTAAATCCATAAACGGCAAAAATAAATAATCTTCATATTCAGGGGTAAGAACTAATTTTTCATTTTGATAAATCTCAAGAGAGAATGTTTTACCCTTCAATTCAAAATTAGCAGTTGCGTATAATTTATATATGGGCAATCTGTCAGTTGTTGTTTTCATTGTAAAAGGCTCACTGTCTTTGTGTAAAGTCAATTTTGCAGTTATAATGAAACTACTGTCAATTGGAAAAAAGTCAAGTGATTCAAAATTAGCTAAATCTTCTTCATTTAAAGGGGACTCTTCTTTACTAGAAAATTCTTTATTTAATTTCTGCTGAAATTTTTTCGCAGTTTTTATATCCTTAGTATCCTGAGCGTAAGAAACAGTTACAAATAAAAGACTAAAGACCAAGAGTTGAATTCTCATAACTAAAATTTTAAACCAAATATACCCTAAAAAAATTGAAAAAGTAAGTTTCTATATGGTGATAGATTTTATTGATTTTAAATAAATTAAAGAGAAAGGTTTAAAACATATCTTTATCGAATGTTTGAAAAAATATTAAAACCATATAGGGGTTTATCAAGAGAAGTTTGGTTTATGGCTCTTACTACACTGATAAACAGAACCGGTGCAATGGTTGTGCCCTTTATGTCTTTGTATCTTACAAATTTTCTTGGGTTTTCTTATGAACAAGTAGGATGGGTATTGACTTTTTATGGTTTTGGGTCAGTAGCCGGAGTTTTTATAGGAGGGAAGTTGTCTGACAAAATAGGTTATTATAAAGTAATGTACATTAGCTTATTATGTACTGGAATTGTCTTTTTTAGTATTCAATTTATATCTAATTTTTACGTGTTTTGCTTTGGGATATTTGTGCTTACTATTTTTTCAGATACGTTTAGACCGGCTGTTTGGGTTGCTCTTGATGATTATAGTAAACCTGAGAATAGAACGAGATCTGTTACTTTGATTAGACTTGCGATCAATCTTGGGTTTTCAATGGGACCCGCTCTGGGAGGTTTGTTGATTACGTATGTTAGCTATAGTAGTTTGTTCTGGGTTGATGGTGTGACATGCATAGGAGCCGGATTCGTAATCCTTTTATTTCTTAGTCAAAAAAGTAAAATTAAGACAGCCCATGAACAAAAAAGCAATCGGCGCTTGTCTCCTTATAAAGACAGTCATTATTTAATTTTTTGGTTTGCGCTGTTTTTGATTGGATTTACTTTTGTGCAATATTTTTCAACTATTCCACTTTATTATAGTCAAGAATTAGGAATGGAAGAAGATAAAATCGGGCTAATGTTTGCTATGAATGGTCTCCTAATTTTTCTTTTAGAAATGCCCATTGTTCATTCTCTGGACAAAGGGAAATTGGATAATTTAAAAATAATAGTTGGGGGCTCCTTTTTATTGATGATGAGTTTTTTAGTCCTTAATTTTGGGGGTTGGATCGGATTTGCCATTTTCGGAATCATATTGATGACTTTTGGAGAAATGCTTGGGTTTCCATTCTCGAATTCATATGCGCTTGATCGATCCAAAATGGGGAATCAGGGATCATATATGGCTTTATATAGCATGGCATTTTCAGTGGCACACATTCTAGGACCAAATATAGGCATGCAATTTTCTGCAGAATTCGGATTTGAAGCTACGTGGTACCTTATGGCGGTAACTTGCTTTATTGCTTGTTTAATATTGTTTTGGCTACAAAGGAGAGAGTCATCTTAATTCAGCAAAAGCCTAAATTAAATATTTAGGTCAAACTCAATCTTGCAAGATAATCATAGTGCGCTCCTTCACAAATCATTTCACATCTAAATCCAGCAGCTGTGGCATAGTGTTCTAAATTATAATAATCAATATAAAGCCATCGAAATTTAGAACCTCTTTGATTGTTATATTCCATATGGAATGCTACTTCACCATAATAGTTTTTTTGTACGGGTAGTTCAATTTTTCCGTCTTCATCTTCGAACATATAAATTAAATCAGAAGAATCTATAAGGACCTGTCCATGGTTTCTTAGCAATGACCTTAAGTGGGTTAGAAAATCAGGTAATTGGTTTAATGTTCCACAAATTCCTGTGCCATTCATTAAAGCAATTATAGTATCGTATTTTTTGTTTTTCAAATCCCATAGGTCTTGATGAACAGCATTTTTTAAACCTCTCAATTTACAGACCTCGATAGCCCCAGTTGAAATGTCAATGGCAGTTACATCAAACTGCTTTTGTTGTAGGTATAAAGAATGGCTTCCGGCTCCACAGCCAAGATCTAATATTTTTCCTTTTGAAAGCTTTAATGCCATTTGTTCCAAAGCTGGCATTTCCATATAAGTTCTGAATAGGTGTTCAAGAGGGAGTTCATCCTCTCCTGCGATCGATGAGAAAGTCAATAGTTTTACCTTTTTGCCATGATAAAAATCTAAAATGGCATTACCGTATACATCTTCAATATTAACGTCTGACATTCTATTTATTCTTTAATAAGTTCTTTAAATCTATCAGAATTTTGAATATTTTCTAATATAATGGTATCGAATTTGAGTTCTTTTTTTTCATAGCCAGTTGCTAATAATTTTTCAAGATAATCTAATGATTTGTTTTTATCGCCAAGGGCTATTGAATTATGCATTTGTTGATAGTAGGGTAGGGCATAACTAGGGTAAACCAAAATGCAAATATCATAACAGAGCATTTTTTGCTGTATGGTTTCTAGGGTACTGTCGTATCTTGCTGTTTCAATGGCAAGAGCAAAGATTTTATTTAGCAGTCGATTGTACATTTTCACCTCTTGCTGATCGTTCGAATCTTGCTTTTTCTTAATTTTATTTATTCTGTTTTCCCACCATGATAATGAGTAATTCTTTCTCTTCAAATCTCTATTAAAGTGCAGCAAAAACTCATCTGTTAATAAACCCTCAGTTTTCATTAAGTCCACGTTCTTTTTACTTTCATTCTTATAGGCTTTAGATTCGTTCAGGGCCTTGTATTTTTCTTGAATACTATCAAGATTGTAATACCTTTCAAAATTTTTGAGAATTCTTCTATAGGAATCGGCAGCTATGATCAAACTATTGCCATTTTCCATTTCAATGGTTAGTTCGTAAAATTTATTATAAATTCGTTCAACGTCCTCATTATTTTTAAGGATTAATTGCTTTTTATAAGCTTGTAGCTGCATCCAATCGAAAGCTAATAGAATTTGATCTTGACTTGGCCAGCGGTGATTTATCCCGTAAGTAAATAGTTCAAAGGGGATTTGGGTTTTTTTGAGATACGATTCGGTAAATTGTAATTCGTAATAATTCATATCCTCATCTCCCATAATTGAGACATATGAAAACTTTTGAGTAGTGGGTAATCCTCGTGATTTTAAATTGAATCCCGCACCGCATGATACAACCCCTTGAATATTCTCGCTATAAATGGCTATAGAAGCAGCCAAACGGCCACCTCCTGAAAAACCTGAAGTATAAATTCTTTTTTGATCTATATGAAGCATTGAAAATGCTTTTGAGAACAACTTGTTTGCCACAGCATAATTGGCTTCATACGGCCCGTTTTTGGAATCATTCGAACATATGAGTATATACCCGTATTGTTCACTAGCACTTATAAAAGGTTGAATTCCTACTGATCCTCTGGCCATAGGTTCAAAAATAAAAATGGCCGGAGAAGCTTTCTCAACATCATATTGAGTGGGAAGATAAAGAGCGAAACTTTCACCAGGCTTTTTGTCTATCCAAATACTATCTAAAACGACACCTTTTTCCAGCTGATTTTCTTGAGAAAGAAGAATGAACGGAAAAAGAATTATGTAAACGGAAATAATTAGCTTCAAAACTTAAAGATTTGAAGCCTCAAGTTATTCATTATTACCATCCCTTGTTAAATCAATCCTAATTATTGTTTCAATCTATTATTGTAAATTCTATGGCTGACGATGAGTATAAAGTATGGGTTTGAGTTTTGAAATCGCTTTCATCTGCCTTGAAAATATTTGGAACAAATGTTTGCGGGTTCAAATCGATCAGCGGGAACCATGTACTTTGAACCTGAACCTGTAATTTATGGCCTTTCTTAAACGTGTGATACACGTCTTGTAATTTAATATCTACATTGGTTTTTTTATTCGGTGTAAAAGGTTCAGGAGTAGAAAAACTATTTCTGAATTTTCCTCTCATAACTTCACTTCTAACCATTAAATGATAATTACTCATTTTAAGATGATCCTGAAGGCCTTCATTATTGTTTTTCATGTCTGACGGGTGCACGTCAATGACTTTAACAATCCAGTCAGCATCTGTTCCAGTTGTTGAAACCACTAACTTCGCCAGTATGTCTCCAGCCATTGTAATCTCTTCTTCTAGAATTTCAGTTTCAAATACCAATACGTCTGGTCTTCTTGCAGCAAATCTCTGATCATCAGTCATGTACTTTCTTGGTGTAAACACAGTTTTAATGTCTTCAGAATAAGGTACTGGTCTTTTGATATCACTAATGAATGAAGTCTTAGTTTCACTATTCTGATCAATTGAAAGTTTCTGGTCAGCATTTAAATACCACTTCCGTTTTGATACATTCGAAGGAGGCCAGCTATCATATGTTTTCCAAGCTTTTTTTCCAGAATCATATACATATGCCTCGGGGAGTCCAGAATTATGGTCTCCACTATTTTTAAGAAAATGTTCGAAAAAACGAGTTTCAATATTTTGTTGGAAAAAATCTGAAATCGAATCGCCAAAATAATAGTTTCCTACAGTATTTTGAATTTTAGTTCTCGCCCATGCGCCATGATCCCAAGGACCAAATACCATTGTATTATAATTATCAGGATTATTGGCCTCAATGGTTTTATAGGTTTCTAAAGGACCGTAAAGGTCCTCGGCATCAAACCACCCCCCAACGACCATAGTAGCTACAGAAGGTTTGATGTTTTTTAAATGTTGGATAATTCCTTTTTTTTGCCAAACGCTATCATAATTAGGATGATCGATCAATTCCTGCCAAAAAAAGTCATCTACAATGTCCTCTTTTCTCAAACCTGGTTGGTCTATATTTTCATATTGAAAATATTTGTTCAAGTTGCTTAACGGACCCGCGTCCAAAAAGAACTGGTATTGGTCTTCGGTTTTCAGATCAGGTGTTTTATACCACGCGGTATCGATAGGTTGGTCTTTTGGTGTTCCGAATAAGGCAGTAGCTCTGAAATAACTCAATAAATATGCACCGTTATGATGAAAATCATCGAAAAAGAAATCCCCAATACAAGCTTGTGGCGAGGCAGCTTTTAATGCAGGATGGGCGTCAATTGTAGAGTAGGTTGAATAGAACCCAGGATAAGAAATACCCCAAGTACCGACATTACCATTATTGTTGTCTACATTTTGTACAAGCCAATCAATGGTGTCAAAAGTATCTGAGCTTTCATCTATATCCTGTTCAGTTTTTTTATTTGGAATATAGGCCCTCATATTGTCATAGGTTCCTTCGCTCATCCATCTGCCTCTTACATCTTGATAAACAATGATATATCCATCTTTCATCATGTATTTATTTGGACCTATTGCTGATGGATATTCATTTTCACCATAAGGCTTAGAGCTATAAGGTGTTCTTTTTAAAACTATAGGATAGGTCTTGGATTGATCTTTTGGTGAGTAAATTGTAGTGTGCAAATTGATACCATCTCGCATTTTAATAATTACTTCTTTTTTGTCAAAATTGTCCTTGACAAAGGTGCTTTTAGTTGTAATTTCTTGACCTTCTTTTTGTCTGGTTTCTTTACAGGATGTAAGCGTATAGAAGCTGAGTACCAGCAGTACTAGCATTGATATGTGTTTTTTCATGGAGACAGTTAATTATTTGCGTAAATCTACAATTATATCTGAATTCTAATAATGATGTAGAAGATATTGAAGTTAATAAAAAAGGTCAATTACATATTACGTCGATATTGTCCACCAACCTTAAAAAGGGTAGCGGTAATTTGGCCTAAGGTGCATACCTTTGTTGCCTCCATGAGTTGCTCAAAAATGTTTTTATTTTGAATGGCGACTTCTGTTAATTTTGAAAGCGCTGCCTCAGAAGAGTTCTTATTTGACTTGTGAAGGTTCTGAATAACATCAATTTGATATTGTTTTTCGGTTTCTGTAGCCCGAATAACTTCTTGAGGAAGCACAGTTGGTGAACCTTTGCTATTTAGAAAAGTATTCACTCCAATGATTTCTATTTGCCCATTGTGTTTCAGTTCTTCATAATAAAGGCTTTCCTCTTGAATTTTTGATCGCTGATACATAGTTTCCATAGCACCTAATACGCCACCTCTTTCAGTTATTTTGTCGAATTCTACATAGACAGCTTCTTCTACCAGATCTGTTAGTTCTTCTGTTATAAAAGAACCTTGTAGAGGGTTTTCATTTTTGGCTAAGCCAAGTTCCTTATTGATGATAAGTTGAATTGCCATCGCCCTTCTTACAGATTCTTCTGTAGGCGTTGTGATGGCTTCATCATATGCGTTGGTATGAAGAGAATTACAATTGTCGTAAATGGCGTAAAGCGCCTGTAAGGTGGTTCTTATATCATTGAAGTCTATCTCCTGGGCGTGTAATGATCTACCAGAGGTCTGAATGTGGTATTTTAGCATTTGAGCCCTTTCATTAGCTCCATATTTTAATTTCATCGCTTTGGCCCAGATTCTTCTGGCAACACGACCAATTACAGCGTATTCTGGATCTGTCCCATTTGAAAAGAAAAAAGATAAATTGGGTCCAAATTTATTAATATCCATACCTCTGCTCAAGTAATATTCAACATAAGTAAAACCGTTGGATAAGGTAAAAGCCAGCTGAGAAATTGGGTTGGCTCCAGCCTCTGCAATATGATATCCGGAAATAGATACTGAGTAAAAATTTCTAATCGAGTTATCAGTGAAATATTCCTGAACATCGCCCATCATTTTTAGGGCAAATTCTGTAGAAAAAATACAGGTGTTTTGGGCCTGGTCTTCCTTAAGAATATCGGCTTGAACCGTGCCACGAACTTTTGATAATGTTTCTTTCTTAATCTGCTTATAAACTTCATCCGGCAGCACCTCATTTCCGCTAACACCAAGTAGCCTGAGCCCTAGCCCGTTGTTTCCTTCAGGTAAATCACCTTGATAGCGAGGTCTGTCAACACCCCTTTCTAAATAAATTGCCTTTATTTTGGTTTCGATTTTCTTTTCAAGTTTATTGGCCAGGATGTATTTTTCGCATTCCTGATCAATGGCTGTATTCATAAAGAAACCCAATAGCATCGGAGCTGGCCCATTAATGGTCATTGATACAGATGTCAACGGATTAGTAAGTTCGAAGCCTGAATATAGTTTTTTAGCGTCATCAAGGCAACATACTGATACACCTGCATTTCCTATTTTACCATAGATGTCCGGACGATGATCTGGATCATTTCCATAAAGTGTTACTGAATCAAAAGCTGTTGAAAGTCTTTTTGCTGGCGCATTTAAACTGACATAATGAAATCTCCGATTGGTTCTTTCCGGTCCTCCTTCTCCAGCAAACATTCTTGTAGGATCTTCACCGGTTCTTTTAAACGGATATATTCCTGCAGTGAACGGAAATTCTCCTGGTAAGTTTTCTTGAAGAATCCATAATAGTAAATCACCCCAAGCCTTGTATTTAGGCAAGGATATCTTAGGGATTTTTAAATGGGAAAGGGAGGTTGCATGCGTCTTAATTTCAATGACCTTATCTCTGACCTTGAATTTAAAAATTTCATTTTTGTAGGCCTGTTTTTTGTCTTCAAAACCAACTATATGTTCCCAGTTATGAGCCGTGATATTCATTTTTACTTTTGAAAATTCTTTCAAAAGGATTTCAAAGAGTTGCTCAGTTTCATTATTGGGGTTTGATTTGCTCTTGACTATCTTTAGCCCATTATTATCGAGTTTAAGTTCTGAACTTGTTAAACTCCCAAGAGTAAGGTATATGCCATAAAGCTTTTGAGCAATTTCACTTTGGTCTTTGCACCATTTGTCATAATTTGAATTGGTATCAGATATTTCTGATAGATATCTTACCCTTTTCGGCGGAATAATAAACTGTTTTTCGCTCAGGTCAGAACTCGATTCCATTGATGACTTAAATGCATTTTCTGAAATTTCATCTAATTTGTCTATGATCCCTTTATAAAGATTATTGGTTCCGGGATCATTAAATTGAGAAGCTATTGTTCCAAAAACAGGCATGCTTTCAACAGGCTCCTCCCAAAGCTGTTGATTTCTTTGAAATTGTTTTTTGACATCTCTTAGTGCATCTAACCCACCTTTTTTATCGAATTTATTAAGGGCTATTAAATCGGCAAAATCAAGCATGTCAATTTTTTCCAGCTGCGTAGCTGCGCCATATTCAGGAGTCATTACATATAAAGACAAGTCAGAATGATCTAGGATTTCGGTATCAGATTGCCCTATTCCGGAAGTTTCCAAAACAATTAGATCATATGAAGATGCCTTAAGTATATTAACAGCTTCATTCACGTGCTTAGACAAAGCAAGATTAGATTGACGAGTTGCGAGAGATCTCATATAAACTCTGTCATTATTAACCGAGTTCATTCTAATACGGTCTCCCAACAAAGCCCCGCCAGTTTTTCTTTTTGAAGGGTCAACAGAAATTATACCAATATTTTTCTTTGGAAAGTCAAAGAGAAACCTTCTTACTAGTTCATCAACCAATGAGGATTTTCCGGCACCCCCTGTTCCTGTGATCCCTAAAACAGGTGTTTTATGATTCTTATTTTCTATCGTATGGAACTTTTTATGAAAAACAGCGGGCTGATTTTCAGCCAAAGAGATTAATCTTGCAATAGTTGGGTTTTCATTATTTTTAAGTTCTTCTTCAAGATTCTCAGGCAGACCTGGCAGTTTTGAAGGGTCAAAATCACATTTTTCGATCATATCATTGATCATTCCTTGTAAGCCCATTTTTCTACCGTCATCAGGAGAATAAATTCTAGTGATACCATAAGCCATCAGGGCTTCAATCTCTTTAGGAAGTATCACGCCACCTCCACCTCCGAATATTCTAATGTGTGATCCACCTTTCTCCTGTAAAAGATCATACATGTATTTAAAATACTCATTATGGCCTCCTTGATACGAAGTCAATGCTATCGCATTAGCATCTTCTTGAATTGCAGTGTTTACAACCTCTTCAACGCTTCTGTCATGACCTAGATGAATTACTTCAACTCCAGTAGATTGTATGATTCTACGCATAATATTGATGGCAGCATCGTGCCCATCAAACAAGGAGGCTGCTGTAACAATACGAATTTTATTTTGAGGAATATAAGGCTTTGCAATCTTCATAAAGAGGTATAATTTCTAGGGTGCAAGTTACTGATTTTACAAAATAAACCTAAAGTGCACCAATCCTAATTGAAAGATTCAAAAAAATATTGGGACAATGGGTAAATACTTAGTTGTTTCTCCAAAAATATGGAGTGAAAATTATCAATACCGTAAATAATTCTAGCCTTCCAAGAAGCATTAGAATCGCTGACCACCACTTCCCGAAAGGAGGCAGACTGGCATAATTGTTTACGGGGCTTAAGTCACCAAACGCTGGACCTACATTGCCTAAAGAAGATGCGGCAGCACCCACAGAGGTCATGAAATCAATTCCCATAAAACTAAAAACCAAAGATCCAATGACAAATATGATTAAGTAAAGAATAAAGAAGGCCATAATGTTAAATACAATGCCCTTTGTTACAGTTTTGGTATTATATCGGACCGGGACAATACCGTTGGGATGCAAGCTTCTCTTGAATTCAAGAAATCCATTTTTTATCATGATAATGTGCCTCATAAATTTAACACCTCCTGCAGTTGAACCTGCAGAGGCACCCAAAAACATCATTATGAAGAACATTACTGATAAAAAAGGAGTCCATATGGTAAAATCAGCAGAGACAAACCCAGTGGTAGTAATAATTGCAAGAACCTGAAATAAGCCATGTCTAAAAGCGCTTTCAAAGGCACCAAACACCTGAGGATGGGCTATTAACTGAATATCGGTTGGATTGACAGATACTTTGGCATAAAAGAAAATAACCAGGGTTACAATCACAGTAATAATAATGATACTGGTAAAATAGTATCTAAACTCTTCATCCTTTCGATATTTTGTAAAGTTACCTTTAACAGCATAGTAACTGAGTACAAAATTTGTACCAGCGACGAACATAAAAAAGATAATGATATATTGAATCAAAGGTTGGTCATTCCAGTAAGCGACACTTGCATTTTTAGTAGAAAACCCTCCTGTTGATAGCGTACTCATGGCATGATTTATCGCGTCAAAATATCCCATACCAGCGAATTTTAACAAAATGGCTTCAGTAAGCGTCAAGCCGAAATACAGAAACCATAACCTTTTCGCAGTATCGGTAATTCTAGGATGTAATTTGTCAGCTGATGGTCCTGGTGCTTCGGCTGCAAACATCTGCATCCCACCAATACCAAGTAATGGCAAAATCGCAATAGCCAGAACTATGATACCCATACCTCCAATCCAATGTGTGGTACTGCGCCAAAATAGAATACTTTTGGGCATAATTTCTATATCGTTCATGATAGAAGCCCCAGTGGTTGTATAACCTGACATGGTTTCGAAAAATGCATCTGTCAAAGAAGGAATCGCTCCTGTGAGAATGTAGGGGAGAGCACCTGACAATGACATGGTAATCCATCCTAAAGTAACAACTAAATATCCTTCTCTTTTTTTTATCTTTTTTTCAAAACCTTTGGTAATAAATCTCAAAATAAGACCAATTAATATGGTAACTCCACCTGCCAGAAGAATACCTTTAATTGCACCATCATCAAAATACCAGCTTACCAGTCCGGAGACTAGCATGAACCCCCCATTGAAGAGGAGTAGAATTCCCATGAGTTGAAGTATGATCTTAAAATTAAATTTTTTCATCTAGGATCAATTAAAAAATCTCTCAACTTTTGGTATAGTTTTTGGAAAACAGCAAACGACAACTTTATCATTTTCCTGAATTTGGAAATCACCAAGAGCAATCAATCCAGTATTGTCTCTTATGATTCCTCCAATAATCGCGTTTCTGGGAAATTTAAGGTCCTTGATTCTTTTTTTAGTGATTTTAGAATTTTTAGGTGCATTGAATTCGAGAATTTCTGCGTTCACATCATTTAGAATAGTCATTTCTAATACATCACCCTTCCTAATATATCTGAAAATGCTGTTTGCAGCTAGAAGTTTTTTATTGATTAAAGTATCGATACCGATATTCTTACTTAAGCTGAAATAATCAACATTTTGAACGAGGGCTATAGTTCTATCAACTCCTTTAGATTTAGCCACAAGACAAGACATGATATTTGTTTCAGATCTTCCGGTAACTGCTACTACCGCATCCATTTCTGATACATTTTCTTCTTCAAGTAGTTCCACGTCTCGGCCATCGCCATATATGATCAAAGCGTTTGGTAATTCTTCTGCAAGTTCAATTGCTCGCTTTTTATTGTATTCTATTATTTTAATATTCATGTTTTTACCGCAAAGATCTCGAGCCGTCTTTTCTCCGATCTTACTTCCACCAAGAATTAATACGTTCTTTATCGCTTTGTTCTTGATTGCTGACAATCTATTGAGCTCTTCAACCCCTTTTTCCAGGGTAATAAAATAAACCTGATCACCTATGCCAAATACAGTATCACCTCTGGGAATGATAGTTTCGGAAGTGTCTTTTCTTTTAATGGCAATTGGCATAAAGTTGATGCCTGCATAAATATTAGCAGCTTCCATCACTGATTTTCCAACAATTGGAGCAGATTTCGAGATGATCATAGCAACCATTGTGAGCTTGCCTTCTTCGAATTCGTGCGTTTCATTGAAAGTCACTTTTTCCAAAAGTAATTTGATTTCACTTGTGGCCAGTTCTTCTGTTGAAATCAATTCGTCAATACCTAATTCTGAAAAGTCTATTGATTTCTTTTTATCTGTAAATTCCGAATTACTTATTCTGGCAATTGTTTTTTTGGCCCCAAGCTTTTTAGAAATAACACAGGCTGTGATATTAGTTGTTTCGGATGAGGTAACGGCTATAAAGAGATCAGAATTTTCAATATTCGCATCTTTTAAGGCCTGAATAGAAGTCGCATCTTGCTGCAGGGTCTTTATGTCAAGTTTCGAATCTGCATAAAGCAATCTGTCTTTATCTTTATCGATAAGAATGATCTCATGCGATTCATATGAAAGTAGTTTAGACAAGTGAAATCCAACCTCTCCCGCGCCGGCAATAATTATTTTCATTTAAAATTTATTGATTGAACATTTCAATAATTAGAATAAACAGCTTGGTATTCATATTATTGAATATACAAATGTATTATTTTCTTTCATATCTGTGGGTTGATCTTGTTACTAAAATGACAATAAAGAATAAAAAGAAATGATCATTAAAGATTGGAGTGAAGATGAACGACCTAGAGAAAAATTATTTTTGAACGGACGTTTAGCTTTAACTGACGCTGAACTTCTCGCGATATTAATAGGATCAGGAAAACAAAATGAAACTGCTTTATGCATATCAAGAAAAATATTGTCAAATACCAATTATAATTTAAATGATTTATCAAAGCTAAGTGTTCATAAACTTATGGATTTCAGAGGAATTGGTAAAGTAAAAGCACTGACTATAATTGCAGCTCTTGAATTGGGGAGAAGGCAACGCAATCGAAAAATTATCACCGCTTCAAAACTTGTCAGTTCCAATTCTGTTTTTGAATTGATGCAACCATTAATTGGAGATCTTGAGCATGAGGAGTTTTGGATTTTGCTATTGAATAATGCCAATAGAATGAAGTATAAATGGCGATTGAGCGTAGGTGGTATAACAGCAACTCTAGTAGATGTAAGACTCATTTATAAGAAGGCACTTGAAATTGGAGCGACGAGTATTATTCTCTGTCATAACCATCCCTCAGGAAATTTGAAACCCAGTCAGTCCGATATCATACTGACTAAAAAAGTAATCAAGGGAGCAAGTATATTAGATGTAAAAATCCTTGACCATGTTATTGTGACAGATAAATCCTTCTTTAGCTTTGCAGATGAGGGCTGTTTATAAGTTTTATATATAGTCTTAGTTGGGTAATCTTAAAGTTTTTCTTTTGTAAAAGAGATTTTATAATACGCCATATATAGTTTACATTTGGTTTGTCAAATGATCCAAACATGCTATTAGTTTATACCCATAAGATAACTCCACGGTTAACTTATACCTTTAGACATATATTCATAAGAATTCTTAATATTGAAGTTAATTTCACTAGTAAGATCGAGGAGTTCATTGGCCATGATGGGCCTAAATTTTCTTATACAAAACAAGCTTTAGGAAGTGAGTTATTTGTAAAGAGTAATGAGCTGCTTTTTAATCAAGGGATTGATTATATCGATATTAATTTGGTGAAATGGGAAGAGGCACCTTGTTTTTTTCAAACAAATTTTTCAGGAGAAATACCTTGTGATATTTTTGCAGCTAGCTTTTATCTGATCAGTCGTTATGAAGAATATTTACCTCATGTGAAAGATCAATATGAGCGCTTTCCAGCTTCTGAAAGTCTTGCTTACCAGCATAAATTTCTTGACCAGCCTGTAATAGATATTTGGGCTTATAAATTCAGAGATATTTTGGCACTTCATTTTGAAGGCCATACGGATGAATTGAAAAATTCGAAAAGGAAGTTTAATTATATTTCTACAATTGATATTGATAATGCCTATCAATTTAAGCACAAGGGATTTACCAGAAGTGTAGGAGGGATTATTAAAGATTTAGCCCAATTTGATCTTCATAATATATGGATACGATTTTTAGTAATCTTTAATATACGAAGGGATCCAAACGACATGTACAAGAAACTCTTATTGATGAAAAAGAAATATGGGGTCAAGACGATTTTTTTCTTTTTACTTGGTGACTACAGTACTTTTGATAAGAATATTTCACACGGAAATACAAGTTACAAACTGTTGATTAAGGATATTGCTGATTATGCTGAAGTTGGGCTGCACCCGTCTTATTTTAGTATGAAGAATGAACCAAAGATCAAAAAGGAAAAAGAGATTCTTGAAGGAATTGTTAATTTTCCAATCAAAAGATCAAGACAACATTATTTAAGGATAGAGGTACCTGAAACCTATCAACATTTGGTAGATCTTGAAATAGCAGAAGAGTATTCAATGGGTTATGCTTCTCATTATGGATTTCGCGCCAGTACTTGTACGCCTTTTTATTTTTATGATTTAGATTTTGAAATTCAGACTCCTCTGAAAGTTTTTCCTTTTGCTGCCATGGATGCTACGCTAAAGGACTACTTAAATTTCACACCTAAAAGAGCTTTTAATACGATTATGAAACTGGCTAAGGAGGTTAGGAAAGTTGACGGGACACTCATCACTATTTTTCATAATGAATCAGTTGGTGGTTCAGGTCGATGGAGAGGCTGGGGAAGATTATACGAGACCCTTCTAATCGAACTAAGCAAGGTCTTATGATGATTCTTGAAAAACCTCAAGAATAAAATTTTGTTAAAAGCACAATATTTTTATTAATGATCAGGTATATTCCCGCAAAACAGGTAGATAAAAAGAAGTATGACCTCTGTATTGAAAATGCCAGGGAGTGCAGGGTATATGCCTACAGTTGGTATCTTGACTGTACTTGTGATAGATGGGATCTGTTGATGCAAGGAGATTATGAGGTTGTTATGCCACTTCCAATTAAGGTTAAGTTTGGCATACCTTATATATTTACGCCACCTTGGGCACAACAATTGGGCTTGTTTTCTAAAGACTTGGTCGATGCAAATATGGTTAAAGCATTCATTGCAGCTTTGCCAAGAAAGATTCGTTGGATCGACTATCAATTCAATTCAAGTAACGAATTGCATATAAAGACATCGTTTTTAAAGAAGAATTATCTGCTGCCTCTTCATCAGCGCTTTGTTGAGATTCAGAAAAATTATAACAGTAACAGAAAAAGAATATCTAAAAATAGTTTTGGAGGTTTTGAAATAGATAAACAAGGTGATGCCGAGGTCTTTTTATCTAATTACAAAAATTTAGACAAGGCCTATGAAATGTCTGATCAATCTTTTGACACTTTGAAACGCCTATGTGAAGTAACTAATGGCATGGTCAATATTTGGAATGTTTTTCAAGATGACAGTTTTATTGGAGGCTTGATCTGGCTCAATGACAAAAGGCGAATTACCTATTTGGTGCCACTTGCTGATCAACGGGCAAAGAAACTTCACATTCCAACCTATATGATTAATGAGTTGATTAGCCATTTTCAATCTCAAGATCTGTTATTGGACTTTGAAGGCTCAATGGTAAAAGGTGTCGAAAAATTTTATCAAAGTTTTGGGGCGAGGCCTGAATATTATAGTTATTATAAAAAAAGAGTTTTTTAAGAATGTCTGAAAGTACAACAATTTGTTTTTTAGCTGACCGACATGATTTGTATGATGATCGGATCTATTGGAAAATGGCTGTTCCATTGGTTAAAAGAGGATTTAAGGTTCATTACCTTCTTATTGGAAAAACGAATAAGACCGGTCAAACAAAGGAAGGGGTTCATTTCAAGATGTTTAAAGTAATCACTTTTACAAGTAATAGGTTTTTGAATTTTATAGGTAAAAGATTAAATCATAAAAATAATTATAAGCTATTATTTAATGAAGCCAAATTTTTAAAGGCCGATATCTATCATTTTCATGATTTATGGTTAAACAAATTGGGGCCCAAACTTAAAAACCTTAATCACGGGCCAGTTGTATTTTATGATGCTAGAGAACCTTATGCGGAAGATTATGTTTCTTATGTTGAATCTAAAATTCCTTTTATTATTCCAGCTTTTGCTTCTTGGGTTGATCACTGGGAGAAAAAGCGGGCGAAAAGCTATGATTTAGTGATCGCTAACGAAGATAATGTTAGGAGAAGTTTTGCAAAAAAGATTGGCGAAGATAAATCTGTTGTGTTGTATAACTATTCCGATATGATTTATGCTGCAAAGAGTACTCCCTTTAAAGAAAGAATTTATGACCTAATTTACAGCGGTACCATTACCGAATTAAGAGGCGCCTTTGAAATCATTAAGGCCATAAAGGCAGCAAAGAGGCATTTACCAGAAATTAAGGCGTTATTTATTGGAAATTACTATCCATCGAACTTAAAGGAAAGTATGACATCTGTTCTAATAAAAGAAGAATTGTTGGACAATGTTATACTTCACGAGGCTGTGCCATATACAGAAGTTGCGGATTATTATAACAAAAGTAAAATAGGAATGGTTTTATTACAAAAGGTCAGCACTTTTGAAGTGAGTATGCCTATTAAAATTTTTGAATATATGGCTTTTGGATTACCAGTTATTGGCAGTAATTTCGGCCACATGAAGATTTATATAGATAAGGATGAATGTGGAATTACGGTTACACCAAATGATACTGAAGCCATTTCAACGGCCATTGTACGAATTCTTAAAGACGAGGATCTATACATGAAATTAAGTAAAAACGGTACAATGGCTGCGAATAGAAAGTATAGATGGGAGCTAGAATTTGAAAAACTAGTAGGCTATTATAAAATCGCTTTGGATGAGCGAAGATAAATCATATATCGAATCTTCATTTCGAAAGGATTTCCTTTGGTATTTTATTGGTTCCTTAGTTCCAATGCTGATAGGTTTTATTAAGACCCCCATTTTTACGAGGCATTTTGATAAGGCATCATTTGGACAATTAGGAATTGTCAGCATTACTTTTGCTTTTTTAGGCATGATGCTATTTTCCTGGATTAGTTCTTGTCTGTGGCGATATTTTAGTAGGTACAAAGAGTCAAAAGAGTTGATCGTTCTTTATTCCAATCTGTTTATTCTCTTTGGATTTTCACTCTTTATTTTGGCAATTATTTCGGGAGGTTGGTATTCAAGTTCGAATGATGAGTTGATAAAGAAATTAGTTTTCTATTCTTTTTTACAGTTGGTTTTTAATCAATTGTATCTGGGATATATGGTAGTGATGAGATTGAATGGAAAATCTGCATTTTATACAGTTTTTCAAGGAGTTAAATCTATAGTAGGTCTATGTTTAGCCTTGCTACTTGTTTTCTACTTTGATCAAGGAATTATAGCTTTGGTGAGTAGTTTGGCTATTATTGACATGGTATCAATATTGATTTTGGCATTTCTAAATCCGGCAAATATTGGGCTAAATATCAAAAACATAAAAGGGGCAGTTATAGGTCAATTATTGTCTTACGGTAGTGTTGGTTTAATTTTGAATCTCAGCCTTTTAAGCATATCTTATAGTGATCGATATGTCATAGCAATGTATTATGATTTGGAGGATGTTGGTGTTTATGATCAGGTTGCTAAAATATCTCAATTATCAGTCATGGCTCTCATTACTGTCTATTTTAATACCATCAATCCTACATTGCTCAGACGTCTTGAATCAGATTTTAAAGGCTCATTGAAAGATATGCAAAGTTATATGTATCCTTTTATACTGATTGGTATTCCTCTGGTATTTTATTTGGCATTGTTTTCAGAAGATTTGGCTAACATATTATTGGGCGCGCCCTTTAGAGACGGATATGTACTGATGCCATTTATTTTTATTGCGGCTTATCTTCATGGTTTCTCTAATTTTTTTGAGTTAAGATTGAAATTTTCTAATCGGATGAGAAAACTGGGTTTAATTGCTGTGTTAACAGCGATATTGAATATTTTGTTGAATTTGATACTTGTAAAAAGGTTTGGATATGAATGGGCTGCTCATACTACTTTGATATCATATATTTTCATGTTGTTTCTTTTATTTTTAAATGACAAAGCGCTGCTAATACATCTAAAGTTAAAGCGTCTGGAATTTTATAAAATTACAGCGGTGTTATCTAGCCAATATCTTATCTATATCTTAATTCTTGATCAAATAAAGTTATTATTAGAATTCCGATTAAGCCTTGGACTTGTATTTTTGTTGAGCTATTTTCTTATTTTTAGAAAATCAATTTTAAATATCAAATTACCTGCAAATTAATTATTTATGGATATTAAACATATTTTTTTCGATCTGGACCATACATTATGGGACTTTGAAGCAAATTCAAAAAAAACATTTTCTTATATCTTCGATAAAAATAGCTTGGATATTGAATTTGAGAATTTTATTGAAGTATACCAGCCCATAAATCATCGTTATTGGAAACTTTTCAGAGAGGATAAGGTGACCAAGACCCAATTGCGCTATGGCAGATTAAAAGAAGCGTTTCAAGCCATTGAATTTGAGTCAAATGATGAGCTTATTCATTTGCTGTCAGAAGAGTATATTACTTATTTAGCCCAGTATAATGCGCTATTTGAAAACGCGATACCGGTTTTGGAATATTTATATCCGAAATATAAGATGCACATCATCACAAATGGTTTTGAGGAAGTACAATACAGAAAGCTGAAAAACTCTAATCTGTTGCCTTTTTTTGATAAGGTTATAACTTCTGAAAAGGTCGGTGTCAAGAAGCCAAATCCTAAAATATTCGAATATGCCTTAAACATTACAGGGGCAAGGACAGCTGAGAGTGTTATGATTGGAGATAATTTTGAGGCTGATATTTTAGGAGCAAAAAATATGGGTATGGAGGTTATTTTTTGCAAGTTTAATGGAGAAGTAGCTACTGAAAAAGTCGATAGCGTTGATAATCTATTAGAGTTAAAATTGTTTCTGTAAAGGAGTAAATTTAATCTAATTAAGAAAATAAATGTATATTTATCAACTGTTGTGAACAAGATTGCTATAATTCCCCTCATGATCAAAACATACTGTATATCCTTTATGTTGTTCTTGTTATTTACAAGTGCCGCCTCTCAGAACATGCAAATTTTGTATGATTTTGATCAATTACCCCAAACATTAATGCTCAACCCCGGTGCTGAAATTGATTTTGATAAACATATTGGGGTTCCTTTACTCTCCAATGTTTATGCTGTAGGAGGGGCTTCAAGTAGAGACGTAAACTATAATAATTTAGCGGAAGGTACTGATAGTTCTAGTGATGTTTTGAGAAATCTAAATGATTTAGGATTAAGTGATAACGAAATCTTTTTGTTTCATCAGCAAATAGAGTTGATCAATGTAGGTTTCAGATTAAGGAATCCTGCTTATTACCTGAGTTTTGGAATGTATCAACAAATTGATGGATTTTCCAGTTATCCAAGCGATTTTGGCGATCTATTTTTTTTTGGTGATGATCAAAACCAGGACGGCGAGGCTGAAGTTGGAGAAAATTATTCTGCTGAGTCGGTGAATACCGTATTTGAGCTGGCAGGTGTTTTTCATGTTAGTATGAATAAAAGAATCAATGAAAACTTAACAATAGGAACAAGATTAAATATTTTGTCTGGCTCAATTGGTCTTGAAACTTCTAGTAATGAGGGTACATATAGCCTAAGTAAAAACCCTCTTTCAAATGAACCTTATATACATAACTTTGAGGATATAGGGGTTCGACTCAATACAGCAGGGATGTTAGATTCGTTTGATCTAAGTGAAGATATAGGTCCTGCCTCAGAATTGATAGGGGGGTTGTTTTTTATGAATGGTAGCCTTGGAGCTTCTATAGATTTCGGTTTTACATATAAGCATACTAAAGAATTGAGTTTTTCAGGAAGTTTACTAGATTTAGGAATTATGTCGTTTCAACATAAATTGACGACAATTGAATTTGAAGATGCACAAATACCTTCTGATGAATATTATGATCCTGCGGGGGATGAATTGGATTTTTGGACGGAAAAATATTTATCGGATGAATTGCCGCTGATAACTGATGAAAAGAGTTTTTCATATTTTAGATCTCCTAAAATAAATGCTTCTATGCGTTATGACATGCGTCGAAAAGTAAAACCTGAAAAATCAGCTTTCCGAAATGTTAGGGCTGATATTTCAAGTGATTATAGAATGAGCTCTTTCGGAATGCAAGTTTATACGGAATTTCGACCGAAATATCCCTTATGGGCCATTACGGGATTCTATTCAAGAGAATTAAACAAGTATTTATCAATAAAGGCGACTTATACAGTTGATAAATTCTCCTATTACAATATTGGTTTTGGCTTATCGACACATATTAAAAGTTTCAATTTTTATACTACAATAGATAATTTAGTAGCTTTACCTACTATTAAGAATAGTAACTATCAATCATTTCAATTTGGAATGAATTTTATCTTTAATTAGCGGCGAGAATGAATTTTAAAAACATCGTATTGACATTAATTGTTTCGGCTTGTGTATTGAATGTTTATGGACAAAATGAGCTGAATCCATACAAGTACATAATTGTGCCAAAACAATATGATTTTTTGAAAATAGAAAATCAGTATAGATTGAATTCGTACACCAAATTTCTCTTTGATAAGCAAGGATATCAAGTATTTTATAATGATGATGATTTTCCGGAAGATCTTAAATCGAACCCATGCTTGGCCTTAACAGCCAATGTGGTTGATGAATCAAGCATTATTACCACTAAATTATTTCTTGTTTTAGAGAATTGTGGACGCGATGAGGTATTTAGGAGTATTGAAGGAAGAAGCAAGATAAAAGAGTTTGATAAAACATATATAGATGCGCTTAAGAAATGTTTTGTATCTGTTCAAAAACTTAATTATGTTTATGAACCTCACCCTTTGGCTCAAGATACCGTGGATACTAATAATTCAGAAGTAGATAAAGAGCTTACGGCGGTAGGAGTAGCTGCGACTGAAGTTCCAGAAGAAGAAGTGGTTAAACAAGAAAATACGGCTGCTGAAAATGTGTCTAATCCTGAAAAGTCATCAATCCAAGAAAGCAAGAGTGCATCTGCTCCTGTGGCTGTTGTCGCGGTACCTGCAGCAGTTAAGGACGAAACAAATGCTGCAGCCACTGAGGTTGAAAAGACAGAGGCACCTATTGTTGCCAGGGCATTTGAAAATGGAACTATTTCATTTCTTTTGGTGGATCAAGGAGCTCAATTGCAAGCTTATGTGAGCCAAAGTAAGAATGACAAGTATAAACCGGGAGAATTGATTGGTACATTTGAAAAGTCCTCTTTACCAAATGTTTATCGAGTGTCTTGGAAAAAGCCTGAAGAAGGCATTGATCAGACTACGGCATACTTCGATGAGAGCGGCAATTTAAAGATTGATTTACATCGTGATGGGAAAATCGAAACCTTGATTTTTATCGAGATAAAATAGGGTTAATATTAAATCAATAGTCATATTTTGATTTCCATCTTTTTTTGAGAACATCCCTGAATTGGTTTTCTCGAGGATTATTTCCAGGCTCATAGAATTTGCTGTTTTTTATTTCATCAGGAAGAAATTCTTGCTCGACAAAATTCTGAGGAAAATCATGAGAATATTTATACGCTTTACCATAATCCAATTCTTTCATCAATTTGGTAGGTGCATTTCTCAAATGAATAGGAATTGATAGATCTCCAGTGTTTTTAACGACTTGCTGGGCTTTATTAATGGCCATGTAAGAGGCATTGCTTTTAGCAGAAGTAGCCAGATATACGGCACATTGACTCAGAACAATTCTGCTCTCCGGATTCCCAATCACTGAAACAGCCTGAAAAGTATTGTTTGCCAAAATTAATGCGGTAGGATTTGCGTTGCCAATATCTTCAGAAGCTAGAATTAGAAGTCTTCTGGCTATAAATTTTACATCTTCGCCACCTTCAATCATTCTTGCTAACCAATAAACAGCTCCATTCGGATCACTACCTCTAATTGACTTGATAAATGCAGATATGATATCATAATGTTGTTCTCCTGTTTTGTCATATCGAACAGTGTTCTTTTGAACCTTACTCAAAACCAATTCGTTAGTGATGCTTATCCCATCAGGTTGAGAATTGACGACCAATTCAAAAATATTAAGCAATTTTCTGGCATCTCCTCCAGATAGTTGCAATAGCGCTTCAGTTTCGAGCAATTCAATAGATTTCTTTGAGATATAAGAATCATTTTTCATGGCCCTGTGAAGCAATGAGATTAAATCATCTTTGTCAAATGCATTTAAAATATAAATCTGACATCTGGATAAAAGTGCAGGAATCACCTCAAAGCTGGGGTTCTCGGTGGTGGCACCGATCAGAGTGATCCAGCCTTTTTCAACAGCTCCTAACAAAGAATCTTGCTGAGACTTACTAAAACGATGAATTTCGTCAATAAATAGAATAGGATTTCTTTGGGTAAATAGGCCACCGCTTGATTTGGCTTTTTCAATAATTTCTCTAACATCCTTAACTCCAGAATTGATGGCACTAAGCGAATAAAAAGGTCTTCCGGATTCTTTGGCAATAATATTAGCAAGAGTGGTTTTTCCGGTTCCAGGGGGTCCCCATAGAATCAGTGAAGGGATCAAACCATTTTTTATATGAGAAGTAAGCGCTCCATCTTTTCCAACTAAATGTTGCTGGCTAACATATTCTTCAAGAGAGTGTGGTCTAATTCTTTCTGCCAAAGGTTCATTCATGATGTAAAAGTAATCTAAAAAGCGAAACCTGAAAAGGATGAATTATGAATTTGATATACCGAACAGCTAAGTATTGGTTTTTTAGGGATTGTTGTATTTTAGCAGCAAAGTGCATATTAATGACGCATCAAAATCAGTTTAAATTTTCAACATGGATTCTAGCCGTCCCATTATACCTTGTTGTGTGTTTATGGTTGGTGTTTTGGTTTGAGGTAAAAAACGGGTATAACTTTAATAATTTTGGGATTTATCCGCGCAGTCTTACTGGGTTAAAGGGGATTCTATTCTCTCCGTTTATTCATGGAGATATAAAGCACTTGTATCATAATTCGGCACCTCTTTTTGTATTGCTCTTTAGTCTGTTTTATTTTTATAGGCGCATTGCCTGGAAAGTATTTTTATATGGTACGTTATTGACCGGAACACTAACATGGGTAATTGGCAGACAATCCTATCACATTGGAGCGAGTGGTATCATCTATCTATTATTTAGCTTTGTATTTTTTAGCGGCATCCTTAGAAAAAACTACAGATTGGTAGCAGTTTCATTAATGATGATATTTCTTTATGGAAGTATGGTATGGTATGTTTTACCTGTGAAAGAAAGTGTTTCATGGGAGGGTCACTTGTCAGGATTTGTTATAGGAATTATCTTTGCATTTTTTTACAGAAAAGAAGGGCCTCAGAAATTACAATATGATTGGGAGCAAGAGGCCTATGAACCTGATGAATTTGATCAATTATTTGATGAGCGTGAAGAGCAAGAAGCTTTTCTAAGGAATAACGAGCAATAAAGATGTTGTTAAACCGATTTTAAGCTCCTTTGACGAACAATTTCATACAGAGCGGCACCACACGCCACTGAAACGTTCAAAGATTCTATATCACCCAGTAATGGAAGCTTCCCTTTATGATCTGAATTTTTTAATACAGAAGTTGATATACCTTTATCTTCTGACCCCATGACTAAGGCCGTGGGAATCTTAAAATCAATATCATAAATAGGGGCACTGGTTTTTTCAGTAATAGAAACAATCTGTATCTCATGGGCTTTTAATTGATATACCGCGTCAAGAACATGATTTACTTTACAAATTGATAATTTAAAGGCTGCTCCTGCAGAAGTCTTAATGGCATCAGCATTTATGGGAGCATTACCATGAGAAGGAACAATGACGGCATCAACACCAGTACATTCAGCCGTTCTTAACATTGCACCAAGATTCCTGACGTCACTAATCTGATCAAGAAGTAAAAATAATGGAGTAGAGGTAGTCAGATCGATTTCATCAAGTAATTCGTCTAAGTCTTTAAAGGTAATGGAAGAGATTTTTGCAACTGCACCTTGATGATTTTGAAATTTCGAAAGTTTATTGAGCTTTTCAATAGGCACGTAGCTAAAAGAAATGTTATTATCATTTATTTTATGCTGTAATGCTTTTGCTAACGAGCCATGAATTTCCTTTTGAAGATAAATTTTTTCAATTTCTTTTCCTGAATCAATAGCTTCTAATATAGCACGTAATCCAAAGATTTTAGTGGTGTCTTTTTCCATGCCGCGAAGTTAACCTATTTTTATGTATTCCGCGCTTTGGTTCGTTAGGGTCTTGTATAAAAAAAACCATCACGCCAGAGGCGTGATGGTATCAACATATAAAAAGTGTCTAATCTAAATTATATATTTAATTATTATTAATTGGTGCTTTCACCAACGTTTCCTAGTTTCCTACACCGTTAACATCCCAGAATACTCTTGAAGTCAACAAGTCACCACCCATAGCAGCAGAAGCAGCATTATAGTTGTCTTCGTTAATATTTGGTTCATCATTAGGGTAAAAAGAACGTCTTGGCACTGATGTACCTGATTCAACTGCAACATTCATTTTTGGCCAATCTAATACTCTCCATGAAGCATAAGATTCAATTCCATTAAGAAAATAAAGCGAAAGGTATTTTTGAACACCAATTCTTTCATCCCAAGTACCAGAAGCATAACTTACCGTAGGTTGAGCAAGGTAAGTAGTTGCCTCAGCTGCAGTACCACCGTAGAACATAATTGAAGAAGTAACACCTTCATCGTAATACGCTGCTGCATCTCCAGAAACAAGTCCTTTTTCAATAGCCTCAGCCATTAAAAACTGAACCTCAGAATAAGACAGTAACAATCCTGGAAGCTCTGGATTTGAATAATACTCACCAACATGTGTGTAATTTGCATAAGGTGCGTTTCCACCATAAGGACCTCCTACATAAGGAATTTTGTTATCCTCAAAAAACGTTGTAATTCTTGGATCATTTAATGGAACAAGAAGATCTACCATTGTGTTAGTCGCAACGTAATCAGAACGTCCTGATTGCACGAACGAGACCCACAGCGGGTTGGTATTTGGTGGAGCTGCTTCAAATGGATACGTAAAATTATCAGCATCCGATTCAAAAACTCCTGCAGTCATTGCTGCAGTAGCTTGAGCAGAAGCTAATCCTTGATCTACATCAGCTATACGAACAGCTAATCTCAATTTTAATGAGTTAGCAAATTTAATCCATGCATCAGAATCACCGCCATAAATCAAATCAGCATCTGTAAAACCAGTACCTCCGGCTTCCAATGATACTAAAGCTTGATCAATACGTCTGAACAAGTCAGTGTAAATGGCCTGGTCATCATCATATTTAGGTGAAAAAACTCCTTCGGCAGCTTGTAATGCTTCTGTATAAGGTACATCTCCATAAACATCTACAAGAACATGCCATGTAAATACCTCCATCAATTCTATTTGACCTAATTTATTTGCTTTAACTGATTCAAGATCATTACTTGCAGCAGTTATTTTCTTAGCATCAGCCAAATCGTTCAAAACTTCTCTATACAAATAAGTAAAGAAAGTTCCATTTCCATCTCTTGTCCTCATGTCATAGTTAGGTTCATCCTGGTAGGTTGTAGACCCAACGTTTTGTATAAAATATTTAAAGTTATTATAGTTCACACTAATACTAGTCATTCTTTGAAACATTCTGTATTCAGCGCTCGTTACTAAAAAATCAGCAGGTACGTCTGACGGATTTTTTGTATCTACATTCCAACCCTCAAAATCTTCACAAGATGTTGAGACCGCTAGAAGCAGAATTATTAAAAATAAAT
>CAYMKR010000006.1:0-30140 GCA_964390865.1 uncultured Flavobacteriaceae bacterium | reverse complement strand
CCCCTAATTCATGTCGAGATCGATTGCCTGGGTCAACACCAAATGCGCCTTCATTCGATAACTTTTCATCTAAAACATATGTTGATTTCAACGTAAGTGGAGACATATAAATTGAGAAGAGCTCTTCTTTTAAATTATACCTGCCTCCAATACCCAAGTGAAAATAAGCTGGAGCAAATAATCTGGAAATAGGATCCTCGTCTTCC
Source organism: uncultured Flavobacteriaceae bacterium (assembly GCA_964390865.1). GTDB lineage: Bacteria > Bacteroidota > Bacteroidia > Flavobacteriales > Flavobacteriaceae > Lutimonas. The sequence continues at coordinate 29,934 of CAYMKR010000006.1, read as the reverse complement.
GGGTTATTGTATCCATCAGTAAATTGAGTTCTGAAACTTACTTGTCCTGTGAAATACCAATTAGAAACAGTATCTCTTCTATATCCAAAAGATGATGATATTCTGATTTCATCATCAGTTTTGATCAAACCTTTATTTTGCTGATTGTTTAGTCCATACCTCGCTGATACTTCGTTATTCCAAATGGTGTATATTTTTTCATATAATCTGGCAAATTCAACCTTAAATAAACCAGAAACAGAATTCTGACCACCGGAATTCCAATTAACAAAGGCCACTTCATTCAGATCAAAGCCTATACTATTTTTGTGTTTCCACCATTCAGGTTCCTTGGCTTTTTTTGTTCTTTGGATAGTTACTAATTCTATGGCATTTGAAAACCCAATCGTATCGAGGCCATATGTTTTCATCCTGGAAAAATAATCGATCATTTTAGGAATGGGCACATAGGAAGTATCTAAAGAATACTCATCAATTGCCATTCTATATTTTGGAGTAATAATTACGTCTCTTCCGAAAGCATTTTTTTTTGTTGAATCAATTTCAATATGATAATATGGCTTCAACAATGAATCTAATAAAGCCCTCTCTATAGACAACATTTTTGGTCTGGACAAAGAGTCTGTCTTAAGGCTATCCAAAATAGCGTCATTTCTGGGATAATCTTTGGTTGAAATAAATGAACTGTCAAGACTTTGGACCAAAGCCATGGTATCAATTGCTACAATGACTTGGACCGAATCTTTGATCTGTGCATTAACAGTTGAAACTACAAATAGAAAAAATAATATTTTGATCAATCTAATCATTCGGCGAGATAGAAAAGCGAATTTAATAATTTTTTCCCTTTAAAGTTTTGTCAATTGCAATTTCAATGCTTTTTTCGTCAAGACCCACTTTCTTGCTCAATTGCTTCATGTTTCCATGTTCAATAAACAAATCTGGAATCCCCATGATTTCTATTTCCATACCCTTAACCTTTTTAACATTGGCATGCGCTAAAACAGCCTCTCCAAAGCCGCCCTTTATTGCACCATCTTCAATTGTAATTATTTGACTATATCCTGAATAAATAATATCCAATAAGTCTTCATCCAAAGGCTTGGCAAAGCGCATATCATAATGACCTAAATCCGAATATTTTTCTTTTTTACATATTTTTCTCACCACCTCACCGATAGGCCCAATTGTTAAAAGGGCAATATTCTTTCCTTTTCTAATGGCCCTGCCTTTCCCTATTGAAATAGCTGTAAATTTTTCTTTCCAGTCTAACCTACTGCCTCTTCCTCGGGGATATCTTATCGCAATAGGACCTTCTAAACCAGACTGAACACTAAAAAGAATATTTCTGAGCTCAATTTCATCCATAGGAGAAAAAATAGTCATATTCGGAATGCAGTTTAAATAAGCTATATCGAACACACCATGATGTGTAGGTCCATCCTCCCCTACTAAACCAGCTCTGTCTATGCAAAATACTACTGGTAAATTTTGCAAGGCAACATCATGTATAATTTGGTCATAAGCCCTTTGAAGAAAAGTAGAATAAATAGCGCAGAATGGAAGCATGCCCTGTGTAGCTAATCCAGCCGCCAACGTTACAGCATGTTGTTCCGCTATACCCACATCAAAAGCCCTTTCAGGAAATTTTTCTATCATATACTTTAACGAAGACCCTGTAGGCATGGCAGGAGTTATTCCAACAATCCTTTTATTCTTTTCTGCTAACTCTACCAATGTTAAGCCGAAAACATCTTGAAATTTCATAGGTAAATTCGGATCATCCTGACTAATTAATTCTCCTGATATTTTATCAAACGGCCCAGGTGCATGGTAAGTGACTTGATCATTTTCAGCATTTCTTAGCCCTTTGCCCTTTTTAGTAATAACATGAAGTAATTTAGGTCCTGAAACAGTCTTAAGCCTTTCCAGTTCTTCAACCAATCCTTCTACATTATGCCCGTCTAATGGCCCAGAATAAGACAAATCAAGTGCCTCAAACAGGTTCTTTTGATGTGCATCCATTCCTTGCTTTACTGAAGTTAGATAATTTTTCAAGGCACCCACATTCGGATCTATACCCATTTCATTGTCATTTAAAATGATCAGAATATTAGAATTAGTGACTCCTGCATGATTCAGTCCTTCAAAAGCCATTCCACTGGCAATACTGGCATCCCCTATTACTGCTATATGCTGTCGAGTATGGTTCCCTTTTAATCTTGATGCAATAGACATTCCCAAGGCTGCAGATATGGATGTTGATGAATGACCAGTACCAAACGCATCGTACTCATTCTCTTCTAACTTTGGAAAGCCAGAAATACCTCCAAATTCTCTATTTGTATGAAATAATTCTCTCCTCCCTGTCAAGATCTTATGTGGATAAGCCTGATGACCAACATCCCAAACCAAAAGATCATCTGGAGTGTCAAAAACATAATGAAGTGCTATTGTCAATTCAACAACTCCTAAACTGGCTCCGAGATGTCCTTTTTTAAATGAAACTATCTCAATTATAAAATCTCTCAACTCCTTGGCCAAAGGCTTAAGATCATCAAGCGATAATTTCTTCAAATCCCTTGAATTGTTGATATTTTCTAAATATTTTTTGCTCACGAATACAAAACTACAATTATCTTTGGTGGAGCCAAAATAATAAGATTCATATATTTTATGCGTAATAGCCCAATTGGAATTTTTGATTCAGGAGTAGGAGGACTAACAATTTATGAAGAGATCCATAGGCTTCTTCCTCATGAAAATATTATTTACCTGGCTGACAGTAAAAATGCTCCCTATGGTGAAAAATCGAAAGAAGAAATAATTGATATTAGTGTAAAGAACACTGAATTTTTGCTTTCTCATGATTGTAAATTAATTGTTGTTGCTTGCAACACTGCCTCCACAAACGCTGTCAAATATCTACGAGATAATTATGACATTCCCATCATACGAGTTCAACCAGCGATCAAACCTGCTGCCTTAAATTCAAAAACGAAAGTTGTAGGTATTCTGGCCACAAAAAGCACATTGAAAAGTGAACTTCTTTTTGAAACATCACAGAGATTCGCCAAAGGAATTGAAGTGGTTGAAAAAGTTGGCGTAGGCCTTGTTACACTTATTGAATCGGGTAAAATGCATTCTCCTGAAATGACTGATCTACTTAATAAACACGTTCAACCCATGATGGAAAAAAATATTGACCATCTGGTGTTGGGTTGTACACATTATCCCTTTTTGACGGATCAAATTAAAGAAATAGTAGGTGATCAAGTGACGATACTTGATTCAGGAGAAGCTATCGCAAGACAAACAAAAGTCATTTTGAATCAAGAAAACTTGATCAATCTTGATTCGGGAAAGATTCGCAGGGTTTTTTATACAAATAAAGATCCTCAGGTCATGCAAAAAATATTGGATGAATTTGACAAAGGATTTAAAGCTATTAAAACCAATTTTTAGTCATGGAAAATCCTTTTACGCATGAATATTTTATGAAGAAGGCTTTTATAGAAGCAGAAAAGGCTTTCGATAAAAACGAGGTCCCTATTGGAGCAGTTATAGTGATTAGTGATAAAATTATAGCAAGAGCACATAACCTCACTGAAACATTAAATGATGTTACGGCCCATGCAGAAATGCAAGCTTTTACAGCTGCTGCAGATTATTTGGGTGGCAAATATTTAAAGAAATGTATTCTTTATGTCACCATGGAGCCCTGTCAGATGTGCGCCGGTGCCAGTTATTGGACGCAAATAGATCAAATTATTTTTGGTGCCTATGATCCGCAACGAGGATTTCAGGGCAATAAAACCATGTTACATCCTAAAACTTCTGTTATTGGTGGCGTAATGGAAAAGGAATGCAGTGAAATCATTAGCCGATTTTTCATTGAAAAAAGAAATTTAAACTAGTCTTCCTTTTTTTTATCAGGAGGATTCGCAAAATCCTTAAAGGAGTAATTTCTTAGATCTTTCCCTTTATATCTATGATAAATAAACATCGGTATTAGAATAAATGCGAATAATACGACTCCGAAACCAATGTGCTTTTCACCGTTACCGGATGCTTCAAAATTTAAATAATAACCATAACCTATCAAACTCGCTACCGTTAATAATACTATTCTCAAAACCGTTTTCATCGCCAAATAATTTTGCAGCTAAATTACAAAATGTCTTATCTTTAAAAATAATAATCTTCAAGATTTAATGAATTTATCTAAATACCTCGTAACATTACTATTAATCCCATTATTATCGTGTAATATGCCATCAAAAGACGCCACTGATAAAATTGTAATTGCACATAGAGGAGCCTCTGGCTATGTCCCTGAACACACTATGGAATCAAAGGCCATGGCTCATGCCATGAATGCTGATTTTATCGAACAAGATTTAGTTCTTAGCAAGGATGATGTCCCCATTGTCATTCATGATATTTATCTGGAAGAGATTACAAATGTGGCCTTGTTATATCCCGAAATGTCGAGAAAAGATGGCCGTTTTTATGTTATTGACTTCACCTTTGACCAATTAATGACACTTTCAGTTAATGAACGAATCAATCACAATACAAAGAAGGTAGTTTTTCCAAATCGATTTCCTTTAAAAGAATCAAGTTTTAAATTACATAGCCTTCAACAAGAGTTGGAGCTGATTCAAGGCCTAAACAAGAGTAGCGGAAAAAACATTGGAATCTATCCTGAGATCAAAAACCCTGGTTTTCATAACAAACACGGTAAAGATATTTCTAAGATCGTAGTGCAAGTGTTAAAAGACTATGGTTACAGAAAAAAATCTGACGGCTGTATTTTACAATGCTTTGATGCCCAAGAGTTACAACGAATTCGGGAAGAATTGAAATGTGAATTATTTTTAACTCAGTTAATAGAATTTCCCGAAGGAACAGAGAATCTTGAAAAATATGCTACCTATGCCGATGCTATCGGCCCTTCCATTGAGCAGCTTATTTTGGCTGGAATGGGTAAATCTGAAGGAAATAAACTGGTAGACACTGCCCATAGACTCAATTTAAAAGTTCATGCCTATACTTTTAGGCAAGATGAGCATCCGAATTTTGAAACTTTTGAAGCCCTTTTACAATTTGGGTTTTACGATATAGACCTAGATGGAGGATTTACAGACTTTCCTGATTTGGTTGTTGATTATTTAACGAACTAGGTATTCGTTACATGTATCAATTTTCTTCTATAAGCAGTAAGCAATCTAGATTTCGAAATATATCCATAATATTTTCCTTTTTTAATTACAGGTAAATTCCAGGCTCCTGTTGTCTTGAATTTTTTCATGATCACCTGTGCATTATCCTTATCAATATTGATAATACCTGCATCAGCATGCATTAATTCTGAAGCTTTGACTTTATCATAAATCGTGGTGTCAAACATAATATGTCTGATGTCATCCAAACGAATAACGCCTAAAAACTCGTACTCCTCGTTGACAACAGGAAAATGGTTTCTCGATGACTTTGTAACTGCATTTTTAAGAATCTCTCCTAACTTCATTTCCGGAGTTAAGACAATAAAATTAGTTTCTATAATTTTATTAATGTCTAGCATCATTAAGACATTATTGTCTTTGTCATGCGTTATAAGCTGACCTCTTTTGGCTAATTCAGCTGCATAAATATTATGTGGGATATACTTTTTCGTTATTAAAAATGATATTGACGCGACAATCATTAAAGGAATAAAAAGTTCATATCCTCCTGTTATTTCTGCAATTAAAAATATAGCGGTCAACGGTGCATGCAATACTCCAGCCATCAAACCAGCCATTCCCACCATAGCAAAATTGGTTAATGACAATTGATGAGAGAATAAATTACTGTTATTAATCATCATTGCAGTTAAATAGCCAAAAACACTTCCTGTAAAAAGTGTTGGGGCGAACACTCCACCAATACCTCCGGCACCGAAGGTGAACGACATGGCCACAACTTTAAACAATACCAAACCCACCAGTAAAGACACAACAACCCAGATATTATCCGTTACTGTATGAAATATGTTGTTTTTAACAACAGCATCAATATTACCCTTAAGCACATTGTTTATGGTAACAAACCCTTCCCCAAAAAGAGGTGGAATAAAATAAACTACCGTTCCTAACAAAACACCTCCTATTAGTAAACGCTTATAAGGGCTTTTAAATCGTTTAAAAAAATTCCCTATCCCAAAATATACCTTGCTGAAATAAATGGAAACCATGGCCGTGGCCACTCCTAAAAAAATATAAAAGCTGACATCTGATAAATTAAACTTATCCTGCACCTGAAAATGCAGCAAAACATCATCTCCAAAAAAGAAATAAGAAGTTAAAACTGCAGTAATTGAAGCCAACAACAGCGGTATCAAGGAGGCCATGGTCAGTTCCAAGCTAAATATTTCAACCGCAAAAACGATTGCTGCTATAGGTGCCTTAAATATTGAAGCCATCGCCCCAGCCGCAGCTGCACCGATCAGCAAGGTTCGTGTTGTTTGATTCAAATGGAACAAACGAGAAAAATTGGATCCTATAGCAGCACCGGTTGCAACCGTTGGTCCTTCTAATCCTACAGATCCTCCAAAACCGACGGTTAAAGGGGCCGTTAATAAAGATGACCACATATTACGGCGTGGTATCAGTCCTTTTAATTTGGAAATGGCATATAAGGTTGAAGGGATACCATGTTCAACTGGTTTTTTAACAATATATTTAATACTTAAGAGCACTAGAAACAACCCGATGATCGGAAAGATAAAATAAAATACATTATGTATCTCCCGAATAAATTCGCCCTCAAGCAACTCTTGAGTGAAATGGGTTAAATTCTTTATTGTTACCGCAACCAATCCTGATAAGAAACCAATAACAGCGCTCGCTATACTAATAAAATGTTTGTTGGAAATATGTTTATATCTCCATTTTAAAAACCTAACTAATAATCGTTTGCTTTCCGGCATAATTAACTTTTAGTTGAAAATGAAATGATTAAATCATCATAGTCATCCATTTTTCAACCTAAAATAATTTAAATTACGACTAGACTTACTTTAAATCCAGTTTTAAATGTAACTCATTTAGTTGAATTTCATCTATTTTCGAGGGGGCATCAATCATCACATCCCGCCCTGAGTTATTTTTAGGGAAAGCAATAAAATCTCTAATTGTTTCTTGACCTCCCAAAATTGATACCAACCTATCAAGCCCAAAGGCCAATCCTCCATGCGGTGGTGCACCATATTCAAAAGCATTCATCAAAAATCCAAACTGATCCATAGCTTCTTCTTTGGTAAACCCTAACAAATCAAACATTCTTGACTGTGTCTCTTTATCATATATTCTGATAGAACCTCCTCCAATTTCATTTCCATTTAGCACCATATCATACGCATTTGCACGAACCTTTCCAGGATCGGTTTCTAACAAATGCATGTCCTCTGGTTTAGGTGATGTAAAAGGATGGTGCATGGCGTGATAACGCTGACTATCTTCATCCCATTCTAATAATGGAAAATCAACTACCCATAAAGGAGCAAACTCATTTGATTTTCTCAAGCCTAATTCCTCGGCCATTTCCATTCTTAGTGTACTTAACTGAGTTCTCACTTTATTTGACTCACCCGCCATAACAAGCAAAAGATCTCCTTTTTTGCCATTTAATCTTTCGGTCCATTCTTTCAACTGATCTTTGTCAAAAAACTTGTCTACTGAAGATTTATAAGTTCCGTCTTCATTACATTTGACCCATATCAAACCATTGGCTCCAATTTGTGGTTTTCTTACAAAGTCAATGAGCTTGTCCAACTGTTTTCTTGAATATCCGGCACATCCAGGGACCGCAATTCCAACAACCAGTTCTTGAGAATCAAAAACACCGAATCCCTTCTCCTTTGCAAGATCATTTAATTCACCAAATTTCATTTCAAATCTGATATCAGGCTTATCATTCCCATAGGTTTTAATGGCTTCGTCGTAGCTCATTCTTGGAAACTCAGCCACATCTACGCCTTTAATTTCTTTCAACAAATGTTTAACTAGACCTTCAAAAGTATTCAGAATATCTTCTTGTTCAACAAAGGCCATTTCACAATCAATCTGGGTAAACTCTGGTTGTCTGTCAGCTCTAAGGTCCTCATCTCTAAAGCACTTAACTATTTGAAAATACTTGTCAAGCCCTCCAACCATTAAAAGTTGTTTAAAGGTTTGTGGAGATTGAGGTAAAGCGTAAAACTGACCTTCATTCATTCTAGATGGAACAACAAAGTCTCTCGCTCCTTCTGGTGTTGATTTTATTAAATATGGCGTCTCAACATCAATAAAACCATCTTTTGAAAGGAAATTTCTAACTTCCATGGTAACTTTTGAACGAAACATAAGATTTTCCCTAACCGGATTTCTTCTGATGTCCAAATACCTATATTTCATTCTTAATTCATCACCTCCATCTGTTTCATTTTCTATCGTAAAAGGAGGTGTTTTTGATTTATTTAATATACCAAGCTCAGAAACTAAAATTTCAATATCTCCAGTAGGCATTTTATCATTTTTGGCTTCTCTCTCAATAACTGTTCCTTTGATTTTAATTACAAATTCACGCCCTAAGGAACGCGCTTGTTCAACAAGATTAGCATCTGTTCTTTCAGTATCAAAAATCAATTGAGTGATACCATATCTATCCCTCAAATCAACCCAAACCATAAATCCTTTATCCCTAACTTTTTGAACCCAGCCTGATAAACAAATTTCTTGCCCAACATGCTCCATTCTTAACGCTCCATTATTATGACTCCTGTACATATTTTTTCATTTTATTCAAGCTGCAAATTTAATCAAATAGTAAACAGTTGGCCACTTTTTAAACAATTTTTAATCTGATTAAATCATCTCTTATTTTTATCAGATTATTATAGAAATGGTCTAAAGGATGGTAATTGCTGGCAATTAACTTTATATTTGTATAAAACTTATTTCATTGGATACCAACACTGACGACATCTCAAAACTTTATCTTGTTCCCACGCCTATTGGCAACCTTGAAGACATCACCTTAAGAGCCATAAGGATATTGAAAGAAGTTGATGTGATTTTGGCAGAAGATACAAGGACTTCTGGCAAATTACTCAAACATTATAGTATTGAAACACCAATGCTGTCTCACCATATGCATAATGAACACAGAATGGTTGATAGAATTGTTGACCGGATTGAAGCTGGTGAAAACTTTGCTCTGATTACTGACGCCGGAACTCCAGCAATATCTGACCCAGGGTTTTTACTTTCTCGTGCTTGTATAGAACGAGGCGTTGAAGTGGATTGCCTCCCGGGTGCAACGGCTTTTGTGCCAGCTCTAGTGAACAGTGGTTTTCCAAATGAAAAATTCGTTTTTGAAGGATTTCTCCCTGTGAAAAAAGGAAGGCAAACCAGGCTTAAAATACTAGCTGAAGAAACAAGGACCATTATTTTTTATGAATCTCCTCATAAACTTGTTAAAACGCTTACTCAATTTGAGGATTATTTTGGAGAGAACAGAATGATCTCTGTTTCACGAGAATTAAGCAAAATGTATGAAGAAACAAGAAGAGGAACTATCAAAGAAATTAAAATGCATTTTACCGATCATCCCCCAAAAGGAGAAATAGTGATTGTACTTAAGGGAAACGATAATAAGTAATCAATAGATAATTTTATTCGATTTAATGCAGCTGATTTTAAGAACATATAATTTAAAACTCCAACATACTTTTAGGATCTCTCGTCAATCTTTTGACAGTAAAACCGTATTAATTCTTGAACTTAGGGATGGAAATCTCTCCGGTTATGGCGAAGCATCAGAGAATCCATATTATCATCAAACAGTTGATGACATGATTAATGACTTGTCAAATGTTCGGGATAAGATTGAATTAGATTTAGAGGAATCACCTGAAGTGTATTGGGATAGAATTTTTCCTTTATTAAAAGGAAATATGTTTGCCCTATGCGCGCTGGATATTGCTTATAACGACTTGTATGCCAGAAAAAAAGGAAAGAAGTTGTACGAATTATGGAATTACCAAATAGGGAGTAACCCTATGTCAAATTTTACTATAGGTATAGATAGTATAGACAATATGCTTGGAAAAATGCAAGAGACTCCCTGGCCCATTTATAAAATAAAACTTGGAACTAAAGATGATCTTAAAATCATCAAGGAATTGAGAAAGCATTCTGAGGCCATTTTCAGAATAGATGCTAACGGCGCATGGAGCGTAGAGGAGACACTTGAAAATGCCATAGCCTTAAAAGCTCTGGGTGTAGAGTTTCTTGAACAGCCTGTATCGGCTGATGATATTCAAGGAAATCGATATGTTTATGAAAATTCTGTCTTACCGATCATAGCTGATGAAAGCTGCCAGATAGAATCGGACATTGACACTTGTTTTGAGCATTTTCATGGCGTGAATATAAAATTAGTAAAATGTGGTGGCCTGACACCTGCTCGGCGCATGATAAAACGTGCGAAAACCTTAAACATGAAGGTGATGGTTGGATGCATGACCGAATCATCAATTGGTATCTCCGCAATTGCGCATTTATTGCCCGCTTTAGACTATGTTGACATGGATGGAGCTTTGCTATTGCATAAGGATATTGCTAAAGGAGTGACTATTGAAAAAGGAAAGGTTATTTATTCGGGAATTAATGGAACAGGAGTTACACTCACGGATGACAATCCAATTACAATGATTACATAAATGATATTATCATAAAATTTTAATTTTACTAAACAATATGGCACAGGAAATAAAAACACAATGGTTAGGGAATATGCTTTTTAACGCAGATACCTTAGGAGGAAATTTTAAAATCGATGCGGCACCAGAATCTGGAGGCGAAGGAAAAGGTGTAAGGCCAAAAGCCTTGATGTTGACTTCACTTGCAGGCTGTTCAGGAATGGATATCGTATCTCTATTAAAGAAAATGAGGGCGGAAGTTGATGATTTAGAAATTAATGTTTCTGGAGAGCTTACTGATGAACATCCTAAGATTTACAATAAAGTCACGCTTGAGTACATATTTTATGGTACTGACCTTAAAAAAGACAAAATTGAAAAAGCCATCCAGTTATCGGCAGAAAAATATTGTGGCGTAATGGAAATGTTCCGTCAGTTTGCTGAAATCACTACTGAAATAAAATATTTAGAAAAAAAGAACTCCTAACTTAGGAGTTCTTTTTTTTTAATTTGAGTTAGAGCTATTGATTACTGTAACAGTCAAAGCAGCAACAGAGATCAAAAGGCCAAAAGCGGATAATAACACACCTGTCTGAGCTCCAATAGCAGAACCCTTGGCTCTGGTCTTATTCGGTTCTACATAGACTACATCGTTTTGAGATAAATAATATACAGGAGAATTAAATAGATCATTCGATTTTAGATTTACTCTGGTATAGGTCTTTTTCCCATCATAATCCTGGATCACCAAAACATTTTCTCTCTCTCCATAGATGGTCAGATCTCCGGCCAATGAAATGGCTTCAACCAAGGTAATTCTTTCGTTTACGGCAGTAAAAGTTCCTGGTCGGGCGACCTCACCCAAAACTGTGATTCTATAATTCACCGTCTCAATATCAACAATTGGATCCTTGATATAATCAGCGAGTTTTCCTTGCAACATTTGCGTTGCTTGTGTTCTATTCAATCCTGACAATTTTAATTTTCCTAAAACTGGAAAATTAACATTACCATCAGGATCAACTCTGTAAGTCTGAATTCTTTCTCTTCCTCTAGCGTCTAAAGCATCAAGAGAAACACTAACTGAAGATTTGTTAAATGGCCTAGCAGCTTCAGCGTCAAGGGCATTTACAATTATAACCAACTCATCATCAATGTGGTAGGTAGGTGAATAACTGTCCAGACCAATGGAGTTGTCTGCACTACTCATTCCGTTAAAATAGACAACATCATCTTTGGTAGCACAAGATGCTAGCACACCAATAAATAATACTAAAGCAATAATTTTTTTCATAACGAGGGGTTTTTTTAACGAATATACTTATTTATTTTAATTATCCAAATCTATCCTTCTAATAGAAAGGGTGTTAGGCATTTATAAATTTTGTTTGTTTTCCTATTTGGTAATATTCAAATCCTTTACTCTCTAACCTCAAATGTGAATATTGATTTCGACCATCAAAGATGATCGGGTCTATTAATTTCATTTTTAATTCTTCAAAATCTGGTGATCTAAACTCCTTCCATTCTGTCAGAAGAATCATGGCATTGGCATCTCCCAAAGTCTCATATTTAGAATTATAATAACTGATATTTGGTGTGTCTTTCAAATAAAAAGTTTTGGCTTCATGCATGGCCTTTGGATCATAAGCTTTTATTTTTGCTCCTCTTTTAACCAATTCATTGGCAATATAAATAGCTGGTGCTTCCCGCATATCATCTGTTCCAGGCTTAAAAGCCAAGCCCCATATAGCAAAAGTTTTGCCTGACAAATCTTCTCCAAATCGATGCACTACTTTTTCAGCAATGACCAATTTTTGCCTGTCATTTACCGCCTCAACTGAGGATATCAATTCAGCTTTATAACCTTCATTTTCAGCCATTTTTTTCAGCGCCTTAACGTCCTTAGGGAAACAAGATCCTCCATAGCCACTTCCTGGATAGATAAAACTATATCCAATCCGTGAATCAGATCCAATACCAATTCTAACTTGATTTACATCCGCATCAACTAATTCACAAATATTGGCTACTTCATTCATGAATGAAATTTTGGTAGCTAACATGGCATTTGCCACATATTTGGTCATTTCTGCAGACCTAATGTCCATTTCAATCATTCTATCACGATTGTGAGTAAACGGAGCATATAAATCTCTCATAGTCTCAAAAGCCATCTCATTATCGGCACCAATCACTATCCGATCCGGCTTCATAAAGTCTTGAAGAGCGGCCCCTTCTTTTAAAAATTCTGGATTAGAAACAACGTGAAACTCAATTTCCTCTCCACGTTTCTTTAGTTCTTTTCCAATTTCATCTGCTACCTTGTCAGCGGTTCCTACAGGAACTGTTGATTTATCAACAACAATCAGAGGGTTATTTATTTTTTGCCCTATTTCAGCGGCAACACTCAATACATATTGAAGATCCGCAGATCCATCTTCTCCCATCGGCGTACCTACTGCAATAAAAACAACTTTTGACTTTTTTAAGCCTTCTTCTATATTTGTGCTAAACTGTAAACTTCCATTTTTAATATTCTTAAGAACCATAGTCTCTAAACCGGGTTCATAAATTGGGATCATTCCCTCCTTAAGTTGATCTATTTTCTTTTCATCAATGTCTATACAGGTCACATGATTACCCATTTCAGCAAAACAGGTTCCCGTAACTAATCCAACATATCCAGATCCAACAACAGTTATATTCATCTTTAAACTTTTACAGTTTCTCTTTTTTCAATTTTTCTTAAAAAACTCAATGGTATGTTTACATTAAAACAACTTCCCAAGGAATCTATTTTTACGACTACTCTGTGGTTTTTACCTTCCCTTAAACAAGTGGCAATTAAACCCATAAATGGTCCGTTAATTACCTCAACATCGTCCCCACTTGATAAATCGATACAAGCCGATATTTCTTGATTTTCCTGAGTTCCAGTCAAAATTCTAAGGTTTTCAATTTCAACATCTCTTATCTTTGCCGGTTTCCCTAAATGTTTCAATACATTCACAGTGCCTTGTATAGGTAGGGTTTGAAAAAGATCCTTTTCAGGCATATTCACAAAAACATAGGATGAAATCAAAGGGACTTCAACCGTCTTTTTACGATCACTCCATTGTCTAACCGTTTTCACCATTGGCAAAAAAACCTCAATGTCATGATCTAACATTCTTTGATACACCTTTTTCTCGGATCTTGGCTTCGTGAAAATGGCATACCAATTGGCTATATCGTCATTTTTATTCAAATTCATATATCAAATTGTTAGTTGAACAAAGTTTGTTATTTTGGTCCTTTTTGAATCGACGAACAAATATAATATTTAATATATTTACCCTGCAACTTTAAGCGAGAATTATCAACGCTGTTAATCGCAGCTAATCCCTTTTCAATTGAACAAAATTGTCATCTCTGTAACCAACGATTTAGTAACAGATCAACGTGTTATTAGAACATGTGAATGTTTTAACGAACTGGGCTTTGAAATATTGTTAATCGGGAGAAAATTGAAAAAGAGCTCAGAAGTAGAATTTCCTTATAAAACTTTACGATTTAACTTAATATTCAATCAAGGCTTTCTTTTTTATGCAGAATATAACTTCAGATTGTTTTTCAAACTTCTAGTCAGCAAAAAGCATATTGTTTATGCCAATGATTTGGATACATTATTACCTAATTTCTTGATAAGCAAATTAAGTTCAAGCTTACTTATATATGATAGTCATGAATACTTTACTGAAGTTCCTGAATTGATCTCAAGGCCATGGGTGAGATCGTTTTGGTTAAAAATTGAAAATTACATTTTTCCTAAATTAAAAAACGTTATCGCTGTGAACCATAAAATTGCTGATATTTACAGCACAAAGTATAAGGTTCCGATAACAGTGATAAGAAACGTTCCAATAACACATCAAACAGCGCTGTCTTATCCCCTGGATTTTTTGAAAGAAGATCAAAAATTGATTATCTATCAAGGTGCCTTAAACCTTGGCCGTGGATTAGATCTCATGATCCAAGCCATGGTCTATCTAAAAGAACATATGCTCGTTATTGCAGGTGATGGAGATCTTAGCAAGCAACTAAGGGATCAGGTAAAAGAATTACATTTGCAGCATCAAGTGGTTTTTCTTGGCAGGTTGCTTCCAATAGAATTAGTTAGTGTAACGAAACAAGCTCATTTAGGTATAAGCTTCGAAGAAGATTTAGGATTGAATTATCGCTATTGTCTGCCTAATAAAGTATTTGACTATATTCAAGCAGGAATTCCGGTTTTGGTATCAGATCTCCCATTGCTCAAAACGCTTTTAAGCAATTTTGAAATTGGAGAATGCATAAAACGAAGAGAACCAAAGAGTTTAGCAGTTCAAATAGAAAGAATTATTCAAAAAAAGGCTTCTTATCAACCGGAAATAAAAAGAGCTGCAAGTATATTTAATTGGAACAAGGAAAAAAAAATATTAATCGAATTCATAAGTAAAATTGAATAAAAAACTTCATATAATTTGTTTTGATGTGCCCTACCCTCCAACCTATGGAGGTGTGATAGATGTCTTCTATAAAATTCAGGCCTTAGCGGAAAATAATGTAGACATATATTTGCATGTCTTCAGTTATGGCCGAAAAAATCAAGCCATTCTAAATAAATACTGCAAGGAAGTCAATTACTATAAAAGAAACACTTCTCCATTCATGGCGATGGGTATTCTCCCGTATTTAGTAAAATCAAGAAAGAGTAAAGAATTGATAAATAACGTAAAACGAATTGAAGCGCCTATTTTATTCGAAGGATTACATACTACACATATCTTAAAACGCAAACTCTTTGCTGATAGAAAAATTTTCGTCCGAACACATAATATTGAACATCAATATTATCTGCAATTATCCAAAAATGAAACAAATATTTTTAAAAAATTTTATTTTCGGATTGAAGCAAGCAGATTAAAGTATTATGAAAGAGTTTTAAAAAATGTCGATTCTATTTTACCCCTATCAAACCAGGAAGCTGAATACTTCAAAAATAAATATGGAGATGAAAAAGTGCGTTTTTTACCAGCTTTTCATCCAAGCAATGGTTTTCACGAATTATCAAAGAAAGGATATTTTGCATTCTATCATGGGAATTTATCCGTAACAGATAATATGAAGGCTGCCTTATTTCTTATTGACATATTCAAACCACTCGATTACCCACTAGTGATTGCGGGTCAGAGTTCAGACAAAAAACTCTTATCCAAAATTGATGAGTTTAAAAATATTAGTTTTATTGAGCTAAATGATGAAAAGCATTTATTCGAGTTATTTCATAGAGCTCATATGAACGTTTTATACTCTAGCAACAATTCAGGCCTTAAATTAAAACTGATAAATGCCCTTTTTCAAAGTAGGTATGTCATTGCAAACAATAATGTTGCAGAAGGTTCCGGATTAGAATCACTTTGTATAATAGCCAACAATAAGGCTGAAATTACAAACCAAGTGTTGAAAATTATTGATGAAAATTTTTCAGAAGAAGAAATTGCCTTAAGACATGACCTGCTTAAATTATATAACAATAAGCTAAACGCTAAATTTCTTAAAGAGCAATTATAAGAATCATCAGACTACCTCAAAGATTTTTCCGCCTTCGCATTTTATAGTCTTATGAGGAAACTTTAATATCAGTGCATAGTCGTGAGTCGCCATCAATATTGTTATTTCTGCCTTGTTGATCTCTTCCAAGACATTCATAATCTCAACAGAAGTTTTCGGATCCAAATTCCCTGTGGGTTCATCAGCTAAAATCATTTCAGGTGTATTCAATAACGCCCTGGCTATTGCTACACGCTGTTGTTCACCTCCTGACAACTGGTAAGGCATTTTAAATCCTTTGGTTTTCATATCTACCTTCTCAAGAACCTCATTTATTTTCACATCCATTTGGTTCTTCCCTTTCCAACCCGTGGCCTTTAACACAAAAAACAGGTTCTCATAAACAGATCTATCATTTAACAATTGAAAATCTTGAAATACGATCCCAATTTTTCTTCTTAAAAATGGAATGTCTTTCTCTTTTAATTTTCTAAGATCGAAATCTACAATAGTACCTTCACCATTTTGCAAGGGTAAATCCCCATAAAGCGTTTTCATCAAACTACTCTTCCCACTTCCTGTCTTTCCGATAATATAATTAAAATCTCCTTTTTTGATATCCAGATTGATATCAGACAATATTAAGTTTTCTCTTTGAAATATTGAAGCATCCGTTAATTGAAGCATTTTCCTTTTTTTGGTGATACAATCACTTGTTTTTTTAAGCTCCTTAGCCTAATTAAAAACTAAAGATTGACAAACTTAATGTTTAAATTTCAAATATTAAAGCTCCTTAAATGGATTAAAATGATAATATGTGTTCTTTTAAATTATTCTGGACATAACTTATCATAAAAATATCTCCATCTCAACTTTTAACAAAGATTTTAAAAATAAAGTACCGCTTAATTTGAGAGGAAGTGTTATTATTACGACTCAATGGATTAAAATAGACAGCAATGAAGATTAGTTTTTATATTGACGAGCAAATACAGTATTTAACAAAATATATAATACTGATTAAAAGTAACTTAACGCTTCTTCTAAGTTTGAGCTTCCTGATAGGAATACTTGTTGCCTGTGAGAAGCCCAATCCTGAATTAGGTTTAAAACAGGGTGTTTGGAGAGGGCAGATCTCAACTCAAGGTAACGATATCCCATTCAATTTTGATGTAATAAAAGAAGATGGTTCTTATCAGATTAAACTTATTAATGGACTTGAAAAATTAGATATTGATGAAATCGATATTCTCGAAGATTCCTTATTTTTCGATATGCACATTTTTGATATTAGCGTTAAGGCCAAAATATATAAAGATAGCTTGGTCGGAACATATACTAAAAATTATGCGGAGAACTATGTATTGCCCTTCAAAGCATTTCATGGTAAAGAAGGACGTTTTGATAATATCAGCAGTTCCAATTCATTTGACGGGAGTTGGGAAACCACTTTTAAAGATGATTCTGGAAAAGAAACATCAGCCATAGGAATTTTCAAAAAGGAAGGTGAATCCTTTAGAGGAACATTTCTTACCAAAACCGGGGATTATAGGTATTTAGATGGATATACGGTAAAAGACACCATGTATCTATTTACTTTTGACGGAAATCATATTTATAAATTTCGTGCCTATAAAGAAAATGATACTATTTTAAAGGGAGAATATTGGTCAGGTAAGACAAGCTATAAGACGTTTGTATCAATTAAAAATGATACCGTTGCCTTACCAGATCCTAATAGTTTGACTTACTTAAAAGAAGGTTACGATAAAATTGATTTTTCATTCCCAGACCTCGATGGAAATCTAGTTTCTCCTACCGATAAAAAATATAAAGACAAAGTTCTCATTCTTCAAATTTTAGGTACTTGGTGCCCGAATTGCATGGATGAAACCAGGTTTCTAACAGATTGGTATAACAAAAATCAGTCTAAAGGGGTCGAAATTATTGGCCTGGCATATGAGATCAAACCTGAATTTGTTTATGCCCGTGATAGGGTGTTAAGCATGAAAGAAAAATTAAATGTGCCATATGATTTCGTAATTGCTGGTACTTCGTCTACAAAATCAGCTTCAGAATCTTTACCGATGCTTAATAAAGTCATGTCTTTTCCCACTTCAATAGTAATTGACAAGCAGGGAAAGGTCAGAAGAATACATACTGGGTTTTCAGGACCTGCCACCGGGGTTCACTATGAGGAATTTGTTGATGACTTTAATCAATTCATGAAAGATCTTCTTGAAGAATGACATAACACATTAAGAAAAAACGACGACTTTTCAACAATCTGTTTAACTAATCAACAATTTGACAATTTATTTCTTATTTGACGTTAGCTAACTAATCTATATAGTATTTTTGATTTTTTATAACGGATTCCATTCAATGAAGTTACTTAAAGTATTCATTTTTTTCACGTTTTTTTCTGTTTTTCAAACCCATGCACAGAAATCGATTATCTACACACATGACCTTGTGGAATTTAATCATGCCGTGAGTCTCTATTCAAATAAAGACTACGTAGCCTCTCAATTAGTATTTGAAAAAATAAAAAATAGCTTTGATGAAGCCTCAGAATTAAAGGCCAGATCTTACTATTTTGAAGCTTTTTGTGCTATTCGACTAAAACAGAAAAATGCTGATGACCTAATGAATACTTTTTTCGAAAAGTTTCCAACAAGTACAAAAAGAAATACAGCTTTTTTAGAAGTAGGTGACTATTATTTTAACAATCGCAGTTATGCCTACGCCTTAAAATGGTTTAATAAAATCAATGAAAATAATCTAACCTTATACAGTCAGGACGAGTTTAATTTCAAAAAGGGATATGCCCTGTTTGCAGTAGGTAGTTTTGCCAATTCACGAAAGTATTTTTCAAAGCTCCTGGATTCAGATAAATATGGAGCTCAGGCCAAGTATTATTATGGTTATATGGCCTATCAGGATGACGATTATTCCGAAGCCGACAAGTACTTAAACCAAGTAGCAGACAATAAGGGGTTTGATGACGATATTCCATATTATATGGCAAATATTAAATTTAAGACGGGCAAATTTCAAGAAGCAATTGATGCAGCTTTACCCCTTTTAGAAAAATCTAATGGTATTCAACAATCTGAATTGTCAAAAATCATCGGGGAGAGTTATTTTAATCTGAATGAATTTGAAAAAGCCACAGCCTATCTTCTTGATTATAAAGGGAAGAAAGGAAAATGGAACAATACAGATTATTACCTTTTAGGCTATGCATATTATCAGCAACAAGATTATGACGAAGCCGTTCTCTCGTTTTCTAAAATCATTGATGGTAATAACGGAGTTTCACAAAATGCCTATTACCATTTGGCAGAATGTTACTTAAAAAGTGACAGAAAGCAAGAAGCCTTAAATGCCTTTCGAAATGCCAAACAAATGGATTTTAATGCAGAAATTAAAAAAGATGCCTGGTTAAATTATGCAAAACTTAGCTATGAAATAGGCAATCCTTACAAAAGCGTAGCAGAAGTAATACAAGAATATTTGGAAGCTTACCCTGAAGAAATTGATCAGGCTGAAGTAAAAGACTATCTAATCAGTGCTTATATATCAGCAAATGATTTTGAAGGAGCTTTAACATATCTTAAAAATGCTGACTCAGAAAATAATGATGCTTATCATAAAGTAGCATTCTTATACGGTATACAGCTTTTTAAAGACCAACAATTTGAAAAGGCGATTGAAAACTTTAACCTTGCCTTAGAAACTTCATCGAATTCAGTTTATGAGGCACGATCGTTATTTTGGAAAGGGGAATCATTATACAGATTAAAAAAATATGAAGAAGCCCTATCTAGTTTTCAGGCATTTTCAGCTATGACTGAGGCCAAAGAGACCAAGGAATTCACAACAGTACTCTACAACATGGCCTATACCTATTTCCAGATGAAAGATTACAATCAAGCTGGAGGTCACTTTAATGAGTTTTTGGCTGTATCGATAGATCAAGAATTAGTTAGAGACAGTTACTTAAGACTTGGGGATTGTTTTTTTGCCTTGAGTAGCTATTTTAAAGCAATCCCGGCCTATGAAAAAGTTATAGACGCCAACCAGACTGATGTTGATTATGCACAATTACAGATCGCCTTTTGCTATGGATACATGGGAGAAACCGATAAAAAAATAAACGCATTAATTGGCTTTACAGGAGCGAATCTTAAATCTACTTTACGTGATGATGCATTTTATGAACTTGGCAATTCTTATGTAAAATTGAGCAAAAATACAGAAGCCTTAAATGCTTATGACGAAGTTGTTATCAATTACAGAATGAGCTCATTAGTTTCAAAATCTTTATTAAAACAAGGCCTCGTTTATTTCAATTCCGATAAAAATGATCTGGCTCTTGAAAAATATAAAAAAGTAGTAAGTACTTATCCAGGCACTGATGAAGCCAAAGAGGCCATTGCCAATGCCAAACAAATCTATATACAGCAAGGTCGTGTTGATGAGTACGAAAGATTCATTAGAAATGTAGATTTTGTCAATGTCACTGATGAAGAAATTGAAAATACCATGTTCGCTTCAGCCGAACAATTTTATTTAACAAATAATCTAGAAAAAGCCATTGTGTCGTTTCAAAAGTATCAGGAGAGGTTTCCTTCAGGATCAAATGCTCTCACTGCAAATTTCTTCCTGGCAGATGCTTTAAACAGGACGGATCAACTTGAAAAAGCTGTACCATATTATCAATTTATTCTAGATAAAGACAAAAATCAATATACAGAAAAATCTTTGGTGAATGTAGCCTATTATTATTTGGAGCAAGAGAATTGGGAGCAAGCTCTAATACTCCTTTCTAGATTAGAAAAAGAAGCTGAAACGGAGCAAAACATCCTATTTGCTCGGAGCAATCTTATGAAGGGGAATTATGCTCTTAAAAATTTCGACTTGGCAGAAGAATATGCAGATAAAGTTATAGAACATCCTAAATTGGAACCGAAAATACTATCAGATGCTCAAATTATTATTGCAAGATCAGCCTTTGAAACAGGCGATTTACTAAAGGCTCAGGATGCTTTTAAAGTAGTAGAAGAATCTGCCTCTGGCGAATTAAAAGCAGAAGCTGTTTATTATGACGCTTTCTTTTTAAACGAAGAAGGGAATTATAAACTGTCTAATGTTTCAGTACAAAAACTGGCCTCTGAATTTTCACCATATCGCTATTGGGGAGGTAAAGGATTGATTATTATGGCTAAGAACTTTTATGAGCTTGAGGATGCATATCAGGCTACTTATATACTTGAAAGTGTGATTCAGAAATTTTCTGAATATGAGGATCTTGTTAAATCAGCAAGAACTGAATTGAACCTGATAAAAACTAAGGAATCAAAAACCAATTCATCGGTTATTATCGAAAAAGGATAAGACAAACAGGATTTAAACAAATGAATAGATACAAAATATTCTTTTTACTGCTAATGATGAGTAGCCTGGCTTTTTCTCAAAAAAAGAAAAAAGAAAGGATCGCTACCGAAGAAATTAATGTCGTAAAGCCATTTTCTCCAACGGTTTCTGAAGCATTTAAAATAAACGTTGAACCCGAAATAGACAGTGTAGATTTAGGAGGTAAAAAAGAAATAAGTTATTCGATAAATTCAATACCGGTGGCTTCAACATTTACCCCTGCAAAAGGTAAGGCTAAGACACTTAAAAGGATACCGAAGGAAAGGTTTTATAACAATTTTATATCAGCTGGATATGGTAATTATAGCACTCCAATAGTAGAAATTTTTGCCCATAGTAATTCCTCAAATTACAATGATTTCGGCGGGTTTTTAAATTATCACTCCTCTGGAGGTGGTATTGATGGTTTGTTGCTAAACGACGATTTCAAAGATCTTGATGTGGATCTTTATTACAAACAATCTGAAAGAATGTTTGATTGGAAAGTTAAAGGTGGTTTCGAATCTCTATCAACCAACTGGTATGGTTTATCTGATGAAATTGATTATTCTGAACTCACGATAAATTCAATCGAAGAAAGACAGTCTTATACTAATATTTCACTAAGTGGTGAAATCGAATTCTTTGATTCACTGATACATACTGGAGATCTTTCTTTTAACCGGTTTTCAGATAAATTTAAAAGTGGAGAAAATCATCTTGAGATTAATTCCGTTATAGATTTTCCGATTGGAAGAGAGTTAATGTACTCTGAAATTAGTTTTGAATTGTTAAATGGAAAATTTGAAAACGATTTTTTTCAAACTGATAAGCTGACTTATACTTATTTCAATATTGGTTTTAGCCCTAATTTTGAGGTTCTACGAGATAACCTAACATTGAATTTAGGGGCGCGACTTTATTATAGCATCACTAATAATTTTGATGGAAGTAAATTCTACTTCTATCCAAACATTACTGCTTCCTATAACATAAGTGAAGAGGCCTTGATTGCTTATGCAGGTGTAATTGGAGATTTACAACAAAATAGCTACGAAAATTTTGTTTATGAAAACCCTTTTGTTTCCCCAACCTTGTACATCCAAAGGACAAATCAGCAATATAATGCCTATGCCGGGATCAAGGGGCTTTTAAATTCTAAGATTCGTTTCAATGTTAAAGCAGCTTATATAAGCGAAAAAGACAAGCCTCTCTATAAGTTAAACCCATCACTTACGGATGGAAGCAATGAAGTAACAGAAGGTTATGAGGCGGGTAATTCTTTTCAAGTAATTTATGATGATGTAAATACGATCTATTTTAATGCAGAAATAATTTTTGACCTTTGGAAAGAATTCAAATTTGGAGGAAATCTAGATTTTAATTCTTATAGTTTGAAAAATGAGGAACAAGCATGGAACCTTCCGCTTATGACAACCACGCTGCTGGCCAAATACACCAGAAAAAAATGGAGCGCTGGTGCAGATTTATTCTTTTCATCAGACAGAAAAGATGAATTATCAATTATTCCAGATACAAATATCAGAGTTACTAATGCTGCTTATTTTGACATAAACCTGAATGGGGTATATAACATAGATGATAAATTTGACATCTTTGTCAATGTCAATAACATCCTAAGCGGTAATTATCAAGTTTATACAAATTTCAAAGTCCAAGGCTTGCAAGTATTCGGTGGCGTAAAATATAAATTTGATTTCTAGAAAATCCTAATTATACATTTTCTCGTAGTAGTCTTGATAAGATCCTGAAGTGACATTTTTAAGCCATTCATCATTGGCTAAATACCAATCTAATGTCTTTTCAAGCCCCTCTTCAAAGGTTACACTAGGTTTCCATCCTAACTCCTTATTGATTTTACTGGCATCAATGGCATATCTTCTATCGTGCCCTGCTCTATCTTTTACATAGGTAATCAATTGCTCAGAACTTCCCTTTGCGCGATCTAACTTATCATCCATTAACTGGCACATAAGTTTAATCAAATTCAAATTTGTCCATTCATTAAATCCACCAATATTATAGGTTTCTCCAATGATACCTTTATGAAATATTTCATCAATAGCTATCGCATGGTCTTCAACATAAAGCCAATCACGTGTGTAATTACCATCTCCGTAAACAGGAAGTGGTTTGGATTGTTTGATATTATTGATAAAAAGAGGAATTAGTTTTTCCGGAAATTGATTCCCTCCGTAGTTATTAGAACAATTACTAATGACAAAAGGTAAGCCATACGTATTGCCGTAAGCCCGCACAATATGATCAGATGCTGCTTTAGAGGATGCATACGGTGACTGAGGGTCATAGGAAGTTGTTTCTGTAAAAAGTCCTGTCTTTCCTAAAGAACCATAAACCTCATCCGTAGAAACATGATAAAACAATTTTCCATTGAAGTCATCACTATGTACTTCACGGAATGCATTTAAAAGATTCGCTGTTCCTAAAACATTTGTTTCTATAAAATCGTTCGGATTAGTGATTGACCGATCTACATGACTTTCTGCCGCCAAATGAATTACTGCGTCAAATTCGTGTTCCAAAAACAGTTCTTTCAAAACATCGGCATCTTTAATATCTGCCTTAATAAAATGATAGTTATTATTCGATTCAAGGTCTTTAATGTTTTCAAGATTTCCTGCATAAGTCAGGGCATCCAGATTATAAATGTTATAGTCCGGATATTTTGAAACAAATAGACGAAGTACATGAGATCCAATAAATCCAGCGCCTCCTGTAATCAATATATTTTTATTCGTTTGTGTCATCTCTTAAAAATAGAATTTAATTGTAAGGTCAATTATCCTTGTTTCAACTGCCATTTCCATGCCGAACTCAAAGCCTGCTCAAGCCCTAGCTCAGCCTTCCAACCCAGTTCTTCATTTGCTAATTTTGTATTTGCATAGGCAGCGGTAATGTCTCCTTCTCTTCTATTAACAATCTTATATTTCAAATCCGTTTCATTCACTTTTTGAAAGACATTTATAACGTCTAAAACCGAACTCCCTGTTCCGGTGCCTACGTTAAAATATTCCATTTTAGATTTATTCTTCGCATTCAATAACCTTTGTAAAGCGCAAATATGGGCCTTTGCTAAATCAACTACATGGATATAGTCTCTAACTGCAGTGCCATCAGGAGTTGGATAATCATCTCCAAACACTGATAATTCTTCTCTTAAACCCGCAGCCGTTTGCGTAACAAAAGGGATAAGGTTTTGAGGAACACCAATTGGTAACTCTCCAATAAGAATACTTTCATGTGCCCCAATCGGGTTAAAGTATCTCAAGGCTATTGCCGTAATATCCTCTACCTTAGTTACATCCTGAATGATTTCTTCCCCAATTTGTTTTGTGTTTCCATAGGGCGATTCTGCTCTTTTTACCGGTGCATTTTCAGTTATAGGTAATTCATCAGCCTGCCCGTATACTGTGCAAGAAGAGCTGAAAATTAAATGAGGAACCTTGTTGTCAGACATGCTTTTGAGCAGATAAACAAGCGTTGAAATATTATTTTCATAATATTTTAATGGATTTTCTACACTTTCCCCAACAGCTTTGGATGCCGCAAAATGAATGACTCCGTCAATTTTATGTTCTTTAAAAAAAGAAGCAACTGCTTCCTTTTCCTTCAAGTCCATTTTCACAAATTCTGGGCGAATATTCGTTATTTCCGTAATTCCGTCAAGAACCTCTTCTCTCGTATTTGAAAGATCATCGATGATGATCACATCATACCCTTCATTCTGTAATTCAACCACTGTATGAGAACCAATAAAGCCCAAACCCCCAGTAACAAGTATCTTATTTCCTTTCATCTCAATTTGTTTTAATTAATGCGACCGATTAAATCAACACTATGAACTATCCTACAAAATCCATAATAGTTTGAATAATTAAATCCTGTTGAGCCTCTTCCAATTCAGTATGCATTGGTAATGAAATTACCGTATTTACCAAATCATTAGTTACCTCAAATTGCGCTTCTTTATAGCGATCATCCACATAAGCTTTTTGACTATGAAGAGGAACTGGATAGTATATGGCATTTGGAATCCCTTTATCCATCAAATGTTGATGAAGTGCATCTCTCTTTCCATTGGTAATTTTTAAAGTATACTGATGAAATACATGACAGTTACAAGTGTCACAGATTTCACCACATTTTTCAGTTACAGGAGTTACGATATTTTGATTACTCTTAAAACCATTATTATAGTATCTAGCGGCATTTCTTCTTGCTGAACAATAATCGTCCAAATGAGGCAATTTCAACCTTAAAACTGCTGCCTGAATACTATCTAATCTTGAATTCACTCCAACCACATCATGATAATACCTTTTGTACATCCCATGATTAACCATGCCTCTTATGATATGGGCAATTTCATCGTCATTTGTAAAAATTGCACCGCCATCTCCATAACAACCTAAGTTCTTAGATGGGAAAAAAGAAGTTGTCCCTACTATGCCAATAGTTCCCGCCTTTTTTGTAGTTCCATCGCTAAAGGTGAAATCTGCACCAATAGCCTGTGCAGTATCTTCAATCACATGCAAATTGTGTTTTTCTGCAATTTTTAAAATAGCCTCCATATTGGCACATTGTCCAAACAAATGAACTGGCACAATTGCCTTCGTTTTAGGAGTTATAGCTTTTTCAAGCGCCTCTAAGTCTATATTAAAACTTTTAGGATCTACATCAACTAATACAGGGGTCAATTTAAGTAAAGCAATTACCTCTACGGTTGCAGCAAATGTGAAATCAGCAGTAATCACCTCATCACCTTGTTCCAAACCAAGACCCATCATAGCAATTTGCAAAGCATCAGTGCCATTTGCGCAAGGAATAACGTGTTTAATGCCCAAATAATCCTCAAGTTCAGACTGAAATTTTTTCACTTCAGGGCCATTAATAAAAGCGGCAGATGTAACAACTTCATTGATAGCTTTATCTATTTCAGGTTTGATTTTTTCATATTGACTTTGCAAGTCAACCATTTGGATTTTCTTCATTTTGGTCAATTTAAATTCTTATTTCACCATTTAGCCTGACAAAAATACAAATATTTTGCCCGCTCTTACAGTAAATTTATAATTTAGCTGATAAATGAAATACCTATATAATTTTACGATTTCCTTGGTTGGAATCATACTTAAAATTCTCGCAGTTTTTGATAAAAAATTAGCCTTATTCGTTGATGGGCGTAGACATACATTTTCAAAATTGCAGTCCCAAATACAGTCAAATGATAAAGTTATTTGGATTCATTGCGCTTCCCTAGGTGAATTTGAACAAGGCAGGCCAATTATAGAGAAATTACGAAAATCTAATCCTTCTCATAAAATAGTGCTATCCTTCTTTTCTCCGTCAGGATATGAAGTAAGGAAAAACTATGAAGAAGTCGATATTGTGGTTTATCTTCCTTTAGATACAGTAAGAAATGTCAAAAAATTTATTAAACTGTTGAATCCCTCATTGGCGATTTTTGTGAAATACGAATTTTGGCCTAACCTTTTAGATGAACTGAAAAAAAATTCAATCCCAACAATTTTAATTTCTGGGATTTTCAGAGAAGATCAAATATTTTTTAAATCCTATGGTGGTTGGATGAGAAGATCGCTTGGATCATTTTCTCATTTTTTTCTCCAAAACGAAAGCTCTCAAAAACTTTTGAATAGCATTGGAATTAACAATATTACAATAAGTGGAGATACACGGTTTGATAGTGTCTCTAACATTTTAGGGCAAGATAACCGGCTTGATTTTCTTGAAGAATTTGTAAAGGATACCCAAGTGCTTGTGGCAGGCAGTACTTGGCCAATTGATGAATCATATCTCACTAATTTCCTGAATATGAAGCAGGCTGAAAACTTTAGATGTATTATCGCTCCCCATAATATCAACCCAAAAGAAATCCAAAAACTTAAGAAGGACATCCATCTTAAAACCGTTTTATTCTCAGAAGGTAAAATAGATAAAAATGCTAAAGTCTTTATTGTCGATACAATCGGTATTTTGACAAAAATTTACAATTATGCCGATGTGACTTATGTTGGAGGAGGTTTTGGTAAAGAAGGTATTCACAATGTACTAGAACCTGCTGTTTATAGTACTCCTTTGGTGATTGGTCCTATTTATGATAAATTTGAAGAAGCAAAAGAACTTGTCACTCTTAAAGGTTGTTTGGTGGCTAAGGATGAAAGTCAGTTATTTGATCATCTAAATGATCTAAATACGAATGAAAGTCTCCGCTTAAAAATTGGTAGTATTGCTGGTGATTTCATCAAAAACAACCTAGGTGCCACAAAAATTATTTTAGATTATATTGAGCTGCAACTTGGGGATAATTCATAAATTGTACCTCTAAACACTTGAAAAATGATCAGAGAAAAACTCGAAGAATACTACAGTGTAGTTTTTGAAAAAGAATTACTTGATGAAATCGAAAGAGTAGGCACTTATAAAAAAGTAAAGGAAAATGAACTATTGCTTGATATAGGGGATACGTTTCATCATATTCCATTGATTCTTACGGGAGCTATTAAAATTAGTCGGGAAACTAAAAAAGGTGATGAAATAGTGCTTTATTTTCTTGAAAGAGGTGACACTTGCACCATTACATTTGGGAGTGGTATTCAAAGCCACAAAAGCAAGGTTCGTGGAATTGCAGAAAAAGATTCTGAACTGATTTTTATCCCTGTTGAAAAACTTGAAGAATGGATGATTATATACCCATCTTGGAGACGTTTTGTAATTGACAGTTATGATATTCGACTGAATGAAATGCTGGAAGCCATTGACACCTTGGCTTTTATGAAAATGGATGAACGATTATTTAAATACCTCATAGATAAAGTTCAAATTATGAGAAGTACTGAATTAGCAACTACTCATCAAGAAATCGCGGTAGATTTAAACACTTCCCGTGTTGTTGTTTCGCGATTGCTTAAACAACTTGAGAATGAAGGAAAAATTAAGTTGTTTAGGAACAAGATTGAGATTTTGGACTTTTAGATTGTAACAATTGTTACCTGGTTCGAAGGACAATAAATTAAATTTACAAATTAAGATAAAAATATTATGGATTTTATTTTACAACCTTGGGCATGGTATGTGGCTGGACCATTAATCGCCTTTTGTATGTTTCTGATGTTTTTCTTTGGAAAGAAATTTGGCGTGTCATCAAATCTTGAGACAGTTTGTGCCATGGGAGGAGCAGGTAAATTTGTGGATTTCTTCAAATTTGATTGGAGGAAGAACAAATGGAATTTGGTTTTTGTTGTGGGATTAATTGCAGGAGGCTTTATTTCAGATCAATGGCTGACTCCTTATGATACTGTTGCTATCAATACAGAGACAGTAAAAGATTTGGCTGAAATAGGTATTGAAAATGCTGGAACCTCTTATCTTCCAGATGAAATCTTTAGTATGGAAGCCATGCTTTCTATTAAGGGATTTTTTATCCTTCTTATCGCTGGTGTTTTGGTCGGATTTGGGTCAAGATATGCTGGAGGATGCACATCGGGTCATGGGATTGTAGGATTAAGTAGTTTATCTATGGAGTCTTTTATCGCCGTTGGAGGATTTTTTATTGGTGGCTTGATCATGACATGGCTTATTTTACCCTATATTTTTTAGAAGCAAACAAATGAAATATATAAAATATTTACTGGTAGGGATTTTGTTCGGAATTACATTGAGTAAGGCCGAAGTGATCTCTTGGTTTAGGATTTATGAAATGTTTAAATTACAATCATTTCACATGTATGGAGTTATTGGTTCTGCTGTAGCTATCGGAATTGTTTTGATGTATTTGTTCAAAAATGGAACACTTAAAACATTATACGGAACTCCTATTGTTGTTGCACCAAAGAAAAAAGGTATCTCCAGAAACCTTATTGGAGGAATTATATTTGGGCTTGGATGGGCTTTAGGTGGCTCTTGCCCCGGGCCTATGTACATCCTTCTTGGCAAAGGTGTTGTCTCAATTTTAGTTGTGCTTTTTGGCGCTCATCTTGGGGCATTCTTGTACCATTCAGTTAAACATAAACTACCTCATTAAGACTTTTGTACAAATTACTTTTATGACAATAAAGCCATGTATTGCGGTCATTTTCGTAAATTTAGCACCAATCCTCATAAATAATAAATGGATAAATTAATTGACAAACACGGTAGAAGGATTACCTATT
>CAYMKR010000005.1:11457-33269 GCA_964390865.1 uncultured Flavobacteriaceae bacterium | reverse complement strand
AATTATTGAAAAATTTGATCAAAAATATTTTTTTTAACCATAGAATACAGGCAGGGGAGAACAAGCATGAAGTTTCGGGAGTGAATGGTGCGCAGCAACTGCGAAGCACATCACGAATACGTATAACAATATCAAAGGGATGAGTAATTGCCTTGTGCAGTGAAGGTGGTTCCTGCCTCGCAGGCAGGCGGGTTTGGTTCTTTTTGGCGCGTCAAAAACGAACAAAAGATATTATTTCACGAATCTTTCTTCTAATAAAAAACAAAATTGAATTAGGTATCAACAGCTTCTTTCCTTTTCAAAAAAGTAATAGCATTAACCACCAAAAAACCAATCACAGAAGGAATCATCCAGCCCAATCCATCATTAGAGAATGGAATTATGCTATATACATATTCTAATTTTTCTATTGGGATCAAGAATTTTAAAAAGTCTGGAATACTGAATAAAAATGCTAGTCCTACAACTACTCTAAAAACGGTTGGGCTGGCATATTTTTCTGGAAATAAATTCAATATAATCAATGATATTCCAATTGGGTAGATAAACATTAAAGCGTAAACGGCCAGATCAATAATGAATTTCACTTCAAATTGGCCGACAATAATTCCAATAATCGAAGAAATGGCCGCTGCCATAATGTATACCTGTTTTGAATCATTAAAAAGACCTTTAAAAAAATCTGCAGTTCCAACCACTATACCAGTAGCTGTGGTAAAACAAGCAAGAGAAACCAAAATAGCCAAGAAGGACGTCCCAAAACCCCCTAAAGATCTGATAGCTAAAGCTCTTAACAATTGAGTTCTGCTAATTTCAGATGAAAATTCCATGTTATATTTTGCGCCTAAAGAAATTAAACCTACATAGATTATAAGCAATCCCGTCAAGGCAATTAGACCTGAACGAATGATGATAATTTTCTTGTCACTGACATCAATATCCCATTCAAAATTATTCACTGTCACAACCATTACACCTCCTAATAATAAACCGGCAATTGCATCATAGGTTTGATACCCTTCCAAAAACCCTTTTATTATTGGGCTTTGATATTGACTTACCAGCATTGTCGTTGAAGGACTAAAAACACCGATTACAATAATCACTAACAAAATGATTACAATTAAGGGCGTCAAATACTTTCCTAACAAGTCCATTACTTTTCCTCGGTTAATCGCGAATAGAAAAACCATTGTAAAATACAGGGCGCTTGTAATCAAGGAATTTACCTCAAAATAAGGTGTAATTGCCATTTCATGGGTAACTGCTGCGGTTCTAGGGCAAGCTAATACAATGGCAATGATATACACCGATATACTAAATATCATCGCAAACCACGGAGACACTTTTTTTCCAAAATCTAGCATAGTTCCTTGTAACTTAGCATGACCTAGCAAGGCAAGCAATGGGATAAGCGTTGATGAGATGAGAAAACCAATGGCTACTAACCACCAATCTGCACCAGCCTTGAAACCGAGGAGCGGAGGAAGAATTAAGTTTCCAGCACCAAAGAAAGATGCGAAAATGGCAAAGCCTAAAATAAAAATTTGTTTGGTCCTGTTCATGGATTCTGAATGTTATAAATATAGTAAATTAGCAAGGCAATTCCATCTTTATGCCAAATCTACTTTATAAAAATGCCACGCTACATTACACTGATCATGGAAAAGGACCTGCTTTAGTACTTTTACATGGATTCTTGGAAGATCTTAGCATGTGGAATAGAATTGTAAAACCCCTAGCTAAAAGCCACCGTATTATTTGCCTTGATCTTATGGGTCATGGAAAAACTGACAACCTAGGCTATATCCATGGTATGGAGCAACAAGCTCAAATGCTGAAATTTTTATTAGTGGAGCTTAAAGTAAGTCAGTGCACTATTGTTGGCCATAGCATGGGAGGTTATATTGCATTAGCTTTTGCTGAATTATTTCCAGAAATGATGCTTGGATTGTGTTTAATGAATTCGACTTCTTTTGCCGATACTGAAGAAAAAAAACACAATAGAGATCGCGGAATTAAAGCAGTAAAACAAAATCACAAAACCTTCATCAGAATTGCTATACCAAATTTATTCTCAATTGATAATCGCCAGATTTTTAAGGTTGAAATCAAAGAAATTACCGAAACCGCATTAGGAATGAGCCAGCAAGGCATCATTGCCTCTCTTGAAGGTATGAAAGTAAGAAAAGATCGAAGTCACATGCTTAGAAATAGAGATTATCCCATTCTTATGGTAATAGGAAGAAAAGACCCTGCATTAGATTTTGAAAGCCTGTTGAAACAATCAGAGTTTGGAAGTATTCAAACCGCAATATTTGAAGATGGCCACATGAGTCATATTGAGAATGAGCAAGAATTGATACAAGTATTTACAGATTTTCTGTAACTTGGTTTTTTGATACTTTTAATTTTCGATTATTAAATTTCATGAAATCAACCTGTCCTTTATGTCAAGGTGAATCAAGTATTTTTTATCAAAATATTCAACACTCTTTTAGACTTTGTTCTGCATGTTCTGGCATATACAGAGATAAGGATCAATTTCTTAGCATAACAGATGAAAAGAAAAGGTATCTGAATCATATTAGCAGCATGGAAGATACAGGCTACTATCAGTTTATAAGTCCAATTCTAGATGAAGTTGATAGTGACTTTCCCATTGGTAGTCTAGGTCTTGATTTTGGCTGCGGTCATACTCCTGTTCTTTCGAAACATCTACAAAACAAAGGTTATGAGGTGCTCGCCTATGACCCTATCTTTTTTAATGATAAATCTATTTTACAAATAAATTATGACTTTATTGTGTCTTGTGAAGTCATAGAACATTTTTTTGAGCCATTTAATGAATTCAGTAAGTTATTTGACTTATTAAAACCTGGTGGCAAGTTAATATGCAAAACACATCCTTATACTTCAGAAATAGATTTTGAATCCTGGTATTACAAAAATGACCCGTCCCATGTTTTTATTTATCAAAAGCAAACATTTGAATGGATAAGTAAAGTTTTTAAATTTAAAAATGTTAAAGTGAATGACAGAGTCATTATTTTCTCTAAATAATTCTTAGATTTAAAAGAATCATTTCTTTTGAATAAAATAAACGCATCATGAAAAATTCAATCCTCTTCTTATTGATAAGTATTTTATGCAGCACTGCTGTTTTATCACAATCTAAAAAAGAACTCAAAGCCGAGGAAGCCATAAAGGAATATGAAGCCATGAAAACGCTTATCGAGAGTCAAAATTTTGAATTTGAAGCTAATTGGGCAACGAGCCAACAAGGGCGAAGAATCAATCTAGGTTCTAATTCAAATTTTTTAAGAATAAAGAATGACAGCGCCGAAATATACCTTCCTTATTTTGGAACGCTAACTTCAGGTGCTGCGGCCAAGACCAATGATGGGAGCATAGAATTCGCTGGAATCATTGATAATTATGAAATGACCCTTGATGACAAAAAACAGCAAATTTCCGTGCAATTTAATGCGACGACTAAAAATGATAGATTTCAATTTAGGATGACCATTTATAAAGGTGGAAATACATTAGTCAATCTTAATAGCAATTACAGATCAGTCATAAAATACGATGGTAAATCAAGGAAAATAAGAGCAAAAAAATAGACTAGTCAAGAGCGTTCCAACCCTGTGCTTCAATATCGACTTGCTGACCACCACGAGTCACAAGCTGAACAATTCCCGTATCTTGGGTCATATGACCAATAATACTAAAATTAGGGTTTGCCTTAATTTTAAGAAAATCTTCTTGCTTAACAGTAAATAGGAGCTCATAATCCTCACCCCCACTTAAAACAATTGTTGTGCTATCCAAATTGAATTCCTCACAGGTTGAAATGACCTGCTGATCCATAGGAATCTTATCCTCATATACCTGACATCCGGTATTAGATTGTTTACATAAATGCAAGATCTCTGATGAAAGACCGTCAGAAATATCAATCATTGAAGTTGGTTGAACTTCAAGATCCGACAATAATTTTACTACATCCTTTCTCGCCTCAGGCTTTAATTGGCGCTCTACCAAGTAGGTATAATTATCAAGTTCATGCGTTGCATTGGGATTGACCTGAAAAACCTGTTTCTCTCTTTCTAGTACCTGAAGCCCTAAATAGGCTGCTCCCAGATCACCAGAGACGACTAAAAGGTCATTTGACTTTGCCCCATTTCTGTATACAACTTTATCCTTTT
Source organism: uncultured Flavobacteriaceae bacterium (assembly GCA_964390865.1). GTDB lineage: Bacteria > Bacteroidota > Bacteroidia > Flavobacteriales > Flavobacteriaceae > Lutimonas. The sequence continues at coordinate 29,058 of CAYMKR010000005.1, read as the reverse complement.
TTGCTTCACCAATTGCAGTAATGCTTATCAGTAAGCCTTTGGTTGAAGATGTCGTATCTCCACCCACAAGATCAACGTTATATGTGTTACATGCAAGATGGATACCAGCATATAATTCTTCTAAGGCCTCCAAAGGAAACCTATTAGAAACTGCCAATGAAACTGTGATTTGTTTTGCAATTCCATTCATTGCATATATATCAGATAAATTGACCATTACAGCCTTATAACCCAAATGTTTTAAGGGCATATAACTAAGATCAAAATGAACCCCTTCAACCAATAGATCAGTCGTCACTAAGGTTTGGATCTCTCCTTTTCCTAACACCGCACAATCATCACCTACACCTTTTACGGTATCCTCATGATGGATCACAGAATCTTTTGTAAGATGCTCTATTAACTTAAATTCTCCCAAAGAAGAAAGGGAGGTTTTGGACTGATTCTTATCTTCTAACATGCCGCAAAGATAGTCCATAATTAAAAATATTCAATCTATTATTTTTATGATGTTTACAGCAGATAAATTTACTTTTCAAACATTAATTACTGACTGAAGATATAAGTGTTGTTCAAAATTTATTACATTTAGATCAACTTTTAATTTTTCATGATTTAATTAATTCTAAAGAGTACAAATGAAAAACTTATCGCTTTCAACCAAAGTACTTCTTGGTGTCCTTTTAGGTGTTCTTACTGGACTTTTTTTTGGCGAAGATGTGGCCTGGCTGGGAATAGTCGGGGATATCTTTATTGGATTATTGCAAATGACAGTATTGCCTTATATTATGTTCTCCCTTATTGTGAACATAGGCAGGCTTTCTATGGATAACGGAAAGAAAATAATTCGTTATGGCTTAATTTTCCTATTTCTACTCTTAAATATTGGTTTAATTTATCTCATCATACTTCCTCTAAGTTTTCCTGCCTGGACCAGTGGAAATTTCTATAGTACTGATTTTATACAGCCCAGTGTTCCTTTTGATTTTGTCAAACTATATATTCCGGCAAATCCCTTTGAATCAATGAGCGACAATGTTGTCCCGGCAGTAGTTTTGTTCAGTATTTTTATCGGGTTAGGCGTTATGAAACTTCCTAATAAGGAAGCTCTTTTAAAACCAATAGATGTGCTTACCGATGGTTTAAATCAAGTCAATAAAATGATTGTAAAAATAACTCCTATTGGTGTTTTTAGCATCGGAGCCGGGGTTGTTAGTACTTTGAGCTGGTCTGATTTAAGCAGATTACAAGGCTACCTTTTAGTGTATTTATTAGCAGTTATTCTTATAACCTTTCTGGTATTACCCTATTTAATTTCAATTTTCACTCCTTATTCTTCTAAAACCATTTTTAAAATAACGAGGTCAACATTGATCACAATTTTTGCCACAGGGAAAATCATTGTTGTTTACCCACAATTAATTGAGAACATCAAGGAAATTATTAGATCAGATGAGAATAATACTAAAGAGGGTCAGGATAGAGTAGACATTATCATGCCTTTGGCATATCCATTTCCAAATCTTGGTACTTTTATGATTTTCATATTCGTTCCGTTTGCGGCCTGGTTCACGGGAGAAGCAATGGAATTTATGGATTATCCCATATTTTTAAGTTCTACTTTTCTCAGTAGTTTTGTTGCTCCTATTACAGGGCTTCCCTTTAGCCTGGATTTATTAAAAATTCCTAAAGAGACCTTTCAATTATTTGTGGTTTCAACTGTGATTACGGATCGTATTCGGGTTGTTTTAGGAGCCTTTCATTTAATTGCCTTAACATTATTAACAATAACTGCTTGTGGAGGATATCTAAACTTCAATAAAGGTAAATTTATTCAAGCATTGGTCGTTATTTCAATTACCTCTGTAATTTCAATATTTGGCCTTCGATCTTTGTTAGAAGCAAGTATGAAAAACATTCCGACTAACCTTGAAATTGTCAATAATTTTCAACTGTTAAGCCCACAGCAAGATTTTATTATTTTAGAAGAAACAAAAAGAAATCCAAACCCAAAATGGAGAGGTGAAAACACCTTGAGTCGCATTAAAAGGAGAAGTAAAATTAGAGTTGGGTATTTTGAACACGCCGCACCTTTTACATTTCTTAATAAAGATAGTGTTCTTGTGGGCTATGGCATTGACTTAGCACACCAATTGGCAGCTGATCTTAACGTTAGCCTCGAATTTGTTCCAATAGTTCCTGGAAATTTAATCGAAGAGATGAACAAGGATCACTATGACATAATAATGTCAGATATCTTTTTATCCAGCAGATATGCCGAAGAATTAGAATTATCAAAACCGTATTTGGATGTGTCATTGGCCCTTCTTACTAAAAAAGACAACAAAATGTTTGATAACTTCAACATTACTTCCAAACTAGACACCTTTACTATTTCATATATAGATCGAAAAGAGATTGCTAAAGATTTTTTATCCTTTTTCCCTAAAGGTGGTTCCTATCCTGTGAGAGAAATCAAAGATTATTTTGATTATAACGAGCATATCTCGGATAATCAAGATAGTATCTTGACTGATTCAATAGTTATCGATGCGCATCTTACAAGCGCTGAAAGAGCAGCCTCATTAACTGTCTTAAAATCAGGATATAAAGTTGTAAATCCACTGCCTTACCACATTAATAATTCACTGGTATTTCCGATTGCTCGTGATAATGTATGGAGAGCATATATTGATAAATGGATAGATTTCAGAAAACAAGATGGAACTTTTGACAAAATTTACGACCAATGGATCTTAGGAAATCCCCATCTGGAAAAAGAAGAAAAATGGAGCATTCTTGAGAATGTAATAAAGCCCAGGTTTGCAAAAACAGAGACTGACAAAACGGATAGTCTTGATATCAAGAACTAATATGATGTATAATTATTTTGAAACGTTCCCATAAATACACAGTACTTTTCAGCTTTTTTTTATTGGCCAATCACGCCATTTCAGCCCAAAATATTGAAGCTGTTTACGATACAGTTTCTGTCAAAAGTTTTGATAATAAATCCTTGACATTTACCTTGAATGATTCTTTATTGAAGAAGGTGACTTTTTCACGATCTCATCCTAAACATACTCAAATAAAAGGAAAACATGTTCTTGGAGATTTTGGTAGAGGAATGCTGACCATGATTTCAGGTTTTAGTCAAGAGGATACTAAAAACAATGTCGATCTAAAATTTGACATTAAGTTGAAATCGAAACAAAGTAAATTTTCTTGGAATATTAATTTGTTTTGCAAAGGTCAAATAGGAAAAGATTTGGATCGGTATCAAACGGAAGATGGGGGTCATTCTTTATCGATTGATCATTTTGCACATGTTAATTGGGACCAAGGCGTTTCAGGAGAAATTGCAAATGAAAATTCAAAAATTGGTGAATTTGTCTTGATTAAATATCCGAAATTTGATCAAAAATCTTCTAAAGGTCCGATGGAGTTTTTGGATGAATTAAAAAAGAAAAACATCCATCAAAATGATTTTGAATCAAAAAATTCAGAGAGTACTACTAATCATGATTTTGCCATTATTGGTGAACTGCACGGTATAGATTTCAAAGTAGTTACAAATATGAGAAAACAAAAATTTTGGGTTTTTCAGGGCGACACCATTAAAGCAATTCTCGAGAAATCAAATTCAGGTGGTAATTCTTTCGGAAAAAATTATTTTATCCTGGTTCATCCTGAAATTTCAGCCTTGGAATCTATTTACTGGCTCAAAACAGCTTTATTAGCTGAGTATCTGAATCAGACATTGTCAACCACCTATTACAAATGGTAATAGAACAATCTAAAGTCCTCTTTCTTTTTGAATATGCTCATATGCCGTTTGTACTTGCCTAAATTTATCCTCGGCACCTTTGGTGTGCTCCGGGCCTAAATTTCGTAATTTATCTGGATGATATTTTTTTACCATTTTTCTATAGGCATTTTTCACCTCAGCATCAGAAACAGATTTCTCAATTTCTAAAATCTTATAGGCGCTATCAACTTCATTGTAGAACATGGCCTTTATCGAGTCCAAATCATGAGGATTGATGTTCATATAACCTGCAATGGAATTAATCTTATTCAACTCATTCTCGGTTACGATTCCATCAGATTTAGCAACCCCAAACAAAAAATGTAGTAATTGTAATCTTGATGCATGATTCATGTGTCGATTAATCTGCAAACAAACCTGTCTTGTTGAAATCTTATTGTTTTGAATAATACCTTTGAATAATTTAAAAGCGTGGTTGGCCCTTTCTTTACCATACATACTTACGAAAGATGACCGTACAAAATCCAATTCGCGTTTGTCCACATTACCATCTGCTTTAATCACTATGGCTGCAAGAACTAGTAAACTAATTTCAAAATCTCCAGATTGAGTTGATTTTTTTTCATTCGAATCATTCTTAAAATCCATGAGTTCTGTTTCAGAAAACCCATCAACAAAACTACCAACTACGAAACCTAGAATACCTCCTATAGGTCCTGCAAAGGTCCACCCTAAACCAGCTCCAAGCCATTTTGAAAAATTTGCCATATATCAATTTTAAAAGCACAAATATACAGTTCTAGGCACATTTTCACTTCATTGAAGCCTTAATTTTTTGTGAAATCCTATTTAGATCATTCCGATTTAACAAATTGTACAAAATATGACTGCTTAGGCATTAAGCTTTTGTTATTCACCTATTTAAAATAAATTTTCTGGCTTATAATGTATTGATTTTGGAATAGGGGATTACTATTGTTCTCACTCCTGTAATTAATATCTTTTCATTGCTTATCTTTGCCAGCTCGATTATTTAACTAAAAAATATTTAAATTATGTATCCAGAAGAATTGGTAAAACCGATGCGCCAAGAATTAGTTAGCGCTGGTTTCGAAGAGTTATATTCAGCAAAAGATGTTCAAGATGCTTTGGATAAAAAGGGAACTACTCTTGTTATGGTGAATTCTGTTTGTGGTTGTGCAGCAGGAACAGCAAGACCAGGTGCTATTGCATCCTTGCAACTAGACAAAAATCCTGATCATTTAACAACTGTCTTTGCTGGTGTTGATGTTGATTCAACTAATAAGGCAAGAGAAATGATGGTACCTTTTCCTCCGTCATCACCATCAATTGCTTTATTTAAGGATGGTCAATTGGTCCATATGCTTGAAAGACATCATATTGAAGGTAGGTCAGCAGACATGATTGCCGCGAATTTGGCAGGTGCCTATGACGAATTTTGTTAATCTCATTTTATGAAATTATTTTTTTTCTTGCTGACTTTTCTAGTCAGTTATTGTTATGATTCAGGCGATATTACTCGTCAAGAAGCTGATAAAGTTGTGATTGAAAATCTAAAAGTTGAGATCAAGACTTTAGCTGACACTTCCGTTTGTTCTGAAGAATTTAGCTGTTATAGCGTTGGTGTTGGAGCAAAACCATGTGGTGGGTTCTGGGAGTATATGATCTATTCAAACTCTATTGATATCGTCAGTTTTCTGGCAAAAATAGAAACGCTTAATGAGTTAGAAAAATCTTACAATGAAAAAAATATGATCCAATCTGATTGTTTTATTGCGATGCCACCTAGCAGTATAGATTGCGTTGAAGGAAAATGTGTAGGAACTTTTCAGTAAGAAAATCAAATAAATATTCTTTTAAAAACCTCTTTTAATTAAGGGGTTTTTATATTTTGCATTATGGATAAAAAACGAATCATAACTTCAACCATAAATTTTGTAAAAGAGACCTTAGAAGGAGCTGAAGGTGGACATGACTGGTTCCATATTGAAAGAGTCTATAAAAATGCCTTACTAATTGCCCAAGGTGAAGAAGTTGATATTTTTGTGGTCATATTAGGCTCCCTTTTACATGATATTGCAGATGCTAAATTTTATGATGGTGATGAGTCTATAGGCCCAAAAAAAGCTGCTGATTTCTTAAGGGGCCAACAGGTGCCTGAGTCAGTTATTCTACATATTGAGAATATTATTCGATATGTTTCATTCAAAACGAGTCTTGAGGCGGATAAGAAGGATAAATTTGACTCCATCGAACTTAAAGTAATACAAGATGCTGACCGACTTGATGCGATTGGGGCTATAGGTATTGCAAGGACTTTTAATTATGGTGGATTTAAAAATAGGACACTGTATGATCCTGCGATTAAACCTTTAATTGATCAAGACAAGGAAACTTACAAAAACAGTAAGGCACCTACAATTAACCACTTCTATGAAAAGTTGCTGCTATTAAAAGATAAAATGAATACGGTGACCGGAAGAAAACTTGCAGAAAAAAGGCATCAATTTATGCAACAATATTTAGATCAATTCTATGATGAATGGAACGGTAATACTTAGCCAAAGCTTAAAAATTAGGCTTTCGTTTTTCTAAAAATGCAGAAGTCCCTTCATGAAAATCATCAGTTCCGAAACAATTACCGAAAGCATCAATTTCTACATCAAATCCATTAATTGAATCTTTAAAATTTGCATTTACAGCCTTAATTGCCGATGCAATAGCCAAAGGAGAATTCCTTGCAATTTTATCAGCCATATCCTCACAAAATGAAATAAGATCTTCCTGAGGCACAACGTGGTTCACCAACCCATGTGAGAAGGCATCTTCAGCACCAATCATACCTCCTGTAGTAATCATCTCGAAGGCCTTGCCCTTGCCAACTAATTGAGGAAGTCTTTGTGTACCACCATATCCAGGAATCAGTCCTAATGAAACCTCGGGCAATCCCATCTTAGCATTTGTACTGGCCACTCTCATATGGCAAGCCATGGCTAATTCTAATCCTCCACCCAAGGCAAACCCATTAACAGCAGCAATCACGGGTGTTGACAATTCAGCAACAAAATCAAAAAGTTTTTCTTGACCTTTTCTAGATAGTTTCTTTCCTTCTGTCATGTCAAAATCTGCAAATTCAGAAATATCAGCCCCTGCAACAAATGCCTTTTCACCGCTACCCGTTATAATTATAACCCTAACCTCATCTTCAAGATCCATCTTCTTAAATGCATCATGGAGTTCTTTAATAGTTGCCTTATTCAAGGCATTTAATTTTTTAGGGCGATCTATGGTAATAAAACCCATATGATCACCATATTCAATAACAATATTTTGGTAGGACATAAAATAAAATTTAGTGCTGTTATTCTTTAGGCAAAGATACTGAAAAAACGGTTTTCTTATTGACTTTTGACACAAAGGTAATGCTTCCGTTATAGGCTTCTACAATGTTCTTAACCATTGGAAGACCAAGGCCCATACCGCTTGATTTAGTAGTAAATTTAGGTTCAAATATTTTAGAAGCATCTGATTTTTCTATTCCCATGCCATTATCTTCTACTTTAATCATTACCTCTCTCCCTTTTTCAGTAATACTGACCTTGATATATGGATCCTCTGTATTTTGCAAAGCATGAATAGCGTTAGTCACTAAATTGGTTAAAATTCTTGTCAATTGAATTTTATCAATTTTTGTGATGATCTCCATTTTCTCAGGAACGTAGCTAATATAGGATTCATGAAAAATATCAAGAGATTTCTTAACTTCTTCAACGATATTCAATTTTTCCTTATTGGTATTTGGCATTTGCGCAAAATTCGAAAATGCCGATGCAATTGAACTCATAATGTCAATTTGCTGTATCATTGACTCACAAAATTGATGCATCTTTTCTTTTATATCAGGATCATTAGGATCAAATTCATGATTCAAACTTTGCACAGTCAATCGCATTGGCGTCAAAGGATTTTTAATCTCATGCGCAACCTGCCGAGCCATTTCTCTCCATGCATGCTTTCTTTCGCTCTGGGCAAGCTTCACCGCTGAATCCTCAATCTGGTCAATCATGCTATTATATGAATCAACTAGATTGATAATCTCTTGACTGGCATCGTTTAAAACAATTTTTTCATTAGTCCTTTCAACCGTAGTTTGTCGCATTCTCCTACTTACATTTTCAAGAGATTTTGTTATGTATTTTGAAAGAAAATATGCCATTGTAATGGCTATAAAAAGAATCAGTAAATAAACAAAAGACAATCTTTTTAAAAATTCCCTCAATTCCTTATCCTGAAAAGTATTATCCTGAAGGTAAGGGACTCCAATAATCCCAACAATTTGTTTTTGAGACCCTGTCAAATAAGAATATGAAGATTTAAACTTGTTACCGTCATTTGAAGACTTTTGCAATACGAGTCTGTGATCAGGGTTAGTAATAAGATGTTGAATGATGTTTTCTGACAAATTTGCATCTGCAGTGTCTGTGGCATTATCAACAAAAGAGCTTTCAAGTAATTCTCCCTTCAGATCATAAATATTAATATCAAGATTGTGTATATCCGAAATTTCATAGAGCTTCTTCTCAAGAATAATAGGCAAAAGTATCGTTTCATACTCATTGATTGTAATCCGTTCTAACTCATAAGTAATAGCTGATTTTATAGCTTCTTCCTTCCTTTCAAGCCTTCTGTAGTGATATTCTTCGGCCTGTTCATTATATTGATAAATTGTAACTGCAGCTATCAAAATGGATGCGATAACAACGATAAAGATCATTGCTATAAAAATGCGCGTCCGCAGCGAGAATTTATTGATACTTGTCATTGCTTTTTCGGTAAAGATACTAAATTCAAAAACGCATTTAGAAGGCTAAAGTATTAACCTGAGTTCGATTTAAAATATTAAACACAGAAAACCAGTAGTACATGAGTTTTGAATTAAAAAACATGAAGTAATAACAGGTTATTAAGATTTAGAAACCGTAAAAAGAAACTCCACTCCCCCATCTTTTAAATTACCCACAGTTATTTCACCCCCGTGTAATTGGATGGCATTTTTAACAATTGAAAGACCGTTATTAGTAAAGACCTGTTTGCCTGTACAAATATCGGTTTAGCCATTCTAATGTTCACTCTTATTCCTTTATCTGACAAACTAAGATTGAGCGAATCTTTTACTTCGTATATCAATTCGTTCAAGTTTATTGACTCAAACTTAAATCTTTCCTTAGCTTCAGACATCTTATGAAGTATAGAAATATCTTGTATCAGATCAGAAAGTCTTTCAGACTGGGTATAGGCATTTTCAATATATTTTTTTTGAATATTCTTTTCTATACTATTCTCTTTTAAAAGTTCCAAATACCCTAATATAATCATGATTGGGGTCTTTAACTCATGTGCTATATTTGAAGTGATTTCCTCCTTAATTTTCTTTTGCCTTTCAAATTGAGTGATATCTCTGATTACGATCTCAAAACTTTTATCTGCAAAAATAATGGCATGGATATTAAATGCTCGTTTATCCTTATAAACGAGCTCCTCCATATGTGGTAATTTACTCGGTTTTATAAGGACCCCATCTCCTAGGTTTTGTTCCAAAAACGCACTCAAATTTTTAAATTCCTTTACCTGGAAGATTTGTTCTTCCGAAATGTTCGTTTCGTCTGAAATGATATTTAAATACTGAATAAAATGATTATTCCTTAGAATTTTTTTCTTTTGTGGCGTAAAAAAAGCTATCCCCTCATTCAATGCATGCAGATGTGAGTATAACTTATTTTTTTCAATTTCAATATTGCTTTTTGCCAGGGTAAGTTTGTCATAAATATCGGCAATCTGCTTGCTGATTTCCCCAAATTCGCCTCTAGGGAATTCCACCTTCTCAGAAATCGCTTCTCCTTGGCTCAGACGAGTAGCAAAATCCTTAAGTTTAAATAAAGCACTTGAGAGATTCTTTGTGATTAAACTAATAAATAACCAAGTCACCAAGAATAAAGTGATCAAATAAAAGAGGAATAATTTCTCAACGACTAAAAAGTTTTTTACCTCCAAATTATAATGAGCTGCAGTCCTAACAATCAGATTCGAATAGTTTTTAGCATAATAATAATATTCAAAACCCGTGGTTGCCGACTCCCTTATGTTTGACCCTTTCCCGTTTTTTATGGCTTTTTGTATTTCTGGTCTGTGCAGATGGTTTTCCATTTTCATGACCTGCTTCACTTCCGAATCATAAAGCACTTTCCCTGATTTATTAAGAATGGTTACCCTTATATTATCATCAGGTATATAGAGATATAGAGAATCAAGTGAGCTAAGATCTTTGTCATTTTCAAGCCCTTTTCTTTCAATATAATTATAGGCAAGCTCCGCAATATTATTTAGGCTTATTTCAATCTGATCAAGTTTGAAATCCTTCTCTCGCTTGTATTGAAACAGCAGCACAAGAATTGTAAATACGATAAAAATTGATGATAAATAAATATCTTTTTGCGATATTCCAATTTCCCTAATAAAACCAAGCTTCCAATATTTTCAATAAAACACAAGCAAAACTAGTTGTATTTATCATCTAAGGGAAACTAGTTGAATTAAAGAACAATTAAATAAGTATTACCTAAATGTTAATTCTAAGAGTTTAGGATACTTCTTATGAATTCAGGAATCTGATCAATTGAATTATGCTTTAAGAATTTGACAAAAGCTGATCCTATAATTGCTCCATTTGCATAATCTGTGGCCTGAACAAAAGTTTCACTATTTGAGATGCCAAAACCTATGACTCTAGGAGTTTTAAGATTAAGATCGTTAATTCGTCGAAAATATTTCAATTGAACCTCATCAAAGTTGTTTTTTGCTCCAGTTGTACTTGCTGAGCTAACCATATAGATAAAACCTTTAGATATTCCATCAATATAGCTTATTCTCTCATCGGATGTTTGTGGGGTGATTAAGAATACATTAAACAATCCATACTTCTCAAAAGTGGGTAAATATTCTTCATAAAAAACATCAACGGGAAGATCCGGAATGATCAATCCATCAATACCAATTTCTGAACACTTCTTGCAAAAAGCTTCGATTCCATATTGAAGCATCGGATTAAAATAGCCCATAATCAATAAGGGTATTTTAACTTCATCCCGAATCCCCTTCAACTGATCAAAAAGTTTTTCAGTGGTCATCCCGTTTATTAAAGCCTGTGTGCTACTAGCCTGAATGGTAGGACCATCCGCCAATGGGTCTGAAAATGGCAATCCAATTTCTATCATGTCAACACCTGAATTCTCTAATTTTTTAATTACCGTACTGGTATCTTCTAAGTTGGGATAACCTGCTGTAAAATATATAGATAGTAATTTCTTTGGTGTTCTGCTTTTTGGGCCATGCGCCTCTAAAGTTTGCTCAATTCTGTTCATTTGTTCATTTTAAAAATTACAAATTGAAATATTTGATATAGGTATCAAGGTCTTTGTCTCCTCTTCCTGAAAGATTTACAACAACTATATCTTCTTTTTTAAAGTTCATTTTTGATAAGGCTGCTAAGGCATGTGAAGTTTCAATAGCTGGAATAATGCCTTCTAACTTGCACAATTCCAATCCGGCCTGCATTGCTTCCTCATCCGTTGCATCCAGAAACTGGGCTCTTCCCGAGGTAAATAAATGAGCATGCTGAGGGCCCACACCTGGGTAATCTAAACCTGCTGAAATCGAGTATGGCTCAATGATTTGACCATCCTGAGTTTGCATAAGTAAGGTCTTACTTCCATGAATAATCCCTTCTTTACCTAATACACTGGTCGCAGCTGACTCTCCTGAATCGATTCCCTTACCTGAGGCTTCAACGGCAATAAGCTTTACTTCCTCCTGATCAAGGTAGTGATAGAATGCTCCCGCGGCATTACTACCACCGCCAACACAGGCAACAATATAATCCGGGGAATCCGTATTTTCTTTTTCCTGTAATTGCCATTTCATTTCCTCAGAAATCACAGACTGAAACCTAGCCACCATATCAGGATAAGGGTGAAAGCCAACCACTGATCCAATGATATAATGAATTTCAACCGGATCATTGATCCAAGCTCTAATGGCCTCATTAGTCGCGTCTTTCAAAGTTTTACTCCCTGAGATGGCTGGGACCACTGTAGCTCCTAACATTTTCATTCTAGCGACATTCGGTGCTTGCCTGGCAATATCTTTTTCTCCCATATACACCGTGCATTCCAGTCCTGCCAAAGCACAAACTGTTGCAGTAGCAACTCCATGTTGACCCGCACCAGTTTCTGCAATAATTCTTTTCTTACCCAGTCTTTTCGCCAATAAAATCTGGCCTACTGTGTTATTTATTTTATGCGCACCTGTATGATTTAGGTCTTCTCTCTTTAAATAAATTTTAGCTCCATATTTCTCTGATAATCTTTTGGCTAAGTATAAGGGGGACGGTCTTCCTACATAATCCTTTAATAGCGAATCAAACTCCTTCTTAAATGAAGGGTCATTCATAATCTCCAAATAAGAATTTTGCAAAATTTCCATATTAGGATGTAACATTTCAGGGACAAATGATCCTCCAAAAATCCCATAATAACCCTTTTCATCTACGTGATATGATTTTTTCATTTACTTGTCTTTTGCATTTAATTCAATAAAATTCTTCAACTCCAAAACATTTTTCATTCCAGGTTCACTCTCAAACTTGCTATTCACATCTATGGCATAACAGTTGGATGCCAAAGTGGAATTCAAAAATTCGGCAATTTGACCTGTTTCGGCAGGGCCAATCCCTCCACTTAAAAAAAATGGTTTACTTAGCTCATATTGTTTTAATAATTTCCAATCAAACAAAGTTCCGTTTCCCCCTCTTTCCTTTCCTTTTGTATCAAATAAAAAATAATCACAGGCAGGCATATATGCCTCCAAAATTTTAAAATCAAACTTCTCTGAAATCGAAAAAGCTTTAATAATTTCAAACCCAGATACATTATCCGCCCTTAGGCTAAGACAATACGATACAGACTCGTCTCCATGTAATTGAACTGCATCCAAATCATGTTTCAAAATCATGGCATTGACAAATAATTTTGACGCATTTACAAAAACTCCTGCTTTTTTAATTTTTTGATCTATGTCAGGTATGTGTCCATCAAAATTTCTTTTTGACCTATCATAAAAAATAAAACCAAGGTAATCCGGCTCAAGAGCCGCAACCGATTCTATATTTTCCTTATATTTCATTCCACACACCTTAATTTTCATGACCTAAAGAAGCTATAAATTGTGAAGCAGATTTTCCCGGATCTTCGGTTCTCATGAAATTCTCACCAATAAGAAATCCCTTATAACCAAATTCTTTTAAAGCGTGAATAGCCTCAATACTACTAATACCACTTTCCGATATTTTTACTTTTTCATTAGATATCATTGTTGCTAATTGTTTACTGGGCTCCAGACTAACTTCGAAGGTTTTCAAATTTCTATTGTTTACACCTACCATATCAATATTCTTAAGATTTGATTGTTTCAATTCATCTTCATTATGAACTTCGAGCAACACTTCAAGGCCTAGTTTATGAGCCAATTCAGAAAATAAAGTCAGTTCCTTTGGTGTCAGAATTGCGGCGATCAATAAAATAGTATCTGCACCTAAAGCCTTTGCTTCATAAATTTGGTAGGAGTCAATAATGAAATCCTTTCTAAGCACAGGTATCTGAAGATGTTGACGTGCCTGTATCAAGTCATCCAAAGAACCACCAAAATATTTCGTGTCTGTTAGAACTGAGACCGCAGAAGCTCCCGCTTTCTGATATGCACTTGTAACGTCAATCACACTGTCATTATGATTAATCACTTGCTTAGAAGGGCTTCTTCTCTTGAATTCAGCAATAATTCCACTGCCTTTAATAATGCTGTCAGACATAGATATACCATCTCTTTCAAACATAGGAGAATCCAATAGAAAAGATACAGGTAGCCCCGCTTTCTTAGCTGCAACTTCACGTTTTTTATCCTTAACGATTCTATCTAAAATATTCAAATTTCTATAATTTTAATTACTAAGATCTCGTAATTGTTTAAATGTATTCAATGCCTTTCTACCAAGTAGGGACTCCTTGGCGAGCTCAAATCCGACCTGATGACTTGTTTGATTAACTATGGAAATAGCCAATCCTGCGTTCGCACAGACCACATTATTCTGAGCTTCAGTCCCTTCTCCTTCCAATACTTTTAAAAATATATCAGCACTTTCTTTAACCGATTTACCACCGTAAATGTCACTTTGGGTGATGCTTTGAATACCTAAATCAGCAGGAAGAATCATTTTATCTTCAAGATTTGTGATCATTTTGGTTCTATCCGTTAGAGAAATCTCATCATAACCTGCCAAGTCGTGCAGAATGGCATAATTTTTATCTGTTGTCTGATATAAATACCCGTACATCCTTGCCAATTCTAAATTAAAAACACCGACCATTTGATTCTTAGGAAACGACGGATTCACCATTGGGCCAAGCATATTAAAAAAGGTTTTGACACCTAACTCCTTACGGATAGGAGCCACATTTTTCATCGCCGGATGAAATAGTGGGGCATGTAAAATACAGATACCTATCTTGTCAATTGATTGTTGTAAAAATGATTCTTTATTTGAAAATTTAATGCCAAGATGTTCCAAAACATTAGAAGATCCGCAAGAAGACGAGACACCATAATTACCATGTTTTGCCACCTTAACACCAGCTCCAGCTGTTACAAATGAGGCTAGGGTCGAAATGTTAAAAGTATCCTTCCCATCACCACCTGTCCCGCAAAGATCTACTGCATTAAAATCAGAAAGATCAATTGCAAGGCATAATTCAAGTAAGGCTTCTCGAAAGCCATCTAATTCTTCAATCGATATACTTCTCATCATATATACGGTCAAAAAAGAAGCGATCTGACTCGTATTATAAAGTCCTTTTGAAATATTAACCAATACATTCTTCGCTTCGTCTTTGGAAATCGTTTCTTGATTGATCAGTCTATTTAGTATTTCTTTCATCTTCACTATTTTTTATAAAAGCTATTAAGCTTCAACCCAATTTTTTAGTATATTTTTCCCTTCAGGAGTCAATATTGACTCTGGGTGATATTGAACAGCACGTACATCATGTTCAATATGTCTTAGGGACATGATTTCTCCATTTTCATCAATCGCTGTACTGATAAGTACTTCTGGTAAATTTTTTGAAACAACCCATGAATGATACCTCCCAACCTCTAATTCAGTTGGAATATCTTTGTATAAAACATCATCCTGATTGACTCTTTTAATTGATGTGGATACGCCGTGATACACCTTGTTTAAATTTTCAATGCTACCACCATACACTTCAGCAATTGCCTGTTGACCCAGACATATACCTAAAATGCTCTTAGTCTCACCATAGGCTTCGATAATCTGTTTTAACAAGCCTGCTTCATCGGGAATACCAGGACCAGGAGACAAAAGAATCTTATCAAAATCACCAGCTTCCTCTATCGTCAATTTATCATTGCGTTTTACAGTAACCTTGCAACCCAGATCTTGCAAATAATGCACAAGATTATAGGTGAACGAATCATAATTATCTATTACTAATATGTGTTTCATTTGTTATATGTTTTCAGCAAGTTCCAATGCTTTTTTTAAGGCGCCTAACTTATTATAAACTTCTTGTAATTCATCTTCAGCCGTAGATTTCGAAACTATTCCTGCTCCAGCCTGATAATGTAAACGGTGGTTTTTACTCAAAAAAGACCTTATAATTATGGCATGATTGAAATTTCCTTCAAAGTCCATAAACCCAATGGCTCCTCCATAAAACGTCCGATTATGCTTTTCATATTTTTCTATGAGCTGCATGGCCCTATGCTTGGGGGCTCCAGACAATGTGCCTGCAGGAAAAGTATCCGCTACAACTTGAAAAGTAATGGCCTCTTTAAATTTTTCCCCAATCACCTTGGAAACCAAATGAATCACATGAGAAAAAAATTGAATTTCCTTATACTTTTCTACTTTTACATGTTTCCCATTTCTACTAAGGTCATTTCTGGCCAAGTCAACCAGCATCACATGTTCAGCATTTTCTTTTTCATCTTTTGCTAGAGACTTTGCAGCCTGTAAGTCCTTCTCATCATCTCCAGTTCTTTTAAATGTGCCCGCTATTGGATGTATCTCTGCTTTTCCATCATTAACCACAAGTTGGGCTTCTGGTGAAGATCCAAAAATCTTGAAATTTCCATAATCAAAATAGAACAAATATGGGGAAGGGTTGATCGAACGGAGCGCTCTGTATACATTAAATTCATCTCCCTTGAAACCTTGAGAAAATCTCCTAGAAAGAACCAATTGAAACACATCACCCCGAAAACAATGTTTTTTTGCCAAATCAACGTGTTCCTTAAATTCATCATCTGATAAATTTGAAGATTCATCATTGACATTCTGAAAAGAATAGGAAGCAAAATTTCTATTTACTATCAATTGATGGATTTCCTCAATATTGTTAGACCCATCATTCGAATGACAAAAAATATAAGCTTCATTTTTAAAATGATTAATCGCTATAATGTTTTTATAAACCGCATAATAAATATCAGGAATATCCAGGTCTCCCTCTTTTTTCTCTATGATAATATCCTCAAAATATTTTACCGCATCATAACCTATATAGCCAAAAAGTCCGTTATTAATAAATTTGAAGTTTTGATTCTCTGTTTCAAATTTCTGACTAAATCCATGAATCATCTCAGGGATCTCATGTGGAGAATCACAAAGAGTAGCCGCGCTACTTCCATCCGGGAAGGACTCATCAACTTGATTATCCTTTACTGAGATACTCGCTATTGGGTTGCAACAGACATAAGAAAAACTATTTTCATTACCATGATAATCCGAACTCTCCAACAAAATACTATTTGGAAATCGATCCCTAATTTTAAGATAGATACTAACTGGCGTAATTGTATCGGAAAGAATTTTCTTAAAATTTGTGCTTAACTGATATTTCATTAAAATTAATTTAAAAAAAAAAGGCTTGTCGTGAAGACAAGCCTAATTAATATTTTTACATACAGATTATTACTTCACAAGTTTTTCGCTTTGTAAAGACCACCACCATGTATGAATTGTATTATTTCTCATATTGAACTGACAAATTTATAAACTTTTTTTAAATTTCAAAGAAAATATACACTATTTATAAAAATTCTTTCCTTTGAATACATTTACCTCAATAATTTTCAAAATATTAAGGTGTCGTCACCAATTGAATTTCTTTCCAGGATATCCCATCGTGGAAATACAACTTAGTATCAGTTCCTGAATAAAGATCTCCAAGATTTCCAACAGGTGGAGTAGCTTGAGGTTCTAGACGCAATACGCCACTGATATGCACTTTTTGTTGTGGATCATTTGTTCCTACACCTAAATTTCCTTCAACATAGGAAATACTTGGATTATCCACGTATAAAGCATAAGATATTCCTGCTACGTTTCCAATATCATATGGTGTTGACAAATAAAGTCCATAAGAATTTCCTCCTACTGTTCCAGACCCAGTCCCTCCGATAAATAAACCAAATGCATCAGTAGTAATAGCTCCATTATTTGTGGCAAACATTGAAGCCAACGAAGTGGTTCCCAACGTAGCACTTGCAGCATTGACCACACCCACATCCATTCCTCTACCTGTTGCGATAGTACCCGCATTATTATAAATTTCGGATATCATACCTGAAGCGTAATTTATTGTCCCTGCATTGTAAATTTGAGGATAAGTACCAACTGC
>CAYMKR010000005.1:0-11357 GCA_964390865.1 uncultured Flavobacteriaceae bacterium | reverse complement strand
TTCCCTCATAATAGGCTATGTCAGCAGTTGCGCCGTCCACAAATTTACCAACACCCGCTTTGGTCTCGCCCCAGGCACCTCCAAAATAAGTCCATTGAGAATTCGTGTCTACATCAAAAACCATTAAGCCATTAGCCGGACTCGTTATGGCTTCTCTTTGAACCGTCGTCATTCTAGGCATTAGAAAGCCTTTGTCAGTTGAAGTTACATCTAAGGCTGATGAAGCATCAGGAGAACTTGTACCTATACCCACTTGCGCATTTAGTCCTGCGGTAAATACCGCTAAAAATACTACAGTTGTAAAAATTTTATTCATGATTAATTGATTATTATTCGATTAATAGTTTTTTAACTCCTTGTTTTCCCTCGTGTTCAAATTTGACAAAATACAAACCACTTTTCAAATTTGATTTAGGAAGCCTACCTTCACCAAAAGACGTATCAACCTGATCAAAAGATTTTACCATCCTTCCGTTGATATCAAAAATAGTTGCTTTTAGATCCACTAATTCTCCAGATGCCATAAACCTAATCTCGTTCTCACCAGATTTAACTGGATTTGAGACCAAGCTTATTCCGGTCCTTTGAAAAAGGTCATTTACTGCAAGAACGGTTTGATGATCTATCCCAAATGTAAATTGACCATATCCATCCAAACTAACAGGAATATTCAAATCACTGGTAACGTTACCATTCAATAAATCTCCAGTAACAGTAAATGTATGGGAGGCACTGACCAAATCCCAAACACCACTATCTAATCCAACAATGGCAACAGCACTTAAAGCACCTCCATTGTTATTCACTAAATTGGTGATATCACTATTTTCGTTCCATGGGAGAGTTGCAACGGCATTTCCTTCCAATTCCCAATATTCAACTGTTCCAACAGCATCAACATCAGTGCCATTGCTTCCCGTTGAAGGAGATGAATTAACATATTCAGCAAGGGCATCTCCGCTATGATCCATTTGGACTGGTGCATATACTCCATTGTCTCCAGTTGGAAACAAGGTGAGACCTGCACCATAAGCCTTGACTCGACCATCAACAAATTCTTGATCTGACCCCCAATTACTTCCAGAAGCTATTGAAAAAAGACCATTCTCGTCAACTTGTACGGCAGTATTGCTTGTTGTAAATACTAGTCCATTTGAAAGGTGAAATTCTGCATTTGGACCCACATATAACTCTTGGGAAAATCCCTCAAAACTCGATAAGATAATTACAATCAGGATTATAGTACTCCGGAAAAAAGATAAATAAAGTAATTTTGACTTCATACACTCGATTTTGTCACAAAACTATTAAAAATAAATTTACTTTCCTTCTGGTTTCCCGTATTTATTGCAATTTAGAATTTGAATAGATAATTTTAGCTATTATTTGAATCAACACAAGTAATCCAGATACAATATTCGCCATTATAATAGAGATGCTATTCATTCTAATTCCATAATAAAGCCAAAAAAGCATACCAATAAAAAGCACCAAATACATCGATAGAGAAACGCCTTCAACCGTTTTCGTTTTTAAACTTTTATAGACCTGAGGGGCAAAACCTGATGTTGTCAATATCGCCGCAATGATCCCTATATACTCTATGCTAAAACTCATTAGATAACTATAATTAACAATTTCGAAATTTAGATTTGTATCAAGGCAATATAAGTCTACCCTAATTATTATTTTTTATTTCTTTCGGAAGGCCTATTTTCATAACTTCTTATTTCAAAAAAATCTTAAAAAATCAACTTTAATTATCTCAAATAAAAATTTATCAAAACAAATCAACCAACAATATTGACAATTTTTCCCGGAACAACAATAACTTTTTTAGGGCTTCTTCCTGCCAATTGTTTTATAGTTCTCTCGTCGTCCATTACTGCTTTCTCAACTGCCGCCTTATCCAGGTCCAAGGATAATTCTATTGTAAATCTCATTTTTCCATTAAATGAAATTGGATAGGTTTTGCTGCTCTCAACTAAAAATTTTGGATTAAACACGGGAAATTCAACGGTTGATATTGAACCACTATGGCCCAGTTTCTGCCACAACTCTTCGGCTATATGCGGTGCATACGGTGAAATAAGTACAACTAACGGTTCTAAAATACTACGCTTCGAAGTTTTAAGAGATGTTAATTCATTAACAGCAATCATGAACGAACTGACAGAGGTATTAAAAGAAAAATTCGCGATATCTTCATCCACTTTTTTAATAGTCTTATGTAGTATTTTCAATTCATCAGGGCTGGCAGCTTCTTCGCTAACAGCAAAATTTCCATCAGCATGAAACAATTTCCAAAGACGCTTTAAAAAACCATGCACACCAGAAATCCCTGCAGTATTCCAAGGCTTTGCCTGTTCCAAAGGCCCGAGAAACATTTCGTACATTCTCAAAGTATCTGCCCCATAATCTTTACAAATATCATCTGGATTAACAACGTTATATTTAGATTTCGACATTTTCTCAACCTCACGCCCAACAACATATTTACCATCTTCCAATATAAATGAGGCTTCCAAATAATCCTTGTTAAAGGCGTGATTTTTGAAACCTTCTACGTCCAGCTCATTTGAAGAATTAACAAGAGATACGTCGACATGAATCGGCTGAACTTTTTCACTACCAATCAATCCATGGGAGATAAAAGTATTTTCTCCTTCCTTTCTATAAACAAAAGCTGAAGTTCCAAGAATCATCCCTTGGTTGATTAATTTTTTTGCATATTCATCTACAGGCAATAGGCCCTTATCAAAAAGAAACTTTTGCCAAAATCTGGAATATAACAAATGACCGGTGGCATGCTCACTCCCTCCAATATAGAGATCAACCTCCTTCCAATAATTAATTGCTTCCTTTCCACAAAATTCATTTTCATTGGAAGCATCCATATAACGGTTAAAGTACCACGAACTTCCTGCCCATCCTGGCATTGTGTTTAATTCTAATGGGAAGATTGATTTATCATCAATAAGGTCATTGGAAACAATAGAATTTGACTTTGTGCTCCAAGCCCATACAGTTGCATTGCCTAATGGGGGTTTACCATCTGCAGTGGGGAGGTATTTCTCAACCTCAGGAAGGGTAATTGGCAAGTGCTCCTTTTCTATCATTTTAGGCAGTCCATTGACATAATAAACCGGGAACGGCTCTCCCCAATAACGCTGTCTTGAAAAAACCGCATCCCTTAATCTATAATTCACTTTACCCGTACCAATTTTCTTGTTTTCCAACTCAGAAATAATAGCACTGATAGCCTCCTTAACTTTCAAGCCAGAGATAAAATCGGAATTGGCAATAACAACATTTTTATCCTCACATGCTCCTTCAGACAAGTCTAGCTGATCAAAAATATTTGGAATATCCAGATTAAAATGCTTTGCAAAATCATAGTCTCTTTGATCGCCACATGGAACAGCCATAACAGCCCCAGTGCCATATCCAGCCAAAACATAATCTCCTATCCAAATAGGAATTTTTTTACCTGTAAAAGGATGAACAGCAAAAGCTCCTGTAAAAACTCCCGAAATTGATTTGACATCAGCCATTCTTTCCCTTTCACTTCTTTTAGCAGTAGCAAGAACATAAGATTCAACATTTTCCTTCTGTTCAGAACTACTAATCTTAGAAACAAGTTCATGTTCTGGAGCAAGCGTCATGAATGACACTCCAAATATGGTGTCAGGTCTTGTGGTGAATACCTGAAACGAATCTTTATGACCATCGATTTGAAAACTAACCATGGCTCCTTCTGACCTTCCAATCCAATTGGTTTGAGAATCCTTCAATGGCTGGGGCCAATCTATTGTATTCAATCCATCAAGTAACCTCTGTGAATAGGCCGTAATTCTCATTGACCACTGTTTCATTTTTTTTCTCACAACTTGAAATCCGCCTCTTTCTGAAACGCCATTCACAATCTCATCGTTTGCCAACACAGTTCCCAATTCTGGGCACCAGTTCACTTCGGTTTCAGAGAGATAAGTCATTCTATATTTCGAGAGAACCTCTTCTTTATCCCTTTCGTTTAAAGAATTCCATTCTTCAGCAGAAAAAATATTAACCTCGTCATCACAAGCAGCTTTTACCTCATAATTTCCCTCTTTTTGAAAAGTCTTTTCTAAGTCAGAAATATCTTTTGCTTTATCCTCCTCAAGACAATAATACGACTCAAATAATTGAATAAAGATCCATTGTGTCCATTTATAATATGAAGGATCTGACGTCCTTACTTCCCTACTCCAATCAAAACTAAAACCAATCTGATCCAATTGTCTTCTATAAGTTTTGATATTCTCTTTAGTTGTCGTGGCAGGATGCTGACCTGTTTGAATGGCATATTGCTCAGCAGGTAATCCAAAAGAATCGTAACCCTGTGGGTGAAGAACATTAAAACCTTTATGCCTTTTAAATCTTGCATAAATATCTGAAGCAATATAGCCCAATGGATGTCCTACATGCAATCCAGCACCGCTGGGATAAGGGAACATATCCAAAACATAGAATTTCTCCTTATCGCTTTTATTATCAGCTATAAATGTTTGATTGTCGCTCCAGTATTTCTGCCATTTGGCTTCTATCTCATTAAAGTAATATTTCATTCCTCGCTATATAATGTCAGTCCTTCTTTAATATTAGAAAAATCAACTTTAAAAAATTGATTTTCCACTTTCAAATCCCTGAAAATAAAAAACTTAAGACCCAATGAAACGGCCTATTCTATCAATTATTTTCAGGTGGGCAAAGTTACACTTAAAGAAGGAAAGTGCAAAGCACTTATTATATCTTAATTTTCATATCTTTACTCTTTAATTATTACTTAAAATTAAATCATGTATAAGCCCCTCATATACCTGATAAGCATTTTTGTGCTTATTTCATGCGCCCCTGATCAAAAAAATGCTGACCTGATCATTACCAACGCAAATATTTACACTGTAAATGAAACTGCTCCTAAGGCACAATCTTTCGCTGTAAAAGACAAATTGATTATCGCCATTGGAACATCTAAAGAAATCTCGCAACAATTCAGGTCAGAAAACACAGTTGATTTAGAAGGAAAGACAATAGTCCCTGGCCTCATTGACGCACATTGTCATTTTAATAATCTCGGATTGTCTATGCAAACTGTGGACCTAAGAGGAACATCCAGTTTTGAAGAAATTATTGAAAGAGTGGTCTCTTTTCAAAAAGATAAGAACTCGGATTTCATAATTGGTAGAGGTTGGGATCAAAACGACTGGAAAATAAAAGAATACCCTACTAAAAAAGAATTGGATGCGCGTTTTCCAAATACTCCGGTTGCCTTATCCAGGGTTGATGGGCACGCCCTTTTAGTCAATCAAGCAGCTCTTGATTTGGCCGGCATAGATAATAAAACTATTGTGTCAGGTGGCGAAATCATTAAAAAAAATGATCATATAACTGGTATTTTAGTTGACAACGCTATGAAACTGGTTAGAAAAATTACTCCTAAGCATAGTCTCTCAAAAAAAATTAAGGCTCTGAAAGATGCTGATTCATATTGCCTGGGGTTGGGTCTGACAACAGTTTCTGATGCTGGTCTTGAAAGAGAAACCATTGAACTCATTGACAGCCTTCAGCAAAATAACGAGTTAAAAATTAAAGTCTATGCCATGATAAGTATGAGTCCTGAAAATCTTGACTATTACTTAAAAAAAGGAACATCTAAAACAAATAAACTTAATGTAAGGTCCTTTAAAGTTTATGCTGATGGAGCCCTTGGCTCAAGAGGTGCCGCTTTAAAAAAGCCATACACTGATAGAGATGGTCATTTTGGGGCCATGGTAACAAGCCTCGATGACCTAGCAAAAATCGCAAAGAAATTGGCGAAATCTGAGTTTCAGATGAACACACATGCTATCGGAGATTCAGCCAATTCATATGTTTTAAAGACCTATGCTAAAGAACTCAAAAGCCAAACCAATCGAAGATGGAGAATTGAGCATGCCCAAATTATCGATCCAGACGAATTTGATTATTTTACAGAGATTATTCCATCAGTTCAACCTACCCATGCCACAAGTGATATGTATTGGGCTGAAGACAGAATAGGAGCTGAAAGGATTAAAGGGGCCTATGCTTATAAATCTTTGTTAGAAATAAATGGCAGAATTGTATTAGGAACAGATTTTCCAGTAGAAAAAGTAAACCCAATGTTAACCTTCTATGCAGCCGTAGCAAGAAAAGACCTTTCAGGTTATCCAAATGATGGGTTTCAAATAAAAAACGGACTGAGCAGAGAAGAAACCCTCAAGGGAATGACAATTTGGGCGGCTTATGCTAATTTTGAAGAAAAAGAAAAAGGCTCAATTGAGGTCAATAAATTTGCAGATTTTGTAATTTTAGATAAGGATATCATGACGGTACCAATTAAAGAAGTTCCAAATATCAAGATAAATGGAACTTATATAAACGGGGAGAAAGTATTTTGATTTATAACAGTATTTTGATTGGGGCGGTTACACGAGTAGTGTCCCAGCCCAGAATCATATTAACGTGCTTTCCTTTGTCTTTAAAACCTATCGAGAAGGCCTCGATAAATTCCGCCTTAGACACTTTGCCCGTTGTTCTTGCGACATCATATTTCTTCTCATATTCGTAAGTTCCCCAAACATCGGTGTTGGAACTTAAAATTAAGGTCCATTCTCTTTGACCAGGAATTGCATAAAGAACGTAAGTTCCTGCTTTCACTTCGTCATCTCCAAAGACAACGTCATTATAAAATACAACTTCTGTAGCTTCATTGGCACCAACTCTCCAAATCATACCATATGGAATTACATTCCCAAATATCTCTCTTCCATTCTTTTTTGGTCTTCCGTACAACACCTTTATTTTAGGTGGTGAAATTTTATTAGTTCTAAAGTAAACAATATCATGCGGGCTGGCATCAAGGTCCTTAAAATCCTGGGCCTTCATATCTGTATAATTGAGGAAAGTGCTAATACAAGCTATTCCTAGGGTAATATATATCCTTTTCATAGTTTTCATAGTCATTAAATTTTAGCTAATATCACTTCTTGGGTGGCCAATGGAATATCTATTCTTGTATCATCCCAAGCCAAGACCATAAAAGTGCTCTTAAAATTTTCCTTAAATCCAATTGAAAAAACATCTATCACTTCGCCTTGTGTTGCCGGAATTTTAATTCTCACAACATCTTTGGTCTCATCATAAAAATAGGAACCCCAAGTATCAGTATTACTATTCAGTATAATGGTCCATTCTTGTTCGCCAGGAATCGTATGTAAAACATAAGTTCCTGCCTTTACAAGCTTCCTGCCAAATGACATGTCTGTAAAGAACTTTACTTCGGTTGCCTCATTGGCACCAGTTCTCCAGATTTCACCATAGGGAACCTGTTCTCCAAATACAATATTTGAATTTTTTTTGGGTCTTCCATAAACAACCTTAACCAAGGGTTTTGGAATTTTTCTTGTTGTCAGATAATTAATATCGACTGGCGCATCGTCAAGATCGTCAAACTTTTGAGCATAACTCATTACACTTGACAACAACGCACACAAAAGCATTGAGGTAATTATTTTCTTATTCATAGCAACAAACAATTATTGAGTAATCATTCGATGAATAATAACGGTGAATTTCCTAATATATTTGATTGATAATGGTTTTAACGTGAATTGCACCATAAAAGGGGATTAAATATGAATATTAGATTGTCAATTATCTGTTAAAACAAATTTAAATGGGATAGTATATCATTAAAATACTATTTTTGTACAACCTTAAATTATTAGAAATGAAACTATTGATAGTAGAGGATGAGATTGAGTTACTAAATGCGACTTGCGGGTATTTAGAGAATGAAGATTTCGTTTGCGAATCTGCTCCAAATTTTTTTGAGGCGGAAGACAAACTGCTTTCCTATAATTATGATGTTGTTATACTTGACATCAACCTACCGGATGGCAATGGCTTGGATTTATTAAAGTTCATAAAGGAAAAAAATCCTGAAACCGGTGTTTTGATAGTATCTGCAAAGGATTCTTTAGACGACAGGTTAAAAGGTCTTGATTTAGGAGCTGACGATTATATTACAAAACCTTTTCATTTAGCAGAGCTAAATTCGAGAGTAAATTCTTTACTCAGAAGACGAAAATATGAGGGTAATAATAATATTATTTTTAAGGAAATCGAAATTGATCCTGTAGCAAAAACAGCCATTGTTAATGATATCGCGCTTGATCTTACTAAAAAAGAATATTTTCTTCTGCTTTATTTCATTACGAATAAAAACAGAGTCTTAACCAAAGAAGCCATCGCTGAACATTTATGGGGAGACAATATTGACATGGTCGATAATTTCGATTTTATATACACCCATATGCGGAATTTGAGAAAAAAACTGAAAACAAGTGGCGCAAATGATTATGTTCAAACCATTTACGGTCTTGGTTATAAATTTACTGAATAGAGTAGTTAGGCTTTAAAAAATTCTCTGCAAGCTTTAAAAAATCAATAAATACAACTTGATCAATTCTTTCTATTTGTGAAATTATTTGAAAAAACACGGAAGACTCATATTATTTACTCGGTTATAATTTTTATAATTTCGGGCTCTATTGTTTATTTTACACTCAAAAACATTGTAAGCAAGAAACAGGATGAAAAATTGTTATGGGATAAAGAACTAATTGCGAGGAAGATCAAATACGAATACCCGCTTCCAATTTTTGATGTTGAAGATTTCAAATCCAAAACGCCTCTAAAAGATACTATATACTTTAAGGATACATTGATGTATCAGGTTGTAAACAATGTTGAGAATTATGAACTTTACCGGCAACTTACTTCAGTAGAAACCTTACAAGGTAAAACGTACCGAATAATAACCCGAAGTTCTATTGTTAGGAATCAAGATTTTATTTTAGGAGTAACATTATCTGTAGGTATCATTATTTTTATCATGATCCTTACAGTATATTTTGTTAACTCTATCGTAATGAGAAAAGTTTGGTTTCCTTTTTACCATAACCTTGAGACCTTAAAGAACTTTTCGGTTGAAAACAATCGTCCAATGGATTTACGTGAATCAGACATTGATGAATTTCAAGAACTTAACAACTCATTGTCTAAACTTACAACCAAGATCAATTCTGATTTTAATAATTTAAAAGAGTTTACGGAAAATGCTTCTCATGAAATGCAAACTCCATTGGCAATTATGCAAACCAAAACTGAGGTTTTACTTCAATCGGATAATCTTGATAAAGTACAAGTGTCGCAAATAAGGGCTATTTATCAATCAGTGCAGAGACTGTCTAAACTCAATAAAACGTTACTTCTTCTTTCTAAAATAGAAAACAGACAATTTAGAGACACTGAGCTTATTCAAGTAAATCAGGTAATTGATAAGCATTTAGAGATTTTCGAAGATTTTATCGAAAATAAAAATTTGACGGTAGCAATGAAATCGACCCTGGAAGTCGAATTAGAAGCTAATCCGCTTATGTTTGACATGATTATATCTAATCTAATCAGCAATGCAATAAAGCACAACGTGGAGGGTGGACATATTGAAATACTCACTACAAATCTATTTGTAAGTGTTTCAAATTCCGGTATACCACCTAAAATAGAATCTTCTGCCCTTTTTGAAAGATTTAAGAAAGAAAGTACAGCAAGTAACTCGTTTGGCTTAGGTTTGGCTATTGTAAAAAAAATATGTGACAATTATAATTGGAAAATCACACATTCCTATGTTGAAGATCAACACAATATCTCCATCTATTTTTAATACGAACTAACTTTAACACAATCTGTGAACCTCTTCAGATTTTCTTTAGAAACACCACTTACATTTGTCCTGTTATCTGATTGTTAGTTATATTTAAATGACTATTTCGGAACGTTCAAAAATTCATGCTATGAATACTGAAATAACAAAGAAGATATCATCTAGTTCTATTTAATAGGGTAAGTTTTGAGGGGAATGGAACCTAATAAATAGAATCAGGCAAATCATTTGAAGTATTAAGTTGTTTTAAATGAATAAAGAGCCTGTAGGGATTTAATTTTTACAGGCTTTTTTTTAAATAAAATCTAAATCTGAATAAAACTTCAGATTATCTTTAGAATTGAGTTTTACATTTACTCCGATTTAAATATCAAGCATTGTCTTGTGTTTATTTCACAGTAAAATTAATAAACTTTTAGTTTATTTATAAAAGTTGATCAAAAAAGAATATTGGACTGAGGGGAATAGTATCTCTGATTTGATTAACAATTGCAAATAATACAAATATTAAGCTATTTTAATTTGCACAACAAAAGAAACCTGTTTAGAATTATTCTAGACAGGTTTTTTTTATGAAAATAATTTTCCTGTATAAGGAAGAATTTAAAGCTATTTCTCACTTTTTATGTTGATAACTTATATGGTTTATAAGTATAAAAAAACAGCTATACAGTAGGGGTTTTCTTATATTTGTACGTTATAAATTTTTGGACAAAAAGAGAACTTAAAAATATGAGTGAAGAAACTAAGAAAAATCAATATTCTGCAGATAGTATTCAAGCTTTAGAGGGCATGGAGCATGTTCGCATGCGTCCTTCAATGTACATTGGTGATGTGAGTAGTAGAGGTCTGCATCATTTGGTATACGAGGTAGTCGACAACTCTATTGATGAGGCTATGGCAGGGCACTGTGACAAGATTGATGTATACATCAATGAGAATAATTCAGTCACCGTAAGAGATAATGGTAGAGGGATACCTGTTGGCACCCATAAGAAAGAAGGCGTCTCTGCATTAGAAGTTGTAATGACCAAGATTGGAGCCGGTGGAAAATTTGACAAAGATTCTTATAAAGTATCAGGTGGATTGCATGGGGTTGGGGTTTCAGTAGTAAATGCCTTATCAAATCATTTAACTGCTACCGTTTTTCTAGACGGAAAAGTTTGGCAGCAGGAATATTCAAAAGGGAAGAGCCTTTATCCAGTAAAAACTATTGGTGATACTTCAGAAAATGGAACAGAGGTTACTTTTTTAGCGGATGATTCTATATTTCAAACCGAGATTGTTTTTAGCTATGAGATTCTTTCTACACGCCTTAGAGAATTGTCATATTTAAATCAAGGAGTTACAATTGCAATCACCGACAAAAGGTCCAAGGATGAAGAAGGAAATTTTATCAATGACGTTTTCTATAGCGAAGATGGATTAAAAGAATTTATTCGTTACTTAGATGCTACAAGAGAGCAATTAACATCTGACGTTATCAGTATGGAAGGTGAAAAAAATGGTGTTCCTGTTGAGGTTGCGATGGTTTATAATACATCTTATACTGAAAACCTTCATTCAT
>CAYMKR010000004.1:0-33992 GCA_964390865.1 uncultured Flavobacteriaceae bacterium | reverse complement strand
ATACATGGACCAACTCATTTAGCTATACTTTCTGGAAATCTGTAGGTGTAGGCTTCGATTTTGGATTGAGAAAAAACAAGCAGGAAGCACTTAATTATGCTCTGGACACTGATTCTGGCGCTGATTTTGATTCTATTGATAATGACTTACAATCTTATTGGTTACTTGGTTTGAACATAACTCTCGACTAGTAATTTTTTGAATTTTATTACAACTCAAAGATTTTGTCTATCTTTTTAGGGTGAAATTTAAATCATACATTAGTCTAAAAGAAGATAAATGACGCTATTACTAGTATAC
This sequence comes from uncultured Flavobacteriaceae bacterium, assembly GCA_964390865.1. Classification (GTDB taxonomy): domain Bacteria; phylum Bacteroidota; class Bacteroidia; order Flavobacteriales; family Flavobacteriaceae; genus Lutimonas. The sequence continues at coordinate 33,692 of CAYMKR010000004.1, read as the reverse complement.
GGAGTTTTATCAATTTGTTTTTCTTTTCTCTGTTCTATTCTAGAAGCAGTTCTTTTAAGTGTTACTCCTACTTTTATAACGGTAAGGATTAATGAAGGTAAATCGTATGCAAAAACTTTAAAGCATCTAAAAGAAAAAATAGATCAGCCCTTAATTACGATTTTAACAATCAATACCATTGCGCATACGGTCGGTGCCATACTTGTTGGTGTTCAAGCCGAAAAGACGTTTGGTTCAGGCAATAATGCCTTGGGTATTGTTTCTGCTATAATGACCCTTTTAATATTGGTTTTGTCCGAAATCATTCCAAAATCAATAGGCGCTAATTATTGGAAAAACCTGGCAAATTTTACAACCAAGATGATTGTAATCTTGATGTTTCCTTTAAAATATACCGGTGTTTTATGGATACTTGAATTTACGACAAAGATTGTGGGTAAAAACGCTCATGACACTAATGTGAGTAGAGAAGATTTCCATGCCATGGCTGATATAGCGCAAGAAGAAGGTGTTTTTCAGAAATCTGAAAGTCAAGTTATCAAGAATATTATCGACTTTAAAAACATGGCTGTTAAAGACATAATGACACCTAGAACGGTCGTTAAAACAGCGCATGAACAGATGAAGATTCGAGACTTCTACGATCAAAATCCTAAACTTAAATTTTCTCGTATCCCCATCTTTAAGGATTCATCCGATGACATCTCTAGTTATTTCTTGAAAGATGAATTATTCGAATCCATTATCGACGGCAAAGGAGATATGGAATTAAAAAGTATTTCAAGAGAAATTTTTGTCACGAACAGTGAAACTCCAATTAAAAATTTATTTGACCAATTAATTGACAAGCAAGAACACATAGCACTTGTTGTTGATGAATTCGGAACAGTAATTGGCATCGTTTCACAAGAAGACATCATTGAGACTTTACTCGGTTTTGAGATCGTTGATGAAAGTGACGGAGATGAAGATCTTCAAGTATTGGCTCGTAAACTCTGGAAAATAAGAGCAAAACGATTGGGAATCATTGACGACGACGAATCAGATAAAGAAGGTTAATTATTCTCTTCGTACTCCTGGTATAGAAAATCATTGTATGGAAATCTGGTAATATGAATTTTCTTAACTTCTTCAAAAACCATTTTTTTGAATTCCTCTAAATTGTCTTTATTCAAGGCTGAGATAAAAACACATTGGTTTTCCAACTTGGCATACCAGCTCTTTTTCCAATCCTCTAATGAATAATGATCTTTTGTCCGTTCGGTAGCCAAATCGTCTTCATCTATTGTCGCATGACTAAAGGCATCAATTTTATTGAATACCATGATTGTTGGTTTATTTGAATCCGCATTCTCGGGTGTAATTTCGCTAATAATCTTATTTACTGATGCGATATGGTCCTCAAAACTAGAATGTGAAATATCAACAACGTGCAATAAAAGATCCGCTTCTCTCACCTCATCAAGTGTTGACTTAAATGATTCTACTAACTGAGTCGGTAACTTTCGGATAAATCCAACTGTATCTGTAAGCAAAAAGGGAATGTTTCTGATAACAACTTTTCTGACCGTAGTGTCTAAGGTCGCAAATAACTTGTTTTCTGCAAATACTTCACTTTTACTGATCGCATTCATCAGCGTAGATTTTCCGACATTGGTATATCCTACTAGAGCCACTCTAACCATTTTACCACGATTCTTCCTTTGAATCGCCATTTGCTTGTCAATTTTCTTCAATTTATTTCTTAACAACGAAATCTTGTCTCTAATAATCCTTCTATCAGTTTCAATTTCTGTTTCACCCGGACCTCTTAGGCCAATCCCTCCTTTTTGACGTTCCAAGTGTGTCCACATTCGTGTAAGCCTTGGGAGTAAATATTGACATTGAGCAAGTTCTACTTGCGTCTTGGCATAAGATGTTTGAGCCCTTTGAGCAAAAATGTCTAAAATTAGATTTGTCCGGTCCAAAACCTTACAATCAAGAATTTTTTCAACGTTTCTCAATTGAGCCGGATTCAATTCATCGTCAAAAATCACCGTCTTAACTCCAGCGTCTTCTATATAAGACCTTACCTCTTCAATCTTTCCTTTCCCAATAAAAGTCTTTGGGTGTGGGAATTCAAGCTTTTGAACAAACCTTTTTACAACCTCACCTCCAGCCGTATAGGTCAAGAACTCAAGCTCATCTAAATATTCCTTAGATTTCACTACGTTTTGTTCTTTGGTGATGACACCTACCAATACGACATTTTCAATTTTTGAATCCCTCTTTTCTATCATATTACAAATTTACAACCCTTTTTATTCTTATCTAATTGATTTTTCCTATTTTGGACATTTCGACGATAAATTTATATGTCCCAAACCTTTTCTATAGCCTTTTACAACCTCGAGAATCTCTTTGATCCCTTAGAAAATGAAAAAACCCTTGACAAAGATTTCACTCCGAATGGCATCTATAACTGGGATCGTACTAAATATCATCAAAAAATAAATAATCTAGCACTTACTATTTCAAAAATAGGACTAATTCGTTGCGAAACACCCCCTGTTTTGATTGGAGTGTGCGAAGTTGAAAATGAATCTTGCCTTGAAGATTTGTTGCAGTCCGAGCCATTGAAAATTTTCGATTATGGTTATGTGTTTCATAAGTCTCCTGATCGCAGAGGCATACATATTGCCTTATTGTATCAAAAAAAACACTTTCAAATAACTGAAAATAAGACGTTTTCAATAAAATTTAAAATTCCTGTTGAATCTGAGGAAACTAGAGATATCATTCATATCGGTGGATTGTTGTTTGGAAAACAAATTCATTTGATATTAAATCATTGGCCTTCAAGATCAGATGGAACCCGTCTAACGGATCATAAAAGAATGAGTGCCTCTTTGGTAGTTCAAAATACTATTGATGAAATTAAACACACTGACAAGACTGCTAACATTATCATCATGGGTGATTTTAATGACGAGCCCACCAGTGACAGCTTAAATCCATATTTACAAAAAGGATTTACAAATCCAATGCTACAATTTCAAAAACTTAAAAAGGGTTCTGTTAAGTATAAAGGGAAGTGGATTATGTTTGACCAAATTCTTTTTAATCAGAATCTGGAACAAGCCGATTGGTTTGACTATCAGTCTGCCCAAATATATGTAGAACCCTGTCTCATCCAAAAATCTGGCAGGCATAGAGGCTCCCCAAAAAGGACTTTCGTCGGCAGCTATTACCAGGGGGGCTATAGTGATCACTTTCCTGTATTTATTTATTTCGTTTTCAATCCAGACCTACCTGTTTAAAAACACTTTAGCACTCATTACATTTTAATTTTTATCCCCTAAGATCAAGACATTATCAAGATCATAAGTGGTAGAAACTCCTGGATCGGATCCTAAATATCGAAACGCCAAATGAATCTTTTCTTTGACACAAGCAATTTGAATTGCTCCAGAATTGAGAAATATATCATTACTGCCATCTCGAGAACCAATCGAAATATTGGCATTTAATTGATGCCAATTTGACTCATGAAAATCTCCCGAATAATCTGAACTAAACCAAGCCGTCAGAGCTGAGCCCTTTTCAAATGTTGACCTGGTATCGAATGAAACACTGACTCCATTTTGAACGGTCAAGTCGATCTCGGGGCTAATAAGCCATACATCCATCACATATTCGTTTGAATCATATGCCGAGATTTGGACAAAAGTGTTCTCGTTTCTACTCCTTTTTCTAAACTTTTCATTCCCAAAATTCACATTAATATTTCTCCAATCCATTTTTTCTATATCAAGGGTATTTTTAACTTTTTCAAAATTTTCGTAATAGATCACACTCCTTCCCCCTGCTAAACTTATATCAGCACATTGAAACAGAATGGGGTCGCACCGTTGATCATTTGTCAATATTAGATCCTCAGAATTATTTAATACCAAATTAACGCTGCCTGAAAACGAATCTGAACTTAATACCGCTCTCAATCCAAAAGTTTCTGTTGGTAATAAATATGATTTAAAATTTGAATAGGTACTTGTGAACAGATAAGTTCTTGCTAATGACCCACATTGTTCGATCTGCCGTTCTCCATTATATTTATCATACGCTTCTGAAGAAAACGTCTTTCCTAGATCTGTTTTTAAAAACTGAACAACGTTAAGTTGAACATATCTATTAATCATTTCACTTGAAAAGTCCTCTAAATCAATTACCTGAGGCACAATGTTGGCAGTTTCTAAGGATCGAACAATAAATTTATCCAACAATGATAACGGTATATTTCCCAAAACACCTTGTATTTGATAGCCCAGAACAAACTTCCCATTGATCTCTGTTATGCTGAGTCCAGCTAGTTTTATATACAGTTTTCTTCCAAAATTGTATTTGGTATAATATGACCTTTTATCTAATTTTATTTCCAAACCATTCTGCGGGTTTTCCTCAAGGTCTTGAACAACCAATGTCTTATAAAAATTACCGGCTTCATCACTTGATATCACGTAACAGCTAATCAATGTTTTATCATCTTTATCAAACGTATAAATATCAAGATCCGATTGTTTATAAGCGGAGATAACAGCAGTAATATTGCTCGTAGGGTTGATATTAACCTCTTCTATTTCCAGATCCGAAAGATAAAACTCTGGTGATTCGGTACAAGCCGAAAAAAGGATCAGTTGGAGACAAAAAATGGGTGTGAGATGCGAATTCTTCATATTCTTATATACATAGAAGTGAAAAATGTCGTTCCATAGCTGAACCAGTATTTTGGTCCAAATAAACGTTTCTCTCTTCGTTGATCTTCTAGTAAAGTGTTATAATTCGCATTTCTAGATTGCTCATATCCTCCGGTTTTATATATGGAATTTGTCAGGTTATTTAATGAAACGAAAAAACCTATATACCAATTCTTAATTTTCCACGATTTACCGCCAACCAGATTCAATGTCATGTAAGATTTCAATGATTCTTGTTTCAATAAATGTCCTGTGATTTCAGAATCTATTTCATTAATTGGTAATCCATCAGCGTCAAGAAAAAAATTTCTTGTTCGTGTAATGGGCGCAATAGAGATAAAAGATTTATGAAAAAAATTAAAACTTGAACTAAACCACCAATATTTTGGACTTGAATACTCAAATCCAACAGAAAATGCATTTTGAGGACCACCAGAAGCATAATAGCCTTTCAGAAAAGAGGGGCCTAAGTTAAGCGCTCCCTCAATCGAATTTGAAGTTAGATATAATTCTGGATTTGAAACGTAAACTGAATTACCAATCGCGGCAACTCCTTTAAGTTTAATATTTGTTAAAACACGTGCTTCTAAAGCAATCTCGACTCCTGAATTTTGCTTATCAATCCCAGTGAGTATCTCTTGTACATAAGCACTCCTTTCTTGATTCTCTAAGCCTGTAAGTCCATCTGCGTAATAAAAGGAAATGTTCGTTACATTAGCAAGGTTTAATAAATATCCCGAAAGAGATACTTGAAAAACTGGATGCCTCCAAATGTATTTTAAATCCAGCCCATAGGACGTATTTGACCCCAAATTTCTTACTAAATCATTGCTCACTCTGACATTCGAGAATACACTCTTAATTACCGGAGCTTTTTCTAAATAATTAGCATTCATCAACAAAACATGCCTTCCGGTAAATCTATAGGAAAACCCTGTCTTTAATCCTGTTGACATAAAGTCAGCAGACTTGCTTTTGCCAAAAGATAAGCTCCCAGGGTTCGCCCCATTTTCGTAGATTCCATTTCTTTGATAATTCGTCATTGCATATTCTAGACCAAAAAAAATATCATACTTTTTTGATGAATAGTTCGCTTTTAAATATGCCTTTGATTCCTTTGCTTGCAGTTTATAATTATATCTGAATTTCTCCTTCTCTTGTACAATTCTATTCGGGTTTTGCAGATCGTTTTGAGCCTCATTCAGGTTATCTGCATAAGAATCTATATCCAGATATCCTTGCCCTCCCATAAGATCAATCATGTACGCGTAATTTTCAAAATTAAACCTACTCGTAAACAAAGATCCTTGTATTAAAAAACCGCGATTCAAGTCAAAAGAGAAAATAGTTTTTAAGGAGATATATTCACTGTCTTGCTTGTCTTCATATAATGCATAAATAGCATTTTTTCCTTCAGGTTGGTTGAGGTTTGCCTCATATAAATCTGCCCAGTCAATTTGTCCATATTCTTGAAATTCTCTTTCAGCTAAATAAGCTTTTGCATAATCTGGATTGGAAGGGTCTCTGAGGAAATAGCTTGGTAGCTTTTGATAATACGATGGGTCCGGGTTACTTCCCCTTCCAACTGTTGTTTGAGAATTATTGACTATGGTACTTCCTCCATAATCCAATCTACTTGTGGTTATTTGACCAAATTGATAGGTCAAACGTGATTGAATTCTCGTTTTTGGATTAACCTTAAAATCATGATTCAATTGGAATATGGGTTCTAGAATTCTTTTTTCACGTGAATTCCTTTTTGCACCTGCCTGATACCCCCAATAAGAATTATAATTGTTGGCTTTCAACTCAAATACTTCTTGCGTCATTGGCGCTGATTTACCTCGTGAATTATCGGCATATATAATTGTTGAATTCAATCGATGCCTTTGGCCAATAGTTTTGTCAATTGAAGCCAGGAAAGAGTTTGCTAAATAATTCGTTCCCTTCCTAAAACCTTCGTCTGCTTGTCTAATAGAAGCAGATAGCATAAATGCCCACCCTCCTTTTAACAAGCCAGTCGCATAGGTCAGCATCATTCTGTTTTGGTAATTTTTATTAGCGGCTGACAATGAAAATTTGACTCCTTTCTTTTGCCTACTTGCCTCACTCAGCATGTTTATACTTTTTGCCATTCCACCCAAACCATAATTTGTGGCTCGCATTTCAGTAAACTGTTCTTGCTGCCTTAAGGCATCGTTTAATCCTCCCCAATTACTCCATTCAGGTCGACCTGTTGTAATTTTATTCAAGCCAACCCCATTGAGCATTATTAAGCCATGTTCGGATCCAAGGAATCTAGGTCTGAAAAAATTACTTCCAAAATCATAGGCTGCTGTTCTGGAAAAGAGATCCTTTCCTGCACTTAGTATACCCGAAATATTATCTATTTCAGTATTATCTGCCTCAAGCTCTTCTTGATTCAATTCAAACCAAATACCATTTGAATCCACTTTCTTTAAACTGTACAATTGCAAAATTTCTAAATCGATATAAGTATGATTGTCCGATAATTGCAGAGGAATTCTCAGGCTTTCATAATTATTCAACTCACATCTAAGAAGCACCGATTTTGTTAAAAAGGTTTTTATTTCAAAATATCCGTCGTGATCAGTAAATGCTTCTTCTGATGCATTTACAATTCGAACTCGTACATCCTTTAAATAGTCTCCAGAAATGTGATCAATGATTCTTCCTTTGATCATTGTCTGACCACTAACCATAAAACCAATCGGAAAATAAACAACTATGAGCATTAGCGTTCTTGAATTCATCATTTTGAGATAACTACTTATTCTTTTCTTTTCATGCTGATCAAGAAATAAGGTAAACAGTTATTTGAATTAGCTTAAATATGTTGACTTCAGATTAATTAGGATATACATAAAGACTTGATTAATCCTCGATAGATGCGATATTTTATTATTGTACTAATGACTCTGTTTTTAATTGCAACCGTGCAGATTAATCGTGAGTCTAAAAAAAAGTATAGCCTTAAAACAGTTGGTTTTTATAATGTTGAAAACTTGTTTGACACAATTGATGATTCCTTAACTATTGATGAAGACTATACCCTGACAGGTAAAAACAATTATTCAATAGAAGACTACAAGAATAAAATCAATAATTCAGCCAAGGTATTATCTGAAATTGGGTCGGGGAAAATCGGTCTTAAAGCTTCGATAATAGGATTGGCAGAAATTGAAAATTTCAGGGTTCTTCATGACCTGGTAAACTCGAGTAAATTAAAAAGCTTATCATATCAAATTATTCATAAAGACTCTCCTGACAGAAGGGGAATTGATGTAGCCTTACTTTATCGTGAAGAAGATTTTCTACCATTAGATACTGAATATATAGAAGTAAAATTATGGAATGAGCGAGGTGAAAGAATATATACAAGAGATATTCTTTACGTGAATGGTATTCTCGACAGTGAAGAGTTCCATATTATTGTCAATCATTGGCCCTCAAGACGCGGTGGTAAATCTAGAAGTGAACCCAAAAGAATGAAAACAGCTTATTTGGTAAGACAATTAACAAACCGAATACGCTTAGAAGATCCTGATGCCAAAATTTTAATCTTAGGAGATTTTAATGACAACCCCACTGATAGGAGTATCAAAGAAGGTCTTCTTCAACCTATTCAAACTGAAAATAATGATTTTTATCCATTCTATAACCCTATGGAAATCATGTTTAAAAAAGGATGGAATTCATTAGCCTACAGGGATGGCCTACATTTATTTGATCAAATTATAATCTCGACCAATCTAAAAAAAGATACGGCTGAAGTCAATGGATATTTTTTTTTTCGGGCAGGTATCTTTAACCCTTCTTACTTGATTTCACAAAAAGGAAAATATAAAGGATATCCATTAAGGAGTTTCAAAAACAATCATTACGCTGGAGGTTACAGCGATCATTATCCTGTATATATTGAATTGATAAAACCCTTTTCCCAATAAAACTAAAAAGTATTCATTCTATATCCAATTCTTCTACCTCAACAATCTTGTTTTTTTCGTATACCACTTTGGTCTTTTTATCCATGAACCAATAATACCAGGTACCGACCTTCTCTCCATGATCATATATAGCAACACATTTTCTGTTGCCATTGGAATAATAGCTCTCCCATGAAGCATGAAGTTTATGATCATTTGTCATAAAGCCATGTTGCATAATCGCTCCATCGTCATAATAAATAGTAACTTCTAACAAGTCCCCTACGGGTTCAATTTTTTGGTTCTTTGTTTCTTGAGCAAAAGTAAAATTGCAAGTAATTACAAAGAACATGGAAATGACTATCTTTTTCATTAAATTAGACGTTTAAAGCACTTGATAAATATAGGTCGCTTTAGATATTTTTCCTATGACAATTGTCATCAATTAAACCATTACAATTGAGCTTATTATATTTAAAAAAATCGGTTTCCTGCTTATCGGCTCTGATATTTTATTTCAGTTGTACAGTATCTTCTTTTGCCCAAGATGACTGGATTGAATATGTAACAATGAAGGAGAAAGGTGTCATGTCAATATCATTAGATCTGAGTCTGGATCTTGACAGGCCCAATTATAAAAACATGTTGATTGTAGGTGCCCAATTTAATAAGTGTTTAAAAAATGGCTTCCCAACAGAAGATGGTCTGGAAGATGTTTTTACATTTTCAGATTCAACAGCTATTATTATCGATAAAACAACTCCAAACAAATTAGTCGGTTTCTTAACTTATCAATGCATGGGGTTTGACGTGTTCTATGTTAAGGATACTGTTGGACTGCGAGATGAACTGACAAAAGTGCTTGAGAAGAATTTCTCAAATAGAAGGCCATATATTGAAATCAGAAGGGATAAATCCTGGGATTATTATCGAAATTACCTTTACCCAAGAGATTTTTCCGCTGAGTTTTTGATTGATCAGGATTACCTTCATGATCTGGTTCTTCAGGGAGATGATTTGAAAGGCCTTAGAAAAGTTAATCACTGGCTCTATTTTAAAAACGTAGAAAAAAGAAATCTTTTCGGTAAAAAAATGAAAAAACTTGACTTTTCTCTGGATTCTATTGCCTATAAGAAGGATAAGGCCCTTCCCTACGAACTCACTATTTCACGCAAGGATTCAATAGTTCCTATTTCTGTTTATAAGTTAACATTTATGTTGCGAAGTTTTTCTGCCTCCATGAGCGGACAATATGATGGCTGGAGTACTGAGGTGATTTCAAAAGACTAAATTCATCAAATTTGAAATTATGGAACAGATATCTTATCCTATGATACTTGATGGTGGATTATCCAATGTTCTTGAAGGAATGGGCTGCAATCTTGAACACCCGCTATGGACCGCTCTCTTGGTTCAAACAAATCCTGAACTTATCATTAAAGCACATTTGGCCTATCTTGAAGCTGGAGCAACTTGCATTACTAGTTCAGGATATCAGGCCTCTGTAGATGCCTACATGCAAATTGGTGAAAGCAAACTAAATGCAGAACAATACATTTTAAAATCCCTTCGTTTGGCTTTGACTGCCCGCCAAATTCATCAAGAGAAGCATAACAATGTCCATAATATCTCAGTGGCTGCCAGTATGGGGCCCTATGGGGCATTTTTGGCAGATGGATCTGAGTATACTGGGGATTATAATATTAAAGATCATGACTTGCATTTATTCCATAAATCAAGAATTGATTTATTACGAGAAAGCTCGGCCGATTATTTTGCTTTTGAAACCATTCCAAGTCTGCAAGAAGTAATGGTATTGTCAAAGCTGTTGAAAGAAACTTCTAAACCGAGTTGGATATCGTTTTCTTGTAAGGATGAATTACATCTTAACGATGGTCATAAAATAAGTGATGCTGTGACTTTAATAGCTGATCACCCTAATGTTTTCGCCGTTGGAGTTAATTGCACAGCCCCAAAATATATTACAAAAATTATAAAAACTTTGAAAAAATACGCTCCTGATAAGAGAATTATTGTCTATCCAAATTCAGGTGAAGTTTATCATGTTAAATCCAAATCATGGTATGGTGTTTCTGACCCAGAGGGGTTTGAAAAAATGGCGCTTGAATGGAATGAAAGCGGAGCTGATATTATTGGAGGTTGCTGCAGAATAGGGCCTGAACATATTTCTAGACTAAGAAACCTGTTTAAACAGGATAGTTCAAAATGACATTAACATTTATACCTGAAACAGTACTCTGATAACCTCTTCTATCTTGCTTACTTTAATTATTTCTATTTTATAATTCTTTTTGGCAATCTTACTGAATTTCGATAAAATAATTTTCTTAAAACCCAACTTTTCAGCCTCCTGAATTCTTTGCTCAACCCTTGAAATTGCCCTAATCTCACCGGCAAGCCCAACCTCAGCTGCAAAACAAATATTTTGCGGGATTGATATTTCACTATTTGAAGAAAGTACAGCCGATACCACGGCAAGATCAATCGCAGGATCCTCTACCCTTAGGCCCCCGGCAATATTTAAAAACACATCTTTAGCCCCTAATTTGAACCCGGCTCTTTTCTCCAATACTGCCAAAAGCATATTGAGCCTTTTAATATTATATCCAGTACATGATCGTTGAGGCGTGCCATAAACAGCTGTACTCACAAGAGATTGAACTTCAATCATCAATGGCCTCATCCCCTCAAGGGTTGCAGCAATAGCTGTCCCGGTAAGGTCTGAATCCTTTTCTGAAATCAATATTTCAGAAGGGTTGTCAACTTCTCTTAATCCAGTATGCTGCATTTCATAAATCCCTAACTCAGCAGTTGATCCGAATCTATTCTTTTGTGCCCTTAAAATCCTATATGTATGGTTTCTGTCTCCTTCAAATTGCAATACCACATCTACCATATGTTCCAGAATTTTAGGTCCTGCAATATTCCCTTCTTTGGTAATATGACCAATTAATACCACTGGAGTATCTGTCTCCTTGGCATATTTAATTAATTCTGACGCGGTTTCACGAATTTGAGAAATGCTTCCAGGAGAAGCTTCAATATATTCTGTATGCAATGTTTGAATAGAGTCAATGACTATAACATCCGGAGATGTTTCTTGGGCAACATTAAATATCTGTTGGGTTTTTGTCTCGGTAAGAATAAGGCAATTCTCATTAGAATTTTTCAAGCGATCGGCCCTTAATTTAATCTGTGTCATGCTTTCTTCTCCAGAAACGTAGAGAACCTTATTCTTCATTCTCAATGCAATCTGAAGTAATAATGTCGATTTTCCTATTCCCGGCTCACCGCCCAATAAAACAACAGACCCTTTGACCAAACCACCTCCCAGTACTCTATTCAACTCATTGTTAAAGGTTCCTATCCGCTCCTCATTTACAGCTGTTATTTCCTTTAATTTCAGCGCTTTTATTATTTTCCTTTCCTTATTTGGGATCTTCCAAGACTTGTTCTCTTCCTTTTGAATGACTTCTTCAACTATGGTGTTCCACTCATTACATGAATTGCATTTCCCTACCCATTTCGGAAACTGAGCCCCACAATTTTGACAAAAAAAAGATGTTTTAGTCTTGGCCATAAGTATTATAAAAAGTAATTACTGATAGGTTTTTAAAGCAAGTTCTTTCCCGTCAAAAACGGCATAAGTAAAATGCGAAATCCAATCCCCAGTATTGATATAAGTACTGTTTTTACCTACCTTGATTTCCATTGGTAAATGTCTGTGACCAAACAAGAAATAATCGTAGTGTTTTTGTTCTAGCTTTCTCTTCGCATATTGAGCCAACCATTCATTCTCCTCTCCTAAAAACTTAATATCCTCATCCCCTGAAATAAGTTTATTCTTGGTTGATAAATATTGACCCAACTTCACTCCGATATCCGGATGCAGCCATTTGTAAAACCATTTTGATACAGGATGCGAAAATACTTTCTTCATTCTTTTATATCCTTTATCGCCGGGCCCTAAGCCATCTCCATGACCTATCAAAAAGTTCTTCCCTTCAAACTCATATTCTTTAGGTTGACGGTAAACCGGAATTCCTAATTCTGTTTCAAAATAATCTATCATCCAAAGGTCGTGATTCCCTACAAAAAAATAAATTGGGATGCCACTGTCTCTTAGTTCAGCAATCTTTCCTAATACTCTCACAAAACCCTTGGGAACAACGGTTTTATACTCAAACCAAAAGTCAAACAAGTCACCCAACAAAAAAATGGCCTTGGCGTCCGACTTTATTTCATCTAACCAAGACATAAATTTCTTCTCCCTTAATTTACTGCTTTCAATATCAGGGATACCAAAATGTTGGTCTGAGGCAAAATATATTTTTTGTTTGTTACTCATTCGATTCCTTCTTTTTCAATGCTTTAAGGATTATTGGTTTTGATCATCAGCAAACCATTCTGCATATGAATTCGCCGTCTCGTATAATTTTAACGAATGTAACAAAACATTTTGAGGTAATTGCTTTTGAATGCGTTCTGAAAAATCAAGCAACATGTTCTCACTTGTGGGTTGATAAGGCACCAACACAACTTTATGTGAATAATCATTTATAGTATTTGCCAACTCTTTATGAGGTGAATTCCCATTTAATACCACTGCATGATCAAACTTTGTAACAATTTCTTTTTTAACTATTACTTTCAGGTCACCAAAATCCATAACCATGCCATTTTTTGAATTTTCAGCATCCATAATTGGCTCTCCAATTACAGTAACATGTAGATGATAACTGTGTCCGTGAATGTTTTTACATTTTCCGTCATAACCATAGAGGGCATGCGCTGATTCAAAATCAAAATGTTTAGTAATTCTTATTTTATTCATGCTTTCTAATATATAATAATCTATTTGACTTCAATTTTAAATCACTTTTAAGGCTTTCCCAACTTTTATAAAAGCCCCTATGGCCTTATCTAAGTGTTCTTTGGTATGGGCCGCACTTAATTGTACTCTGATTCTTGCTTTTTCCTTAGGAACAACTGGGAAAAAGAACCCAATAACATAAATCCCTTCTTCTAACAAAGCGTTGGCCATGTCTTGGGATAATTTCGCGTCATATAACATCACGGGAACGATAGCGGCATCTGCCCCAACTAGGTCAAAACCAGCTTCCTCCATTTTAGTTCTAAAATAGTTGGTGTTTTCCTCCAGCCTATCTCTTAAGCTAGTGTCATTTTCAATAAGGTCAAAAACTTTCAAAGAAGCGCCAACAATAGCAGGAGCCAAGGAATTAGAAAACAAATAAGGTCTTGATCTTTGTCTTAAAATTTCAATGATCTCTTTCGGCCCGGTTGTGTAACCTCCCATGGCACCTCCAAGTGCTTTTCCAAATGTTCCGGTAACGATATCTACCCTTCCCATCACATTTTTGAGTTCAACAGTTCCTCTTCCTGTTTTGCCAATAAATCCGGTCGCATGGCATTCATCAACCATTACAAGGGCATCATACTTATCCGCCAGATCACATATTTTATCTAACTGAGCCACGATTCCATCCATTGAAAAAACACCATCAGTAACGATAATTTTAAAACGATGTTCTTGCCTGTTAGCTTCGATCAATTGTTTCTCAAGATCCTCCATGTTATTATTCTCATAACGATACCTTGAGGCTTTGCAAAGTCTTACTCCATCAATTATTGAAGCGTGGTTTAAAGCATCTGAAATAATAGCATCCTCTTTTTGCAATAAGGGCTCAAATACACCTCCATTAGCATCAAATGCAGCTGCATACAGAATTGTGTCTTCCGTTTTATAGAAGTTAGCCACCCTTTGCTCTAATTCTTTATGAATGTCTTGGGTTCCACAGATAAACCTTACCGATGACATACCGTAGCCATGAAGATCCATTGTGTCTTTTGCAGCTTGGATAACCTCTGCATTATTAGATAATCCTAAATAATTGTTAGCACAAAAATTAATCACTTCTTCTCCAGTTGAAATCTTAATGACCGCATCTTGAGCACTCGTAATGATTCTTTCCTTTTTATACAAACCCGCATCTTCGATAGATTTTAATTCTTTGACTAGATGATCTTTCAATTTATTATACATGGCAATAATTGGTTTAAAGTATTTCGCTTATTTCAGTATGAGGAATTCAACAATATCTTGCTTGATACCACAACTGTGACTCGCCCTTTTGTGAATAACAAGTTATTCAGTTCAGCGCGCTCTGGCAAAAGTATGAAATTATGGGGTATTTGTATTTCGTAATTAGTATTTTTGGCTTCTAAAATATACTAATGGCTAGAGACGAAAAAGTCAAAATGCAGTGGGAAGAAATCCAAAAAAGTATTTCAGAAAAATTTGGTGGAGGTGAAAAAATGGATCTTGATTCTATTGTATACCTTATTGGTATTCAAGAGTTAGGCAAAGGATACCAAAAATTCAGCAAAGACGAAAAACTGAACATTATGCATATCGCCATTTGCAAATTACTTGAACCTTTTGGTTATTATGAGTTTGATTATTTTGATAAAGATGGCTGGCCTCATTATAATACTATTGATGAGTTGCCTACTTTAAAAGGCGGTGAGCAGTCAGTATTAATGAAAGAAGCCATTGTTCTTTATTTTGAAAATGCAAATTCATAGTTATAAATCTAACGTTTCAAATTGCCTGATACCATTTCCCCGGATGGCTTTTGACCAAACCTTTCAACTCCAGTTGAAGTAGGAGCATCAAAGTAGATTGAATACTTAGATCAGTTTCTAAAGCCAGTTGATCCAATAATATTTTTTTCGAATCAATTAAATGTTCGTAAAGCAACTTTTCATTCTTCTCAAGATGGGAAGATAGTGTTTTTGGGATCTGTTGCTGTTTTGTTTCCATGGTAGACCACCCCAATACATATTCAAGGTCTTTCACTGAGCTGATCATAGCTGCTTTATTGCTCTTTATTAGCATATTACATCCCTTGCTAAATTTATCATCAATACGCCCTGGTACAGCAAAAACATCACGATTATACGAAGCAGCGATTTCTGCCGTAATTAAAGACCCTCCTTTATTAGCTGACTCAATAACAATGGTAGCCTCAGAGATTCCTGCAATAATCCGGTTTCGCTTCACAAAATTTACCTTTTCAGGAGCAGTTCCTGACCAAAATTCAGAATATAGTCCTCCTCCTTTCTCCAACATCATTTCAGATAGTTTATAGTGCGGCCTAGGATAAATTCTATCGAGACTATGAGCTAAAACTCCAATGGTACAGACATCGTTTTGTAAGGATTCATGATGGGCACAACTATCAATTCCGTAAGCAAGACCACTAATAATAATCGGATCGTATTTTTTAACTTCCTGTATAAAATTATTTAAAAACTCTCTACCGTATTGCGTCATACGCCTGGTTCCAACAATACTAATAATCCTCTTTTTTCGAATGTTGAAATTCCCTCTTTGAAACAAAACCAACGGAGCGTCTTGACAATGTTTGAGTTTTGAGGGATAATTGTGATCATCAATACACGAAACGCCAATATTATTTTTTTCAATAAAGCGAAGTTCCTTTTCAGCCTTTTTAAAGATTGTTTGACTATTCAATTGATCAAGTATTCTAGGACCTATCCCTTTAATGATGGCTAGATTCTTCCTTTTTTCTTCTAAAACTTGCCTCGCACCTCCGCAATGTTCGAGAAGTTTTCTGGCGTTAACAGGGCCTATGCCTTCAACCGATTGAAGGGCCAAATAATATAATATGTCATCTTTTATCATGTTAAGCGTTTGGTTTTCAATTGTGCATGCTTTTGTTAATAAATATGGCATCAGCTATGTCAACCATGAATGTTTTTTTTTAGATTTGTTTAAGAAAACTAAACTCCCTTAATACTTGAATCTAGCGAATTACATTAGTGATCTCTTATACCGATACGAATGCGTTATCGTTCCGAAGTTTGGAGGATTCGTAACCAATAACAAATCGGCTAGAATCGTTGCTTCAAATAATACACTGCATCCTCCCTATAAGCAAATAACCTTCAACAGTCATCTTACAAACAACGATGGTTTGTTGGCAAATTATATCGCGTCTGTTGATAATATTTCTTATGATTGTGCCTTAAACTATATTCAGTTTGAGATCGATGCCTGGAAGGAAAAGGTAAAAAATCAGGAACTCACATTGAACGGATTAGGAGAGTTCAATCTGATTAATTCCAAGCTTCATTTTGAGCCACAGGAAAAAGTTAATTATCTAACTTCATCATTCGGCCTGACTCATGTTGTTAGGAGTGAAATTGAAAGAGAATCTACAGTCAAAGCAGATAAAATCATTGCTCCAAAAGTGATTCCTTTAGCTGAGAAAAAAGCACCAAACTACCTTAAATATGCTGCTGTATTGGTCATTGGATTATCCGTCATAGGTTTTGCTGGAAAATATTATCAAAATAATATCCAGGAAAAACAATTGGTAGAAGCCCAAAAACAACAGGATTTGATGGAGGAGAAAATTGAAAATGCAACATTTATGATTGCAAAACCACTTCCGACTTTGAATCTAGAAGTTTCATCGAGGAGTAAGAAGAGTTTTCATGTTATTGCAGGTGCTTTCAGATTTTCTGAAAATGCCAATCGCAAGGTCAATCAATTACTTCAAGAGGGCTACGATGCCAGAATTCTAGGAGTTAACAAATGGAATCTTACTATAGTTTCTTACGGTAGTTTCTCAAATAGAGATGAAGCTATTGAAAATTTATCTCAAATCAAGAAAAATGTAGCTAAAGATTCTTGGTTATTGATTCAAGATTTTTAATTTTTCTCCATTCCTTATTTAGATATTCATATTACTAATTTAGTTATTCACGTTTATCATGCAAAGCAAGACCCCAAAAGATTCTTTAACTATAATGACAGATCTTGTATTACCTGGAGAAACCAATCCTTTAGACAACCTATTTGGCGGGGAACTACTTGCCAGAATGGATAGGGCTTCAAGTATTGCAGCCAGAAGACATTGTAATCGAATTACCGTAACAGCCTCTGTAAATCATGTGGTTTTTTCTAAAGCCGTTCCTGTAGGAAGCGTCCTTACGATAGAAGCTAAGGTCTCTCGGTCTTTTAATTCTTCTATGGAGATCTTTGTAGATGTTTGGATGGAGGACAGAGAATCTGGAGCAAAAACAAAAGTAAATGAAGGCATCTATACCTTTGTGGCTGTTGACCGAACTGGTTCGCCTATAAAAGTCCCGGAAATTGTTCCTCAGACTGATTTAGAAAAAGAACGATACGAAGGTGCTCTAAGAAGAAAACAACTGAGTCTGGTACTTTCTAAAAAAATGGATCCACAAGACGCTACTGAACTTAAGGCTCTTTTTCTTTAAACTGATCAGATCTTTTCCAAAACACTTTCAATTCCTGCTAAATATGATTTACCAAACAGGTTAAGGTGAACTAAACTCGGATAGAGATTGTGAATTTCTATGCGTTTTTCCCACCCTTTTATTAAGGGGTAAAGCTCGTTGTACTGGTATAAAAATATAGGGTCAAACCCTCCAAACATTTTAGTCATTGCAATATCTACTTCTCTATGTCCATAATAAACAGCAGGATCAATAAAAATTGGCACCTGTCCGATTCCACAGAGTAAATTTCCTGACCAGAGATCTCCGTGCAATAAACTGGGTTTTTCTGAAGGTATTAAATCTTGAAGGACCTTGAATAAGGTTTCGAATTTTAGCAGGTGACCTTTGTGTAATAAGCCTTTATCAAAACCTTTTTTAATCAATGGCTTTAGTCTGTTTTCAATAAAGAATTTCTCCCAGGAACTCATCACTTTGTTCTCTTGATCCAAGGAGCCAATATAATTACTATGTTCAAGCCCAAAATTAGCAAAACTATTCTGGTGAAGCCTTGATAGATCCTCCGCAAATCGAATCCAAAATTTCTTTCCGGGCGCTTCCTGATTTATATAATTAAGGATGAGTAACTGAAGATCATCCGATTCAAATTGATCAACGATAATTGGTGATTCTACCCTTCCATTTCTAAGTAATTCAAGTCCCTGAGCTTCTTTATGAAGCATATTTGGAAACTTATTTTTATCGTTAATTTTAACGACATAATTCCCCTTAGAAGTATTTATAGCATAAACCTCATTGATGTCTCCTCCAGTAAGTTTTGAATTGGATAATATGTTAGTGGAAAGTCTTTGCTCAATGATCCTTTTAACAATCATGATCAGTTACTAAGTTTCTAATTCTTATAAACCCATTCCTCAGGGTTTTGTCTATGAATCTCTTTGAACAGTACAAAAGCTAAAATAGTTTTCCCTGTCGATTTATCCGTATGGATTTTACCTAATTGTTGTTTGGTAGAGACCAGGTCTCCTTTTTGAACCGTCACATTGTCCAAATTCTTGTAAACAGAGATATAATTCCCGTGCTGAACAAGAATTGCTTTCTTTTTTCCGGGTAATACCTGAATTGCCAATACTTTACCATCGAATATTACACGAGCATTAGCATTTTTTTCCGTCGCATAAAACACACCATTGCTTTCAATAGTGATTCCTTTTAATGTTGGGTGTGATTGTTTACCATAACGTCTTACAATAACCCCTCTTTCAACAGGAGAAGGTAGCTTTCCTTTATTAGAAATAAAGTCTTTCTCCAATGCAATAGCCTCAGGAGTCAAAGCAAAACCAGAGCTTTTTACATTCGATTCCTTTTTCGAACTTGCAATTGCTTCCGCTATTAATTTTTGAATCTTTCCGTCAATTTCTCTTTCTTCCTTTTGCTTTTTATTTATTTGAGCGATGTATTTCTTCTCTTTATTCTTAACCGATTTTACCAAGCCTTCTCGGTCTTTTTTCTCCTCACTGATACTGTCTTTTTCCTTTAGATTAATGGCTATCAACTCCTCTTTTTCGTTTCGAGTTTCAACCAAATAATCGTTTAAATTCTCCAATTTAACAGTTTCTATTTTAATCTCTTCTCCTTGCCTTGCTCTATAAGAAGCATATTGCTTCAGATAATCAAGTCGTTTATAGGCTTGTAAAAAACTCTCGGAAGACAATAGAAACATCAAACGACTGTTCTTGGTTTTACTCTTATAAGATTGAACCACCATATTGGCATAATCCTTTTTAAGTAATTCCAGTCTTTCTTCAAGCATTCTTACTTGTCTTTCATTCTCTTCAATCTCAATATTCAGCTGATTAGTTTCCTCATTAATGGTGTTGATCAATTTTGTTCTTACACCGATTCGCTGAACGATATCAGAAAGATCCGACAACAAAGTTTTTTCCTTTTTCTGAGATTGAAATAAGAGTGTATTGATTTCTTTGATTTCATTTTGAAGTTTAACTCGCTGCTTTTCAAGCTGCTGTCTGTTTTGAGACAGAGCAGTAAAAGGTAAAACTACAAGAAACAAGAGTATAAGAAGTAACGATCGAAAATCAATCAAAGAGTATGATGGAAGTTTGTATTCCTCTATGTTAGCCCGAAGTACGATCATTCAAGTTTAATATTTCTATAACCCGCAGGTATTTCAAAGGGGAATTTCAAAGGGACATCAAATTGCACATTTTTGTAATTTACATCTATGATCGTAATGATGTCATTTGTCATCGCTCTGATCATAAACCCTTTCGGGAACAAAGATTCACTTATTTTATGAAAATCCTTGTATAAAATTGTTAAATTTTGATTCTTTTCAGCGTGGCTTATCTCTTCCTTAACAACTTTAAAAACAATAGGGTCTATCCAATATTTAATATCAAAAATAGGGTTTCTTTTCTTTGAAAGCAATTCATATTTACTATCCTTGACGCTAACCTCGTATTTTTCCTCTTCTAAGCTTAGAATCGCCTCGCCTAAAAAAAGATTCTGAACCTTTACAAAATCAAAATCTGCACCCAGCCAACTACTGATCAGTTTAAAGTCTCCCTCAAATGAGGTTTTCCCTATTTTTTCATAAAATTTTACCTCCTGAGGCGTAATTTTTAACTTTGCTACCGGAAATCCAAGTTTAGAAAAATTCAACCATATAATCGAATCTTTTACCATTCTAAGAGAAGCACTAATATTAGGTAATTCTTCCTTCCCCTTATATTTAACAGACATTGAAGCCTTAACTGTTTTTTTATTGAAGCTAGCAGCTGTGTTTTTCTTTACAATTGCTCTTGCGGGTAAATAGACGATACTTTTATCAGAAACTTTACTAGTCTTACAAGAAGCAAAAGACAACACAATTATCAATAAAGTAAAGGTTCTATTCATATATTTTCTTCTTATTTGCCTCTCAGCTCAACTGCCTGATTATAATATTCTGATGCGCTCTTATTGTTACCCATTGCTTTATAGCTAAGACTCATTTCTTCAAATATATCAGCTTTCAAGCTATTATCATCAATAATATAGTCTAAACCTTCTTCCAAGCTTTGTTTAGCATCCTCATATCTTCTCAAACTATTAAGCGCTTTACCATTCATTAAGTATAAAAAAGGTTGAGCAGGGAACAAAGATAAGCCCTCTTCGCTATCTTTAAGCAGGTCTAAATATTGTTTTGTTTTCAATTGTCTTTCAAGCAACAGCTTTAAAGATTTGTAGTCTTTGTTTAGGTTGTATTTATCTTTCAATACATCTACTTTTCTCTTTGGTAATTCCTCAATGATAGGTTCAGGTGCCTGATCTGTAGGACCGTTAACATCTTGTACCAATGATTCTTTTAAAGATTGAAGTCCTTCGGGCAATTTATGAAGATCATCCAGCTTTTTCAAAAGTTTTATTGCACTTTCAATTTCACCTGCTTTAATATAAAGTATAATCAGATCAGCCTCTTCCTCGGGTTTTAAACTGATGATTCTATCTTGAATCTTAATGGCTCCCAAATAATCATTTTGCTTGGTCTTTATCTCTTTAAGGTGCCTTAGCATATATAAATTTCTCGGGGCCTTTTCCAGTCCTTTTAAGATATAGTATTCTGCTTCAGTATATTTGATCAATAATGCATAATTCTTTGAAAGCTCAAACAATACAGCAATATTTTCTTTTTCAATATTGTTACAGGCCTCTAATGCATAAACAGCCTTGTCATAATTACCTATTGATTTTTGCTGTAGCGATTCAAAAAAGAAGGTTTGAAAATTAATGTTTTGCTGCTCCACCAGCATCTCTTCGCTCGACGCCACATCTTCTTGCCCCATAGCAAGAATAGAGCAAAACAAGGCTCCAGTCAATATGATTATATGTCGAGAAACATTTTTCATTCTTACTTTAAAACCGAATAATCACCAATGCTAATTGATTTGAATTCTCCATCAAAATAGGCATTGTTACCTATCATAGCTTCCTTTAAGTTAGCATTTTTTATGGTTGTTTTAGTCTGGATCAGTGAATCGGAAATATGAGAATTTTCTACGATACTATCATCGCCCAAGGAAACATTTGGCCCCAGTGTAGTATTTCTCAAAACAACGTTATCTCCTATATAACAAGGTTCAATAATCTCAGAATTCTCTAAAATTACATTTTTAGATACTAAGTTCTCCTTTTCTTCCTGTGAATATTTTAAAATTTTAGTATTGGTATCAACTGTGATTTCCTTGTTCCCACAATCCATCCATTCATTAACCTGTCCGGGAACAAATTTCAAGCCTTTTTGCTTCATATTCTCAAGCGCATTGGTCAACTGATATTCTCCTTTGTCTTTAATATCATTGTCAAGTAAATACTGTATTTCGTCCCTAAGTATCTCTCCATTTTTAAAATAATAAATCCCGATTATCGCAAGGTCAGAAATAAATTTATCCGGTTTTTCAACAAAATCAGTAATGATTCCATCACTAAGTTTCACTACCCCATAAGAGCTTGGTTCATCAACCTGTTTAACCCATATTGCACCATCAGTTTCTCCATCCAGAGTAAAATCTGCTTTGAACAAAGTGTCAGCAAAAGCAACAACACATGGCCCTGACAAAGATTCCTTTGCGCACTGAATAGCATGAGCAGTTCCTAAAGCGTTTACTTGCACTGATACCTTACCAATAGCTCCCAGGCCCTTTGCAATTGCCAACAATTTTTCTTCTGTATCCTTAGGGAATGATGGCCCAATGACAAAAGCAATCTCATCAACTTTTTGATCGACTACTTTCACAATATCTTCAACCAATCTTTGAACTATAGGTTTCCCTGCAATCAAAGTTAGTGGTTTTGGAATAGTGAGGGTATGTGGCCTTAGTCTTGAACCAATACCCGCCATGGGGACAATAATCTTCATGTTTAAATATTTTTTATTTTAAACGCCCAAATATACATAAAATTGTAGGACACTTAAGACTCATCAGCTAGGATGAATGCCCCGTCTTTAGAGGTGTCATGAAATAATACACCTACTGCTTTTGAAGTTTTTTCCCAAAGTAACTTATAGGAATAGTAATTTGAGCCATCGGCAACGACTACTGTGGGATGCATGATCTTTAAGATTCTAGTTAAATTAAGCTTTGGTGATCCTATTAGAACAATTATGTCTGGTTTGAATCCGAAATCTGTTTTTATCAATTCATGATCAATCACCATAATGTGTTTATTTCGAAATCTATAAAAATGCTTTATACCCTTTTTCTCCTTTAATTCTATCGTAAGATGCTTTATGCTATAATTTGCTAACATTTTCTCAATTTGGGAGGCTCTTTTCCCTTCATTAGAATAAATCGACGCTATATTCCCTTTTCTGTGCAAGAAAACACTTTGCTTATACTGATTGAACACGATAAAACTTGATTTTGTTTGACCAAGCTTATGTTCCAGCATTAAAAAAGAAACAGTGATCATTAAACATAAAAAGACCTGTAAAACTTGTTTCATTGAGCGAACCTCAATCAATTTGACTATAAAATAGATGCTGATGTAACCTATAAAAACAAGAAAAATATTAAAGTATATGCCCTTGTAAATAAAGAATTCCATTCCTCCTAAAAAACCAATGACATCATTCATCAACCCAATCAATTTACCATACAATTCTGCATATAATTTTGGCAGGTAATTGATTTGATCTAAAAAGATCATAAGGTATCCCCCTCCAAGAACAAGCCCTAGCAAGGGAATAACAATTAGGCTGGAAGCCATAAACACTCCTGAAAATTGATGAAAATAATATAAGGTTAAAGGCAAAATTCCTAATTGAGCTGAAAAAGAAATCACAATAAGATTCCAAAAATAACGTATTATTTTATGCCTTGGGGCCCACAATTTTTTTAGAATTGGGCCAATTCCAATAATTGAGATGACTGCTATATAACTCAACTGAAAACCAATGTCGAATATATTTAAAGGTTTAATCAACAAACTTATAAAAAGGGATACGAATAAGTAGTGATCAAGTTTTGAAGATCTCCTTGAAACAATTCCTATTGTCAATACACTAAACATCGCAACTGCTCGAATCACCGAAGCAGATAAGCCTGATAAAAAGGCGAATGACCATAAACACAAAATAAGTAAGAAGAGCTTGAGTCTTTTTCCATACTTGATTCTCTCGATAGGCTTCAATATCCTATGTAAAATCATCAACAATATTCCAATATGCAGGCCGGATATTGCAAGGATATGCATCGCTCCAGCATTTTTATAATTTTGAGTTATTTCTTTAGAAAGATCTTGCCTTTTTCCCAATAATAGAGCCTCAATAATCATAAACTCTTCTGGAGAAAATTCCTGTTTCCTTAGAGATTTAATGATCTTTTCTCTGAGCATTAATGCCTTAGATCGAATATTCCATTGTTCCTCTTTAATTTTAAAGAACTGTCCTTGAACCAATTTTAATTGAAAATTTAACCCCTTTTTCTTGGCATATTCTTTGAAATTAAATTCTCCTGGATTCATCGGTTCCTTAAATCCTGTCAAGTTTGCATGTGAATATACCTTATCATCAAATTCGATCTCTTGCAACGAATCCTTTCTTGAGACTCTTATCAATATTTTTCCGCTTGTCCTCAACCCATCAACTCCTTTGATTTCGCCTAAATAACTATCATAAAAATCGTTCCTTTTTAAACCTTCAAGAATTTTTATTTCGAGTAAGGAGCCTGACTTATAATGATTGGAAAAATGAAACTTATTTTCTTGAGGTTTTGATCTCGAACTTATGGCGATCCCTAAAAAAACAATTAACATTAAAGATATAACCACAAAGAAATAAGGTGGCTTAAATGATTTGTTCGCTTTGAAATAAGCAAAACTCAAAACGCTAAAAAAGAAAAAAATTAAAGAAATAAAATGAGGCTTAGAAAAGTCAAAAAAAAACCCATCCCTATTCCTATGACAAGGCTAATTGAAAAATGCAAGGGAAGAAATTTTAAATCTATCAAGACAAACTGGTTTCCAGTTTAATTGTTTTATTTTCGTTTTTGTAAACATCCAAATCATTGAATAAGATCCCAAAAATTTCCTTTCGACGAATCAACAAACTGGCAATTCCGGCTATCATTTCGGGAATCGCCGAGCCTTTATTGTCGATTACCGATACAGCGATTGTAGGAAATATTGATATTAGTCCTACTGAAGCCTTGGCTGCCGTGGGTATAGCGGGTTCCTTTATTTCAGCCATTGTTTGGATACTCGCCCAGACCAGATCTGCTATTTCTGCTATTATAGCACAGTATTATGGCGCAGACAAATTAGAAGAAATTCAACAACTTCCTGCTCAGATCATAGCTATTAATGTTGCCCTTAGCTTCGTTATTTTCGGCTTAACTGTTTTTTTTATTCAAAATATATTTCAACTTTATAATGCTAGTGGTTTAATCCTTGAACAATCTGTCGCTTATTACAAAATTAGGGCGCTCGGCCTTCCTTTTACCTTATTTGTTTTTTCGGTATTTGGCGTTTTCAGAGGTCTTCAAAACACCTTTTGGCCAATGATTATTAGTATTATCGGCGCTTCTCTAAATATTGTGCTTGATTTTATCTTAGTTTTTGGAATTCAAGATTACATCCCAGCACTTCATGTTGAGGGAGCGGCATGGGCGAGTGTTATCGCTCAAGGTGTCATGACAATTTTGGCTCTTATTCTTTTACTAAAGAAAACTCCTTTTACATTAAAATTGAATTTGCCTTTCCATCCTGAAATTAAGCGATTGCTTTCATTAAGTTTGAATTTAATCATAAGAGCTATTTCTTTAAATATTGCACTGTATTTAGCAAATGCCTACGCAACTAAATATGGAGCCAACTTTATTGCTGCCCAAACCATTGCCTTCCAAATATGGTTATTTTTTGCTTTTTTTATAGATGGTTACGCAAGCGTCGGAAGCATTATGTCAGGAAAATTTCTTGGTCAAAAAAATTATTCCCAAATATGGAAACTAAGCCGCCAACTTAATGCATATGCTTTTGTGATCTCCGTTTTACTCGGAGGCATATGCTTTTTTTGGTACAAAGAAATCGGATCACTTTTCAGCCAAGATCAAGAAGTCCTTTCCTTGTTTTACAGCATCTTTTGGATTGTTATCATCATGCAACCTGTAAACGCTGTAGCTTTTGTATTTGATGGTATTTTTAAAGGCTTAGCTGAAGCGGTTATCCTCAGAAATACCCTTTTGGCTTCAACATTTTTAGGGTTTATTCCTGCCCTACTTCTTGGTGATTATTTCGATTTGAAATTATATGCCATATGGATCGCCTTTTTTGTTTGGATGTTAATACGCGGTGGTGTTCTTGTTGTTATTTTTAACAAACGTTTCTCTTCTAAACCCCTAACATGATAAAAGTTAGTTTTTTAGCCATTTTCATTGCCTAATTTTACCATAAATTTTAAGCAATCAATCATGAAAAAATTCATTTTTCTTCAGTTTTCTTTAGTTGTCCTTTTCTTTTCAGTAAGCTTAGTAGCTCAAAAAATAAACCCTTATGTATTGGTTGGTGAAAGTCCGGAATCGCTTGAAAATACTGAAAAAATAGTCATTGATCGAATGAAAGCCGCCGGATTCGAAATTATCGGTCAATACCATCCCGGAAATAATGAGACACTGAAAGTAATCGTCTATTCCAGAAAAGATTTACAAGAAATAGCTTTAAAAATTAAAGAGCGAGGGGCCCTAGCTGCCGCCTTAAAAATAGGACTCAAAGCTGACGGATCCGAAACAAGCATTAGCTATCTAAATCCTGAGTATCTTTTCCAAGGCTATTTTAGAAACTCCTATGACACTCATAGTAAGGGCCTTGAAAAAATAGCCACTGATGTAGCCGCCGCACTATCCCCTTTAGGAAAAGAAAATAAAGGATTTGGTGGTGCCCTTGAGAAAGAAGATTTAAGGGAGTACCATTATAAAATTATGATGCCCTATTTCACAGATCCGGTTGAACTCAAGGAATTCAGTAGCTTTGAGAACGGCGTTAAAACTATAGAACAAAATTTGAATTCAAAAAAAGGCGGAGCACAATTGGTTTATAAGCTTACATTTAATGAGCAAAAAGTAGCCGTATTTGGGATAGGATTTTTAGATGATGAGAAAGGGGAACAATATTTTCTTCCCATCATTGGCGAAAATCATCTTGCAGCTTTGCCTTATGAAATAATTATTCAAGGTAAAACCGCCACCATGTTACATGGGAGATACAGAATCGCTTTGCATTGGCCTGAGCTTACTATGGGAACTTTTATGAAAATCAGAAGCACTCCCGGCGACTTTAAAGATGTCTTTGAAGGCTTGTGTGAATAGTTACTGTTTTTGATTCATTTATCTGAATCAAAATCACGGCAATCTGTATTTCTAAGAATTTTTAATGATCAATTTGGCAGTTTTATCGCTTGCACCTTTGCCTCCGAGAGCCTGTTCAAGTTCATAATAATGATCAAACATTAATTCCCTCTCTTTGTGATCAAGAATTTTGAACAACTCATTTTCAAGATTAGTTTCATTGAATTCATCCTGAATCAATTCGGTAACAACTTCCTTATCTAGAATAAGGTTTACAAGAGAAATATATTTGACATTTACCAGTCGTTTTCCTATCTGGTATGAAATTTCATTTCCTTTATAACAAACTACTTCAGGAATTTTAAAGAGCGCTGTTTCAAGGGTTGCCGTTCCTGAAGTTACTAATGCCGCAGTAGAAACGGATAAAAGGTCGTATGTCTTATTTTCTACAATCGCTACATTCTCATCGTTTAGAAAGGTCTTATAAAAAGAAAGTTCCTGGCTTGGAGCTCCTGCAATTACAAACTGATGGTCAGGAAATTTAGGAGCCATGAGAAGCATTACCGACAACATTTTGGTTATTTCCTGCTTTCTGCTGCCTGGTAAGAGCGCAACAACAGGTTTGTCATTCAATCCATTTTCCTCAGCAAATTTCACCGGATCCATTGGTTTTCTATTGGCAATAGCATCTAACAATGGATGACCTACAAAATGAACAGGAAAATTATGCTTGTCTTCATAGAATTCCTTTTCAAAAGGCAGAATCACATACATTTGGTCAACATCTCTTTTAATTTTGCTGATCCTGTTTTCTTTCCAGGCCCAAATTTGTGGTGAAATATAATACTGAACCGTGATTCTATTCTTTTTTGCAAATTCTGCTATCCTTAAATTAAATCCAGGATAGTCTACTAATATCAGCACATTCGGCGCATATTCTAGTAGGTCTTTTTTACAATATTTAATATTATTCAATACTGTTCTTAGATTCATAACAACCTCCGCAAAACCCATAAAAGCAAGATCACGATAATGCTTTACCAAAGTTCCACCTACGGCTTGCATGAGGTCTCCTCCCCAAAACCTGAATTCAGCATGACTGTCTTCAGTTTTTAAAGCCTTCATGAGATTTGAGGCATGAAGGTCACCGGATGCCTCTCCTGAAATAATATAATATTTCAATTTTCTATCACTTTTAGGTTATAAAAATTTACTTGCTAAAATCAAAAATGCCACAAAAAAACAAGCCACTAAAACGCCTCTTGCTCTTAAATCTTGTTTCTTTTTCAAAAAAATAAAAAATACAAATAAGTTCGGGATAGCAGCTAAGCCAAGAACTTTGCCATATAAGTTTCCTTCATCAAGAATTTTCAGTGTTTCATCAAAACTATACGTTGATACAAACTCTACATAGATGTAAAATCCAAATGCTGTAGCGACCAATCCAATTACAAAACCTATTATTATTTCTTTTTTCATTACAATTTCCAGTTGTTTAGAGCAGGTAAAAAATGATGGGCTGTAAGATCAAATCCCACAGGGACCACCGCAATATAGTCATTCTCGAGAGCCCATACATCAGTATCTTCTCCGTTATCCAAATTGACAAATTTACCCGTTAGCCAATAATACTCTTTTCCTTGAGGGTTCACTCTTTTATCAAATTCTTCAACCCAATTAGCTCTCGCTTGTCTACAAATTTTGACTCCCTTAAAAACTTTAGAATTAATTTTTGGAAAATTCACGTTTAAAACTACTCCGTCTGGAAGCCCTTTTTCAAGAACATTAAGCGCTATTTTTTTTATGTCAGCTTTGAGATTGTCAAAATCAGCATTCCAAGAAAAATCAAGTAGAGAAAAACCTATAGCAGGAATACCTTCTATCCCAGCTTCGATAGCAGCGCTCATCGTCCCTGAATAAATCACATTAATTGAGCTGTTAGCTCCGTGGTTCACTCCTGAAACGCAGAGGTCTGGTTTTTTATTCAAAATCTCGCTAATTGCCATTTTTACGCAATCGGCAGGAGTTCCTGAACATCGGTACTCCAATTGGGGGCCGTCATCTATGGTCACAGCATCACAATAAATTGTTGAATCTAAAGTTATAGCATGACCCATTCCACTTTGTGGACTGTCAGGAGCAATTACAATTACATCTCCAATTTCAATCATTATGGAGATCAATGTTCGTATTCCAGGTGCTGTAATACCATCGTCATTTGTCACTAGGATCAAGGGCCGTTTTTGCATAATTATAGAATTTAAAACAAAAATAAAACTTTTGTCGTTACCGTTTGGGATTTATGTTTAACATTTAATTATGAGCCAATTCACTAATTATTAGCTAGTATTGTGTTCATTTTTAATGAAATTTGTTGACCTTTGTCAGAATTATTTATAATTAACGTAAAAAAAAATACGCTTTTTACTATATTGTCTGATTGTTTAGAACCATGTGAAGCGAATAAATGAATAAAATTTCCCTCTTTATGAAAAAACAGTATAAAATTATATTACCCCTCATAATTGTGGCCGGAATGTTATTTGGTTTCCAAATAGCTAATAAACCAGATCCGGAAAAAGATAAAGTTCTTATTGGACTGGTGAGATATGCGTTAAAGCAAGGTCATTATGAGCCACACCTTATTGATGATGAATTTTCTGAAAAAGTTTTCACTGATTTTATTGATGCTTTAGATCCTTATAAACGATTCTTCATTCAGAGTGATATTGAAGAATTTTCTGTTTACAGAAATTTGATCGATGATCAGATCAAAAGTGAAGATCTTACTTTTTATAATGTAGTGATGGATAGGTTTGATCAAAGAGTTCTTGAATCTCAAAACTTCTATAGAGAGGTTCTTCAAAAACCTTTTGATTTCAATAAAGATGATAATTTTGACATTGACTATGACAAAAAGGAATATGCTGCAACTGAGGCAGAACTTATTAAGAATTGGCAAAAACAATTAAAAGTAAGTACTTTATCACGGTTACATGAAAAGATTCAATTACAAGAATCTATGGCTAATAAGGATGAGTCAAGTACTGAGGATATTGAGATTTCAACAGAGAAAGCTGTGAGTCAAAAATCTTTTGAGGACCTTGAAATAGAGTCAAGAGAAGCTGCCGAAAAAAGTCTTGATGATCTTTATACATTGATGTCTGAACTAGATGACACCGATTGGTTTGCCATATTTATCAACACGATGACAATTCAATTTGATCCTCATACGAATTATTTTGCGCCAAAAGATAAAAAGCGTTTTGATATAAGTATGGCTGGTAAATTGGAAGGAATTGGAGCCAGATTACAAAAAAGAGATGATTATACGCGTGTTGCTGAACTTATCTCAGGAGGACCTGCTTGGAGAGGTGGGGAATTAGAAGTTGGCGATTTGATCCTAAAAGTAGGACAGGGCGAAGAAATGCCCGTTGACATTGTTGGGATGAGACTTGATGATGCTATTGAGTATATCAAAGGGAAAAAAGGAACAGAAGTTAAATTGACCGTTAAGAAGATTGATGGTTCTGTTGCGGTGATATCCATTATTAGAGATATTGTCGAATTAGAAGAGACTTTTGTAAAATCTAGTTTGGTACAAGTTGACGACCGTAAGTTTGGTCTGATCAACCTTCCTAAATTTTATATTGATTTCAACGAAAGAAATTTTAGAAATTCTGCAACAGACATGGAGCAGGAGATTGCCAGATTAAAAGAAGAAAATGTTGAAGGTCTTTTGATTGACCTTAGAAATAATGGTGGTGGATCTTTAAAAACTGCAATAGAAATTGCAGGACTTTTTATAAGTGACGGCCCTGTAGTTCAAGTTAAGTATCGCGGCGAAAAGCCAAATATCAGATCTGACAAGGATAAAAAAATACAATGGGATGGCCCCTTAGTTGTCTTAGTAAACCAACTAAGTGCTTCGGCTTCAGAAATTTTTGCTGCTGCCATGCAAGACTATAACAGAGCTGTAATCATAGGAAGTAAGCAATCTTTTGGTAAAGGAACTGTACAGAATGTTCTTCCATTAAACAATTACTTTAAATATGATAAAGATTTGGGCGCATTAAAAATGACGATCCAAAAGTTCTATCGTATCAATGGTGGTTCTACCCAGTTGAAGGGAGTTGTAAGTGATATCGCGATGCCAGATAAATATACTTATTTTGAGATTGGTGAGCGTGATGAAAAAAATCCTTTAAGTTGGGATAAAATCGAACCCGCTGAATATGCACCTGTTGATGTTTATGAAAACTTCCACAGTGTTGTTAACGATAGTAAAATGAGAATAGGTGATAATCCTCATTTTATCATTATTGATGAAAGTGCAAAATGGTTAAAACAAGGACGTGATGACACTGTAGTTAATTTGAACTATGAAGAATACAAGAAAGAATTAAAGCAGAGAGAAGAAGAAAATAAAGCTTTTGCTGACATCGCACTTTATGAGAGTAATCTTGAATTTAATTCTCCTACTTATGAGGTACAATTAATGCAACAAGATTCTATCCTTGCTAAAAAGAGAGAAATTTGGCATAAAAGCTTAAAGAAAGATATCTATGTAGAAGAGGCTTTAACAGTGCTTTCAGAATTAGAAATTAATAAAAATCTAGTTGTAAAAAATTAGATTTTAATAACGCTATAAAAGTCCTTATCGAACTCATAATGTTTGCTAAGGACTTTTTTTATTTCTTTTCGTAAATACCCTAACTTTACGACAAACTAACACCAAATAAGCCTCTTTGTTCAATCGTTTTAAAATACATCTGCAGGAAAATTTTCCTGAGCTAAGAAACAAAAAATTGCTGCTAGCTATTTCTGGTGGGGTTGACAGTATGGTTTTGTATGACTTACTTTTCAAGTTTGAATATAACCCGTCTTTAGCGCATTGTAATTTTAATTTAAGAGGTATTGATTCTAACAAAGATGAAGTCTTCATAAAGTCAGAAGCCGAAAAAAATAATACACTATTACATTTAATTAATTTTGATACTGAAGCCCATGCTCAAAGGGAAAAAATTTCAATTCAAATGGCTGCACGAGAATTGCGGTACAATTGGTTTGATGCGCTTTTAAATGAAGATGGTTACGATTATTTATTAACGGCCCATCACGCAGATGACAATGTGGAAACCTTTATAATCAATTTATCCAGAGGTACCGGGCTGGATGGTCTTACAGGTATCCCGGGAAAAACCGAAAATATTAGAAGGCCTTTGCTTCCTTTCTCGAAAGATGAGATCCTCGCATATGCCAGGGACAATCAAATCAATTGGCGTGAAGACCTCAGTAATCAGGATAATAAATACTTGAGGAATAAAATTCGCCATGAATTGGTTCCAATATTAAAGGAAATAAACCCTTCTTTTTTAGATTCCTTCACAACTACAGTTGACAATCTGGTCGGAACCAAAGAAATTGTAAACGACAGAATGAAAATGGTTCTTGAAACGGTGGTCGGCGAATATGAAGATCAATCAGTCTTGGCATTTAAAATCGATGAGCTTTCAAAATTGTCAGATAATCTGTCCTATTTATATCAAGTTTTCCATCCTTATGGATTTAACCAATGGGAAGACATAAACACACTTCTTTCAGCTCAATCTGGGAAGCAAGTGCTCTCTAAAACACATCGCTTAGTAAAACATCGAGAATTATTACTCTTGAGTCCTCTTCTTGAAAAAGATAGTGCCTCCGGACCTGTCCTAATTAATGAAAGAGATAAGCTGATTGAAATAAATGATATTTCAATTCACTTTGAAGATATTGATACAAATAATTTTGAACGTGTCAATTGTGGTCCTGATACAGCAAATTTTGATAAAAATCTGTTAACATATCCATTACGCGTAAGAAAATGGGAAAAAGGCGACTACTTTTACCCAATCGGCATGAAGGGCAAAAAAAAGCTGAGCAAATTTTTCAAAGATGAAAAATACTCTCTTTTACAAAAGGAAAATATTTGGTTACTTTGTTCGGGTCAAGAAGTGATCTGGGTAATTGGAAAGAGAATGGATGATCGATTTAAGATTACCGATAAAACTATACATATTCTAAAAGCAACTTTACAAACATGAAATTCATTTCGAAGTTATTCATTTTCATCTTCCTTATCGGATCGGTAACAAATGCACAGATTCACAATCCTGTTACTTGGGAAACTTCTGTCGAAAAAATAAATGATTCTGAATTTAACCTGTTAATCACTGCAGGTATTGAGGCAGGGTGGCATTTATATTCCCAAAATGTCCCTGAAGGAGGACCTATTCCAACTTCAATTAAAATAGTTGCGGATGACAGTAAGTACCAACTTATTGGCAGCCCTCAAGAAG
>CAYMKR010000003.1:0-44709 GCA_964390865.1 uncultured Flavobacteriaceae bacterium | reverse complement strand
GCCACCAAGCTTCTTGTGTGTCACCAGACTCAACTCTTTTTTCTGCATATTTTTTCGCTAATGCTGATGTTACTGAAGAATCCAAACCACCTGATAATAATACACCATAGGGTACGTCACTCATCAGTTGCCTGTGAACAGCAGCTTCAAGAGCATCATGTAACTCATCTATACTTGTCTGATTTTCTTTAACAGCATCAAATTCTGTCCAATCTCTTTCATACCATCTCGTCAACTCTCCATCCTTACTAGATAAATAGTGACCTGGAGGAAACAATTCTATTTTGGTACAAACACCTTCAAGTGCCTTTAATTCAGATGCCACATAAAAAGTTCCATTGGCATCCCATCCAATATATAAGGGAATAATACCCATATGATCTCTGGCAACGAAATACTCATCTTTCTCTACATCATAAATGGCAAATCCAAAAATACCATTCATCTCATCTATAAAATCAACACCTTTTTCTTTATATAAGGCCAAAATTACTTCACAATCAGAATCAGTCTGAAAATTATAGGTCCCATCAAATTGCTGACGTAATTCCTGATGGTTATATATCTCGCCATTGGCTGCTAAGATCAAACTTTTATCTTCACTAAAAAGAGGTTGCTTCCCTGACGCCGGATCAACAATCGCCAAACGCTCATGCGCTAAAATTGCTTTCTCATTACTATATATTCCACTCCAGTCTGGTCCTCGGTGACGAATCTTCTTTGACATCTCCAACAATTGGGGCCTTAAAACTTCAGCCTTTTCTTTTAAATCAAATGCACATACTATTCCACACATCTCTTTTATATTTTATTATTTATTAGAATGCAAATATGACCTAATAATTTAAATACGTAAACATAATATGAATAATAGTTATAATTTGTAACACAATACGTAATATATGTTTTAAAATGAAACTAAACTCTTTTGATTCTATTTCATTAGTTTACAAATTGAAATAAGAAAAGATAGCAACTACAACAAGTCTTAAATTGAATAGGAATAAAATTACAAAACTGCTAAGTTTACATATGACTTAAATGGAGTTAAACATGAATGAAACAGTACGAAAGATATTAGAACTTGAGCAAGTATCTAAAGCCCTGGAGCCTAGTGAAAAAGACAGAAATCGCTTATTTGATCAGGTAAGAGAGTTCGCCAATGGCTTTATCAATTCATTGCATACCAAGAAAGCATTCGATCAATCAGAGATAGATGAAAGTGTCTTTTCACTAGGTAATAACACTAAAACCCTAGCAGAAATTATCGACACTTATAAAGAAAATGTGGCCTATAAAGGAATCAATGCAGCTTCAGGAAATCACCTGGGCTACATACCTGGTGGAGGCATATTTAGTGCTTCATTAGGCGATGCGATAGTTGCGGTTAGTAATGAATATGCGGGCATGAATTTTGCCTCTCCTGGAGGTGTGACTATGGAAAATGAATTAATCCGTTGGATGTGTGCTGTTTTTGGTTACCCCGAAACAGCGATTGGAAACTTAACCTCAGGCGGATCAATAGCTAACTTAATTGCCCTTACCTCTGCAAGAGATAAACACCAAGTCAAAGGAAGTAAAATAGAAAAAAGTGTAATATATCTCAGCAAACAAACGCATCACTGTATCCATAAAGCCATAAGAATCATTGGGCTTGAGGATATTATTATTCGATATGTAAAAATTGATACTCAATCAAAAATGATCACAAAAGATTTAAACAACCATATTACCAGAGATATTTCTCTTGGCCTATTCCCTTTTTTAGTGGTGGCATCAGCCGGGGCAACTGATACAGGGGCTATCGACCCTTTAAATGACATCGCTAAAATCTGCAAAACAAACAACTTATGGTTTCATATTGATGCAGCTTATGGCGGGTTCTTTAAGCTGCTTGATCATAAAAGTCAGTGTTTTAAAGGTATTGAACTGTCAGATTCATTAGTGGTTGACCCCCATAAAGGGCTTTTTTTACCATATGGTATTGGAGCAGTCTTGATTAAAGATAAAAAAGCTGTCTTCCATTCACACCATCAAACGGCTCATTATATGCAAGATGCTTTGCAAGATTTGTCTCCTATTAACCCAGCTGATGTATCGCCAGAACTTACGAAACATTTTAGAGGTATGCGCATGTGGCTCCCGCTTCAATTACATGGTATTAAACCTTTTAAAGCTTGCTTGGAAGAAAAACTCTATCTAACTATCTACATGAGATCTAATCTTGCTAAGCTCGGTTTTTCTCTTGGCCCTGAACCCGACCTTTCAGTTTCATATTTCTGGTATGAGTCGAAATCAACTGAGAGGAATCAATTCAGTAGAAAGTTACTGGAATTCATCCATAAAGATGGAAGCAGTTTTTTGAGTTCTACCCAAATAAATGAGCAGTTCGTCATTCGAATTGCTATTCTTTCATTTAGAACAAAACTTAAAGAGGTAGATCAGGCCGTAAAAATGATCGAGAAATGTTTGGATCAAACTAAAGAATTTTACAAAGAATCTTAAATTGTATGATTGGCGTACAATGAAAGAAGCCGATTAATCTAATTGTACTTAATCAATTAGTGGTTTCCAATAGATTCTTTATTGATTGATAAACGGATAGGCCCACATGCTCACCATACAAACCTGTTGTAAAGTCAAGTGATCGGTCTAAGTAACGCCTACTCTCATTGAGTATTTTTTCTGAATCACTACCCACTATCGATGCATAACCTTCAGACACCAGCTCAACCCATTCAGTTTCTTCTCTTGCGATGAGACAAGGCTTTTCATTAAAATAAGCTTCCTTCTGAAGACCTCCACTATCGGTAATAACAAGAGTACAGTTTTTTAATAATTGCAGCATATCAAAATAGCCAACGGGATTAATCATTAAGCCCTTAAAAGACAGTTTATACTTTTTCAAAAGAGACTTTGTTCTTGGGTGTAACGGCATAACCACAAGACACTCCTCAGAAATATTATTTAATCCATTTATGATAGACCTTAACTTTTCAAGATCATCTGTGTTTTCCTGCCGGTGAATTGTAGCTAAAACAAAAGCCTTCTGCTTTAAGTCTAATCTTTCAACAATAGCTGATCTAGACTCCGATAACTGTCCATAAAAAGCGACAGAATCCTGCATGATATCCCCGCATAATTCAATCTTAGCATCAAGCTTATCAAATCCCTCACCTTTTAAATTTGACACTGCCGTTTTGGTTGGGCAAAATAAAAGATCCGATATTCTATCCGTAAGAATTCTGTTTACCTCCTCAGGCATAGCCATATTAAATGACCTAAGACCTGCTTCAACATGAGCTACTCGAAACCCAAGTTTTTTTGCCGCCAAAGCCCCGGCAAGTGTTGAATTAGTATCTCCATAGACAACAACTAAAGATGGTTTCTCAAGCAACAACACTTCTTCTATTTTCTCTAGCATTCTACCCGTCATGGCACCATGACTCAATCCATTGATATCAAAATTGTATTTGGGATTTGGGATCTCCATTTCCTTGAAGAACACCTCACTCATATTAGCGTCAAAGTGCTGGCCCGTATGAATTATAACCTCAGTAAATTCTCGTTTATCCGCTATAATCCTACTCAAGACTGCTGCTTTGATAAACTGGGGTCGCGCCCCTAAAATCGTTACTATTTTTTTCAAACCTTACTCAATTAATAAACCAATCTATTTTTCAATCGGATAGAATGTAGCCCTAATGAGTTCAAAGATAAACTTAATCCTCAATTAATGCTTTTCTGTCATTCAAACGATCATCATATTATCAAAGACTCTTTAAAATATCCGTCAAATCCTTGGTCAAATTCTTTCTGTGGTATCGATCAATATTTTTTGACTCAATGAGCAACTCCCCTGATTTATACTGATTATAATAGCTAATTAACGACTGCTTCAACGACTCTACATCCTTAAAATCAAACATCTCACCAGCTCCTGTTTCTTTTAAGATTTCTGCCAAATCACCATTAACCGGTCCAATTCCTATAATAGGTCTTTTACTTTGTAAATACTCAAAGACTTTTCCTGTAATTACCGACCTTGACGAAGGCACATCATTTACAGCTAACAAAAGCAATTGTGAAGAACGCTGAAATTTCAAAACATCCTTGTGAGCTACATAGGCTACAAAGTTTACATAATTACTTAGCCCAGAATCATTTACACTTTGGTAAACTTCTTCATCACATTTCCCGATAAGCTTTACACTAAGATCCCTAGCAAAGTCTTCTTTCTCTTCAACGAGCTCTTCTAAAGCTTTCCACAATATTTTAGGATTCCGATCCGCGTTCATCATTCCTATATGCGAAATACTAAACTTAGTATCTATCGTAGTCTCCTTATTATCAATTTCATCATCAAAGCCATTGCTAAGGACATAAACATTTTTATTCCGATCAATAAACTCTTCTTGCATGGTTTTACCAACAACAAGCACAGCATCAGCTTCTTGCAGCACTTTGTTTTCCAATTCATGATGCTTCCTTCTAGCCCTGTCACTTAGAGGAAGGTTATGAAAATAATCAATATTGGTCCATGGGTCTCTAAAATCAGCAAGCCATTTCACACCAGTCATCTTCTTCAGTTCGCAGCCAATCAAATGCACACTATGTGGAGGGCCGCTACTAATCACGACATCCACAGGATTGTCCTCTAAAAAAGATTTTAATTTACGTACAGAAGGTTTGATCCAATATTTTCTCGCATCCGGTATAAAATAATTAGCTCTTATATAGCGCATTTGCCTTTCCAAAAAAGAAGGGTCAGATTTTAAAAAACCTGCACTTTGCTTATTTTGACCAATTTTAAACTTGTTTAAAACAGTGTTCGGTTCCCAAATAGGCTGACGAAGGATTTGCACATCAGGAGGTACTTCTGACATTAAACTCTCATCTTCAACCGCATATTTTGGATCTTTGACCGTATAAACTATAGAATCAATCCCAAAATAAGAAAAGTACTTTATGAATTTGAGCCAACGTTGAACTCCACTGCCTCCTGCCGGTGGCCAATAATATGTAATTAGTAAGACCTTCAATGCTTATCAAATTCTAAATATAGGTCCTTCAAACTTCTTGAGACCATTTCCCAGTTAAATTTATCTTCAATAAATTGCTTCCCATTTTGTCCTAATTCATTTGCTTGTGTCGGATCATTATACAAGATCATAATTTTCTCTGCTATTTCATTAATATCCCTATCCTTGTGAACCAAGCCACTCTTTACTTTATCAATTAAATTTTTCTGAGCAGTCACATCGCTTATTAACATAGGCAAAGAAAAACTCATGTATTGAAACAATTTATTTGCATAAGTAGTATCATGGTGAAGGTTTTTATGTAGGGGTGAAATACCTACATGAGCTGCCATCAGATAACTAGGAAACAGACTTACATCCTGCCAACCTTCAAAATCAACCACTTCACTCAAATTAAGTTCCTCTACTTTCTGCTTAAGGATATCATCAGATGAATTCTGCCCTACAATTACCAGCTTAATCAAGGACTTCATCTGCACCTCTCTGCATATGATCCCAATAGCTTCTATCGCAGATATCAAACCTCTTCTAAGACCCGTATCACCTAAATAAAGTATAACAAACTTATCCTTATATTTATTTAGAATAGAAATATCCTTATTATATTCCTCATAAAAAGATCTCTTAACCGTATTAGGTACAACTGTAAAATTTTCATCTGACAGGCCTGACCTAGTCATTAATTCTTCCTTAGATTCTTTCGTCACAACCACAACCCTATCTGCCTTTATCACAAGTTCAGCCTCCTTTTTTTTCCAAGCTTCTGGTGAGATCAAAATATTACCCGGAAATTTATGTAAATGAGGATAACTTTTCATGATCTCAGGCCTGTTCTCATGAAGGTCCAGAACCACAGGTAATTTCAAGTTCTTATTCGCCTTAAAAACAGCATCAGCAATAACCATGTCGTGCACATGTATTACATCTATTTCATTATCAAGTAAAAAATGTGAGATTTTACGAGACATTAAAATTTTGTAAAAAGGTAAAGTATAAGAAAGTGCTGAAACCTTGTATTCTAATTGATTGCTTGGATATCTTTTAACTTCAATTTCATTTATGATCTCCTCCTCAAAAGAAGTTTTGTAGCCAAGACAAAAAAGAAAAACTCTATAACCACTTTTGATCAATGCTAAGGCCTCATTCTCAACCCGCGGATCAGGAGGAAAGGTCTTGTCTAAAATCATTCCAATTCTCATGCTTTTTGCAATCTATCTTTCCGCATATACGGCGTAGTATCTAGGTGTAAATTTTCTTAAAATGGGTCTGAATCCAATTTTATTAACCGGGCTGGACCATTTTTCTATTTTTTTGATTTGCCAACCTGATTTTTCCAACAACCAATCAAACTGCCAATCTTCAAACTCGTGATAATGCCTGTCCCATTTATCAGTTTTACTTCTATAAGCACTGGCAAACCATAATTTTAAAGGTACCGTGGTTATTAATTTCGATGCTTTTACCGTATTGAGTACGTTAAATGGAGCTATCAAATGTTCAAAAATTTCAAAAGCAGTAACGGCATCAACTTCAAAATCAAGGACACTTTTATAATCAAAATCAAGATCTTCACCTGAAGTATTATACACCGTATAACCATGATTTTCAAGAATTTCACTCAATTCATTTCGCACCCCAAGATCCAAAATTGTAGCCGGAGCTGGCAACACTGACTGCAAGAATTCTACCGTATGGTTGTATCTTTTTTTTGGAACCGTTTTATACGATTTAAAATTCGCCATCTAATTACTTTTTATGCCACTTTTTTCTTTCGTTCAGCTACATACCAACCTAAAGGAATCAAGATTAACAAACCATAAGAAACAAGAGAAATCATACTTCCTGTAGCGATAACCTTGGGTTCAAATTTAAACAAAACATCATGTTCTCCAGCCGGTATCATTAATGACCTTAAAACATAATTTGCTCTCATATGAGGCACCAACTTACCGTCAATATAGGCATTCCATCCATCCTTATAATAAATTTCCGAAAAAACAGCCAATTGATCTGTCTTTGAAACTGACTTATATTTAATTTCATTTGCCTTATATGACACCAATTCTATTCTAGCCAATGAGTCCTTTTTAAATCCATCACTTTTCAGATTCGATTCAAATTCTCGATTAAGCACCACCATCGTTTTTGTATCAAGACTATCTAGTGCTCTTATTTCTTCATTTGCGGTATCCACAAAAACTATTTCATTTACAAACCAGGCGTTTCCATTGGCCTCTTCATTAAGTTGAACAGTCTCTATATTATTTTCACCGGGAAATATAAAATATTTGGTATTGAGCATATTCATGACCGCAATATTATTTTTAGCAATCTGAAAATCATACA
Organism: uncultured Flavobacteriaceae bacterium; assembly: GCA_964390865.1. Lineage (GTDB taxonomy): Bacteria > Bacteroidota > Bacteroidia > Flavobacteriales > Flavobacteriaceae > Lutimonas. The sequence continues at coordinate 37,321 of CAYMKR010000003.1, read as the reverse complement.
ACTCCTGATAGCGTCTTGGTTTTGCCGCATGGTAGCCTCCGATTGAATTGTGATAAAATGAAGTACTCCCATCATTCATTGGATTAACCATAAAATTCATTACACGATAATGCCCTTTATCTTTTATAATCTCCAATTGCATGCGACTTATTTCAAATGGCTTTTCGATTTTTGACTTACTGATAAAATCATCATTGTTAACGTATCTCTTGTCTATATTCACCAAGTCAAATAATACCAATACTAAAAGCCCGATAATGACGATGCCTTTTTTTATTTTATTACTCATAAACAACCACAACATACATGCAGTGGTAACGACAATAACCAAGGTTCTTAAACTATCCTGAAAAAAGATGGTTCTCCTATCCTCTATCAGAACATCCGCCAAGCCTGCCATCATCTGCTCATAATTTCCGTCTCTATAACTTTCAAATGAAAATAAGTTAGCTCCAATAGCAGTAAAAAACAAAGCAATTCCTACCACTACAACTCCGGCAATCTTAAACGCTTTCATCTTTTCTTCCTTACTATATTTATCGCTTAAAAAATGATGAACTCCAAGAATCCCTAGCAACGGAATTGATACTTCTGCAATGACCTGAATTGATGAAACAGCTCTGAATTTATTATATAATGGAATGTAATCAATGAAAAAATTAGTTACAATATCAAAATTCTTTCCCCAACTAAGTACAATCGAAAAGATCGTAGCTGCAACCAACCATTGCTTTAAAGGTCCTTTGATCAAAAAAGCACCCAGTATGAACAAATAAATAAAAATAGCTCCAATATATGGCGGCGCGGCAACAATGGGCTGATCGCCCCAATACATGGGCGCATTTTCAGCAAATCCTAAGGCTTGTTTCCTGCCGGCTTTTTCCTTTAAAAATCTATACGTATAGCTTTCTTTATCTAATTTTTCATTATTTGATCCACCCATAAATCGAGGGATAAACAGATCAAATGTTTCCATCAAACCAAAACTGTATTCCGTAATATAAGCTTTTGAAAGACCTGATGAAATCTCTTTTGGACTTCCATCCGGATTAATGGTTAACTCGCTTTTACTTCGGGTGCTATGTCCAGCATATTCTTTGGTTGCTAACAGACTTGTTGCATTAACTCCCACCGCTAAAATTACAGCTCCAAAAAGTATCCCGATCTGCTTAGCAAAGCTAGGTAGTTCTTTATCTTTTACTGCTTGAATTAGATATACTATACCGAATATCAATACTGAAAACAGCAAATAATAAGTCATTTGTGGATGACTTGCATTAATTTCCAATGCCATTGCCAGAGCCATCAAAACAAAACCTCGGAGGTACTTTTTTTGAAAAACCAATAGCAAACCGGAAAGCACAAAAGGCATATACGCTATGGCATGAGCCTTGGCATTGTGTCCAACGCCCAAAATAATGATCAAATAGGTTGAAAAGCCAAATCCTAGGGCACCAATCAACGAAAGTTTCCAATCAACTTTTAAAACAGATAAGAGCAGGAAAAAGCCTAAAAAATAAAGAAACAAATAATCAGCAGGCCTAGGTAAAAACCTTAATAATCCATCCAACTTCTTAATGAAATCATTCGGATAATAAGTGCTTAACTGATAAGTAGGCATCCCTCCAAAAGCCCTATTCGTCCAGTAAGGTTCTTCATGATATTGATCTCTGTATTCCTTTACTTCCTTTGACATCCCTCTAAATTGAGCAATGTCTGACTGAAAAAGTTCTTTCCCTTCCAAAACCGGAGAAAAATAAGCCAATGAAACAATTACAAAACTGAGTACTGCAATTACAATAGGCAGGAATTTCCTGAAATTCATAGGTGATCCGCTAAAATCATCGCTATCCGAGATAGGATTACTCATCAACTTCTTCAAAATCTACGTATTCTCCAACATTATTATTACTTTCTTTTCTTTGAACAGGTTGTTTATCTACAACTGTTTCTCCTTCTTTCACATGATCAGCAGGTTTTTGATACCCCTGTTGTTCCCTTGCTTTTTTCTCAAAATTCCTTACCGCTTTTTGCATCAGAAAAGGGAGAAATATCCTCGCCAACCATTTGAAAACGTAATACCCGAGAATAAGGAACAAAACGAACCATAAACCCTGAAATGAAGCCTTCTCCATAATTATGAAATTTAATTTTCAAAAATAACAATTTGCAGACAACTTAAACGTTTATATAATGAAAAACTTACTTTTGATCATATTATAAGTTGAACATGAAACCCTTTCTTACAACCCTTTTCCTCCTGTTAATGGCTGAATTCAGCTATGGACAATATACAGAGGTAATCAACTCCCGTCGTCCGGGATTTTCAGACAGTCCATATAGCGTAGGAACCAAGATTTATCAGGTAGAAGCTGGTCTTTTTTACAAAGACGTTGGCGGGTATCTTTATTGGGACCCCATCCTTGAGGAATCAATTTCATACAGTGCATCCAGTTTTGGATCGGATATTTCATTCAGAACGGGTCAGTTTTTTGAGCAGCTAGAATTTAGTCTAGACATGGCAGTTGTCTCTGAGAACAGAGATTATACAAGCCCTGCAATATACAACAAGACTGCTTTTGGTTTTAGTAAATTGACCATTGGTGCCAAGTATATGGTCTATAAACCTGAATATTCAGACAAGTCCAAAGAAATAAGAAGTTGGGAAGCAAGACATAGTTTTGACAAAAGGAGGTTAATCCCTGCCGTTGGTGTTTATGCTGGTCTGAATACAAACTTATTAACTGAATTACATAAAAATCCTGAAGGCATAAGCCCAAGGTTCGGTATATACACCCAGAATGATCTTTCTGACAGATTAATTGTCTTGCTGAATTTCATTTCGGATAAGGCTTTTACAAATGAGGCTGAAAACTCTTATATCATTACTGTTACCTATACATTACATCAAAACTGGTCCATTTTTGGAGAAAATCAAGGATTTTTCAGAAAGAATGTTCCCAATGATTTTCAATTTGGAGCTGGTGGAGCTTATCTAATTAATCCAAATATGCAAGCTGATGTATCAGCAAGAATGATCTTAGATGAAAGAGGCGACAACACCTACATCGTGGGTGGTGGTCTATCGTGGAGGCTAGACAATCACCAAGACAAAATAATTGTTGGCAAAACTGACAATAACGAAGATAATGCAGCCAAGGAAAAGAAAAGTTTCCTTAATACTATTACGTTTGGCCTATTTGCAGGAAGTAAATCATCAAACAAGGGTGACATGCGTGATGTGAAAACTTCTAAGGCTAAAACTCGAAGCATTAACGCTCCTGTAAACAAAAAAGCGCAGAAAGCAAGAAAGAAACAAAACGACAGACTCGTCAAAGAACAAAAGCAAAAAGAAAAAGCTCAAAAAAAACACGATAAAAAAACTTAAAACAAGTAGTTTTGTCGAATGATAAAAATCCAGGAGGTTTCGACAAAAAAGGAGCTTAAGCAATTTGTAAAATTCCCCTTTTCATTATATAAAAACAATAAATACTGGGTACCGCCTATTATTAGTGAAGAAGTAGAAAGCTTTGACAAAGATAAAAACCCTGTTTTTGAACATGCAGACGCGCGATTTTTCCTCGCTTTAAAGGATGGTAAAATTGTAGGCAGAGTAGCTGCTATTACAAACAGCTTGGAGATAGATGTTCAAAAAGTGCCCAGAATGCGCTTTGGCTGGATTGACTTCATCGATGATTTAGATGTCAGCAAAGCACTTCTCGATAAAATTTTAGAAATAGGAAAAAAAGAACAACTTAAATTTATCGAAGGTCCTCTTGGTTTTTCCAACTTAGACAAGGTTGGTGTTCTTACCGAAGGATTTGACTCGTTGAGCACCATGATTACATGGTACAACCATCCTTACTACGTTGAACATTATAAAAAACATGGCCTTGTACCCGCTCAAAAATTTATTGAGACTAAATTTTATTTAAAGGATGTGGATATCAATAAATACAAGAGATATGCCTCAGTCATTAGAGAAAGGTATAAATTAAAGGCTGTGAATTTCAGTTCGACTAAAGAAGTATTACCTTATGTTGAAGAAATGTTTAAGCTCTTTAACAAAGCTTATGCAGACCTTTCATCTTTCGTTCCAGTTAGTGATAAACAAATCGCTTATTTAAAAAGAAAATTTATCGGCTTTATTAACCCTGAGTACATAAAGTTCATTGTTGACGAACAAGGTAAACTTGTCACATTCTCTATTACCATGCCTTCTTTTGCAACAGCATTACAAAAGGCTAATGGAAAATTATTTCCAACTGGATTCATACATTTATTAAAGGCTAAAAAACATTCAAAATCCTCTGTTTTTTTCTTGATTGGCATACTGCCGGAATATCAAAAAAAAGGTGTTACAGCCATTGTTTTTGATGAATTTTTCAAGACCTACAATGAAAAAGGGGTGAGCGAAATGATCATTACTCCAGAATTAGAAGAAAATAAAGATATTCAACTCATTTGGAAAAATTTCAATCCAAACATCTATAAAAAAAGATGCACTATGCGTAAAGAGATTATTCTAGATTGATTAATTTCATCTGAGCCATGTCCCCAGAATTAATTACATTTAGGCTTGTCCTTTAATAGAGACTATGCAGCTTTTTTACAACCCAAATATAGACACTGAGCTAAAATCCTTCTCTTTCAATAAAGAGGAAAGCAGGCATATTGTCAAGGTCTTGCGAAAAACAGATGGAGATCAACTTGATATTACTGATGGAAAAGGAAAATTATTTAAGGTAGAGATACTTCAAGCGCATGACAAAAAATGCAGTGTCGAAATCAAATCCTGGATAGACAAACCTAAGGCTTGGAACTATTATTTACATGTTGCAATTGCACCTACTAAAATGAATGATCGTTTTGAATGGTTTCTGGAAAAAGCAACAGAAATTGGTATTGACGAAGTGACGCCTCTCATTTGTGAGCGTTCTGAAAGAAGGCATTTAAAAATTGAAAGGTTAGAAAAGGTAATGCAATCTGCAATGAAACAATCGTTGAAATTTCAACTCCCTCTGTTAAATGAACCTAAAAAATTCACCGATTTTATTTCAAAAAAAGATTGGAATCTTGGATTAATTGCTCATTGTGAAGATGATCTAAAAAATCCTATGAAATCATTTTTTCCTATGCGACAGAAAATAATGATTCTAATTGGGCCTGAAGGTGACTTTTCTCCCGCTGAAATTGAATTAGCCCTTCATCACGGTATTGAACCTGTAACCTTTGGTGAAAATAGATTAAGAACTGAAACAGCCGGAATTGTGGCTTGCAGTACTACGGCCTTATTAAACGATATCCTGGAATAAAAGACCTATCAACAAAGACTTAGATGAACAAAAATAAACAATCGTCGATAAAATTTTTATCCTTTATAATTTGTCTTTTTTCAGTTCTGCACAGTGTAGCGCAAGAAGTAGCCATATTAAAGTATGATGGAGGAGGTGACTGGTATGCAAACCCTACAGCTGTTCCTAATCTGATTCGTTTTTGCAACGAAAATATAAAAACCAACCTAAATGAAAAGCCCAGAAATGTAGAAACCCAAAGTAGCGAAATCTCTAATTTTCCAATTGTTTTTCTAACTGGTCATGGCAATGTGTTTTTTTCAGAGTCCGCTTCCGATAATTTAAGGAATTATTTAATATCAGGAGGGTTTCTTCATATATCGGATAATTACGGATTAAATAATTTTATCCGCAAAGAGATGAAAAAAGTATTTCCAGAGCTTGAATTTCAAGAAATACCCTATGATCATGCCATATATCATCAGAACTATAATTTTAGTACCTTACCAAAAATTCACGAACATGATCAAGCTGCAGCCCAAGGATTTGGGCTCTTTTTTGAAGGCAGACTCATCTGTTTTTACGATTTCGAAAGTGATTTAAGCGATGGTTGGGAAGATGAAATAGTTCATAATAACCCTCCAGAGGTGAGGCTTAAGGCTCTTCAAATGGGAGCTAACATCATTTCGTATGCTTTTAAAAACTAAGCAAAAATTGATAATATAAATATGATCAATACTATAGATGATATACAGATACATTTTAATTCAGACAATCTATGGGTTGTAAACCTCACGCTATCATTAGTGATGTTCGGCGTGGCTCTAGACATAAAAATATCTGATTTCACCAATCTATTAAAATCTCCGAAACCGGTTATTGTAGGTATCATTTCCCAATTTTTATTGATTCCGTTGGTCACTTTTTTAATGATCATTATAATAGATCCATATCCAAGTGTAGCCCTAGGAATGATCATGGTTGCGGCTTGCCCCGGTGGTAATATTTCAAATTTTATGACCAAACTAGCAAGAGGCAATACAGCTCTTTCAGTGAGCCTTACAGCTTTTGCTTCCTTAGCGGCCCTTATTATGACTCCATTAAATTTTGCAATCTGGGGTAGCTTCTATGAACCTACATCTGAAATTCTAAAATCAGTTGAAGTCGAACCAATTGAAGTTGCAAGATTTGTTTTACTCATTCTGGGAATTCCTCTTGTATTAGGAATGGTGATCAATAATTATCATCCGAATTTTGCATCCAAAGCGTCACGATTATTAAAACCTATTTCAATACTGATTTTTCTCGCATTTATAGCTGGAGCCTTTTATAATAATCTCGATATCTTCTTAACTCATATTCACTATGTATTTGCTATCGTTATAGCACATAATAGTATATTATTATTGGTCGGTTTTTATTTCGCCAGAGTCAATAAACTTTCATATCTAGATCAGAAAACACTGAGTATTGAAACTGGTATTCAAAATTCAGGGCTTGGGCTCTTACTTGTATTTAGCTTTTTTGATGGTCTTGGAGGAATGGCATTATTGGTCGCATTTTGGGCCATCTGGGATATTCTATCCGGATTATTGATTGCTTATTTTTGGTCAGATAAAAAGAAAATAAAGGCATAATGAAGAAGCTTTGGTACCTTTTTGTAAAATACTATATGCGAATTGGATTCGCCTTTTATTTCAAGAAAATAAAGGTAAGTGGTGTTGAGAATATCCCCAAAAATAAAGCGATTTTATTTTTGGCTAATCATCAAAATGCACTTGTTGACCCGCTCTTAATAGGAGCCTTGACTCCCAGAGAATTGAATTTTCTGACCAGATCAGATGTATTTAGTACCCCATTGATCAATGCGCTCTTGTCTTCGGTTAATATGCTTCCTATTTACAGAATAAAAGATGGCCTTAACAGTCTGGCAAAAAATGAGGAAGTGTTTGAAAAATGCTATACGATTCTGAATAATAACGGAACTGTATTGATATTCCCCGAGGGGAATCACAACATCAAAAGAAGGTTAAGAATGCTAAGCAAAGGCTTTACAAGAATTGTTTTTGGCGCCCTTGAAAACAATCCTGAGCAAGAAATATTCATCCAACCAATTGGCATTAATTATACAAATGCGAAAAAATTTGGAACTAGTGTTCATCTTATTTTTGGAAATCCTATCAAGGTAAAGAGTCCGAACTCCTCTATTCAGAATTCTCCTTTAAAAAATGAGGCAAGTGATACTATGAAAGAGTTAATTACACATATAGAAGATTTAGACCATTATGATGAAATAGAAAAATCATTTAACGAAGAGGATTTTATGGATCCTGTTAAAGTCAATATGCAAGTTCAAAATTTAAAATTTCCGCTCAACATAGCTGAACAAGAAGACAATCAATTCAATTTGTTAGATCCTTTTATAAGAGTAAATAGCTTTATTCCGCTACTGTTCTGGAAGTACTTTTATCCTAAAATAGGTGAAGAAGAGTTTATAGCAACCTTCCGATTTACTTTTGGAATTACACTATTCCCTATAGCCTACCTTATCCAGGCATTTATAATCGGTCATTTTTACGGAAGCACAATAGGTCTTACCTACTTGGTATTAAGCTTTTTACTTATGTACTTGTTTGTAAAATCAAAGTAACCTTAAAGTTATTGGATTATAGCCTCTTGGATCAATTTTTGAACTACGGTTCTAATATCTGCCTCCCCCAATTTATTATTTTCTCTTGTTGGATAAACTCGATTCGATAGGAATACATAAACAATTTCTGTTTCGGGATCTGCAAAAGTATAGGTGCCGGTATAACCACTATGTCCAAAACTTTTAAAGGATATACAACCACAAGTGGCCATAGACTTGTCGAGTTGAGGCTTATCAAACCCCAGTCCTCTCCTCACTCCTTTCTCCTCAAAATAGCGATGATTAAATTTATCAAATGACTCTGGTTTAAAATAACTATCACCCCCATAATAACCCTTTTGAAGGTACATTTGCATCATTTTAGCCACATCATTGGCTGTGCCAAACAAGCCAGCATTTCCGCTTACACCACCCATCATCGCGGCGCCTTCATCGTGAACAGTTCCGTGTAAGAGTTGGTGTCTAAAAAAATCATCCTTCTCAGTCGGCACAATTCTTGACTTAGGAAACCTATTTAAAGGATTATACCCTAATGTTGACGCACCTAAAGGTCCATAAAAATTTTCCTGATTTAACTGATCCATTGGTTCTTCATAAACCCTTTCCAAATAATCCTTAAATAAATAAAAAGGTAAACCACTGTATTTATATTCAAGGACTTCACGCTGAGGTGCATCGGCAATCAATTTGAAAATCGTGTCTTTATAATCTGTTCTCATATAGAGATCCTCTGCAACTTTAATACTGTATTTACTCGAATTTGTGTGGCTAAAATATTCTTTCTTTGGGGTATTATCTTTCCCTTCAACCATAGTCACATAATAGGGAATATATGGTTTTAACTTTGCATAATGAGCCAGGGCTTCTCTTACTGTTATTGTATCTTTATTACTCTCCTTTAAAACGGGCATTAATTCACCCAAAGGAGAGTCTAAATCAAATTTCCCTTCCTCTTCTGCCTTGATAATCATAGGCAGACCTCCAAGAATCTTCGTTACCGAAGCCAGATCATAAATACTTTTATTATCTACTTTTTTATTTTGATCATAAGTATAATACCCATAGCTTTTTCTGTAAACAACCTTTCCGTGCCGAGCTACAAGGACCTGCATTCCGGGTGCCATTGATGAATCCATAACCACAGTTGCCACTGAGTCAATTCTTCTTAGTTTGTTTAGATCCAATCCGACATCTTGAGGTATAGAATAGCCCAATCTGTTAATACCTGCCAGGTGTAAACCAAAACCTACCTCAAAATGATTGTTAATATTGACAGGTAAAGCACCTTTAATATCAAGAGCACCAAAAATCATTTGAGCTGAAATATCTTGAGCCAAAGCTGTATTCTGATAAGAGACAATCAAGCCGTCAATATTTTCAAAAGATTTGATTTTAAGCAGGCTATAAGGGCTGGCAAAAACATCAAGAATGACCTTGTGATTTCTTGCGATTTCCTCTAAAATCAAAAGATTACTATCCTTTATTTTATAATTGGCGTAAGCACCCGAACTTGTGTGAAAGCCAACGATGACAGTTTCATAACCCTGAAGTTTCTTAGAAATTTCAGCGGCAGTTTTCCCTGAAATGACATCAACTTCTGTGTAATCTTTCAAGCGACTCACAAAAGAGCTACTATTATGTGTTCCAAATTTGACATAAGCCACCTTATTCTTATAAAGATTCCTGATTGGCAATACATCATTCTTATTTTGAACTAAGGTAACAGAATTCTCTACCAACCTTCTATTTAACAAGTCATCGTCAATCGTGTGAAGATCTTTCATTAGATTTTCAACTTTTAACGGCTCATAGTTATGTAATCCTGCCCAATATTTTGTTTTCAATATTTTCTCTACAGATTCATTCAATCTATCTTCTGAAAGTGTCCCTTCTTTTACCGCTTTTTTAAATAACTGAATTGACTTTACCACGTTGAGAGGTACATCAAGCAAATCATTACCCGCTATTATTGCTTGTAAATTGATTTCCTCTGAAGATGCAAAATCAGCCGACCCCTTCATATTCAGGGCATCTGTAACAATCAAGCCCTTAAAGCCCATCTTTTCTTTTAACAAGCCAGTGACAATGTCATAAGACAATGACGATGGTAAATTCACATTGGGTTCAAGTGCAGGAACACTAAGGTGTGCAACCATTACAGAACCTATTCCTTCTTTAAAAATAGCGCTATAAGGATATAATTCAATGGAGTCTAATCTAGTTGTATCATGAAGAACAGATGGCAAGGTTTTATGAGAATCTTGGGCAGTGTCACCATGACCCGGAAAGTGCTTGGCACATGCCATAATATTTTCGCTTTGAATTCCTTTGGTAAAAGCTATGGCCTTATTGGTCACATTGTTCCTGTCCTCGCCAAAAGAACGATTTCCAATAACTGGATTCAAAGGATTGGTATTAACATCAACTACTGGTGCAAAATTAATATGAACCCCTACTCTTTTCATATGAGTTCCCATTTGCTTGCCCATTTCAAATAGCAAATCGTCGTTTCGAATTCCGCCCAAGGCCATATTATACGGAAAAGCAACCGTGTTTTTTAAGCGCATCCTCAGCCCCCACTCTCCATCAATTCCAATTAAAAGCGGAATTCTGGATAAGCTTTGATATTCATTTGTCAATTCTACCTGCTTGATTGCATGATCCTGAAAAAAAATGAGTGCCCCAATATGGTGCTCCGAAATCAGATTTTTTATAAATTTTTCATGTTTTGCGTCCTTATTGCTATAGGCCGCAATCATAAATAATTGTCCTATTTTCTGCTCGACACTCATGGTTTTCATAATACTGTCAACCCATCTGTCTTGAGCGATACTATCTTTTGTCTTTAAGGGATCTTTTTGCGCTTGGACCTGAACGGTCAATAGTAGCATCAATAGCGCTATAATCTTATTCATGGAAACTAATTTAAGGTGATAATTAACTAAACGGTTTGGCCCAATTAATTCTTGATTAGCAGCATTAATAAGGCATGCTAATTTGGATATGCAAATTAAAAAAATTAGTTAAAATAACGACTATGCCAGCTCATATTTGCAGGAACTTCCCATACTAGGTCTAAATCTCCTTTATTTTGAACCATATTATTGAAAACCAAGGTTTCTGAATGTATCTTCTCAGACTTTACATATTTTTGAAAATCAGCAAGTGATACTACATTAATGTGTTCGCCATCTTTAAAGGCCGTATTCAACTTATTCAAAAGTTCTAAATTAAACTGCTTCTCAAAGCTTTTAAAAACATGGGTTGATGCATCAATTGAGCAGCCAGAGACTTGGTTAAATGATTCATCCACCGCCAAAACTATAAAGTGCTTATATTTTATCGAAAATGATCCTTTGAGGTCATCTCCATGTCTTGTCCATTCATTTACAAAATCTGTTAATTTTGATGAAATAACAGCGAGTTCTTCTTCTGTAAATTCTCTACTAGATTGATAAACCCAAATTCTAGAACTATCCGTCAAACTATCAAAATCTACATACATCTTCTAAATCTTTTTATTAAACTTATTTTGCAAGTCCTCCAGACTACTTATTGGCTTTTTCACGCTCATAGTCTCCTTTATCCTAGTAAGTGTTTTTTTTGTATATAGTGGAAAATCAGCATTTTGTATCCAATTATGATAACCTGGATTCTCTCTAAACACATCCACAACCTTTCTTCCTTTATACTTTCCAAAGGAGAAGACCTCTACATTGTTTGCATCTAATAATATAAACCCAGCAAAATCAGCACGTTTTTGATGAGAAGAAAATTCACTTAAAAAATCTACATCATTTTGCACATCATCATACTTTGCAATTTGTGCTTCCAAAATTTCAAAAGTAGCTACGGTATCAGCTTCTGCAGAGTGAGCGTTTTCAAGTGTTTTACCGCAATAAAACTCATAACCTGCCCCAAGGTTTCTTTGTTCCTTTTTATGAAATATAACTTGTACATCAATGGCCTTTCTGTCTTCCATGTCAAAACTCACCTTGGCGCGAAGCATCTCTTCAGCCAACACTGGAATATCAAATCTATTTGAATTAAAACCTGCGAGATCACAACCTTCTATCAAAACACTTAATTCTTCAGCCAATTCAGAAAACTTAGGCTCAGTAACCACCCTTTCATTTGTAATACCATGAATATCTGAAGCTTCTTTAGGTATTTCGATTTCGGGATTAACAAGTTTGGTCCAACTCTCTTTATTCCCGTTTGGATGTACTTTTAAAACTGAGATCTCTACTATTCTGTCAGTTGCTATTTGTATACCTGTAGTTTCAAGATCAAAGAAAACAATAGGTTTTTCAAGTTTGATATTCATGTTAATGAAATGAAATTGATATTAGTTTTTGATATTATTAAAAGCTGGTATTGATATCCCAAGCTTCAAGATAATCTCCTATACGTTTGGCAAACATACTACCTAAAGCGCCATTTACAACACGATGGTCATAAGAATGTGAAAGAATCATTTTATGTCTGATTCCTATAAGGTCTCCTTCAGGTGTTTCGATTACTGCTGGGATTTTACGAATTGAACCAATAGCTAATATTCCAACTTGAGGTTGATTGATAATCGGTGTTCCCATAATACTACCAAACGACCCAACATTAGTAACGGTAAAAGTACCTCCCTGAACGTCATCCGGATTCAACTTCCCTGCTCTTGACCTTTTCGCAAGATCATTTACCGCTTTGGTCATGCCCACAAGATTTAGTTGATCGGCTCTTTTTATCACGGGAACGATTAAGTTTCCATCTGCAAGAGAAGCAGCCATACCTATATTAATATCTTTATGTTTTAAAACCCTATCTCCATCCACAGAAATATTCATCATTGGAAAATCTCTTATTGCTTTAGCTATAGCCTCCATAAAAATGGGAGTAAAAGTAATTTTTTCTCCTTCTTTTCGCAGAAATTCATCCTTAACTCTTTCTCTCCACCTTACAACATTTGTCACATCAACCTCAACAAAACTTTGAACATGAGCAGAAACTCTTAGAGAATCTAACATATGTTTAGAAATTAACTTGCCCATTCTGGTCATCTCGATGACTTCATCGTTCAAAGCGGGAGGAGAAGTTACCATCTCAGGTGCTTTATAAGTATCTTTTGAACCAGGAACAGTAGCTTTAGATTCCGTTTTAGAAACAGTAGTTTTTCTACCACCTTCAATATAAGCTAGGATATCATTCTTGGTGATCCTTTGATCTTTTCCACTGCCAGTAATCGATTCCAATTCTACGAGACTAATACCTTCAGTTTTTGCAATATTTTTAACCAAGGGAGAAAAGAACTTACCACTAGGCGAATTCAATTCTGAAACTGTCTTATCAATTTCTTCGGTCATAGCCTTTACAGATTCTACTGTTGGTAGGTCTTCAGGAAGTTTTTCAACTACTTTCTTTTTATCCTCAGTCACAACATCACCTCCACCATTAATCTCGATAACTGCTATAACCTCACCAACGCCAACTACGTCATCAACCTCAAAGAACCTTTCTATCAATACACCATCAACCTCACTTGGAACTTCAGAGTCAACCTTATCAGTCGCAATTTCAACGATAGCTTCATCCATTTCAATGGTTTCACCAACCTCCTTTAACCAGGAAGTAATGGTCGCCTCAGCAACACTTTCACCCATTTTTGGTAATTTCAACTCAAATTTCGACATTTTGACCCTTATTTTAATGGCAAATTTAAGAAATAAAATAGACAGTTTTTAGGAGTTTTTAACTATCCTCATTTTTACTGAAAAAAAAATCAAATAGAACCTTAGATTATTACGAATTTGACACTGACTTATGAGTTATTATCAAAAACAATAATTAATTTATCAGATGAATGGCTCAAGGTGATTGGTATATAGTTAGATTCAGCATATTTTAGAGCATTCATGATTTTTACTCAGAAACTAGCCAATTACTTCGGATCCAAATCAGTCGGCTTATATAAAGAGGGTATCCCAGAACAAAAGAAGGTTACGTCAAAGCCTTAGAGATCAAATCTTGTGAATGATCAGATAACTGAAGTTCCAAAGCTGCCTGCTGCCCATTGGGCGACATTTTCTTCCAAGTTTTTCTTAAAATGTTTATCATTTTTTCTTCACTATATTTTTTTGAAAATTTTTCAAAATAATAATCCAAAAAAACAAGACAGATAACGTCTTCAAGTGTTTGGGTCATTTCATTCTTCTTTAGCTGCTTTTTTAAAAGAAGAAATTTAACCGAATCTATAAGATCGTCATCATACCCGACTTCTTTCAAAATTTCAGCCGCTTTTTCAGCATGAAATACCTTGAGATCGTTTCTCCATTTTAAATAACCCGATCGATTCATTTCGTAATCGTCTCTTGGAATTTCCCATCTCCTTATATGATGACATCTCACCGCCAATTTAAGAGTCTCCTCTGCCTCTGGATAAAATTTGTCTAAACGCTGAGTCATTCGGTTGGCGTATAAAAGTTCTTTCGAATATTCTTTTCCTTCAAATAAATCCTTGTTAGGATCATTTGCATTTGACTTATCAAACAAACTAATGGCGGAAGTATACTTTAGAGATGCGGTCATATGGCAATTTTGAATCAAAATTATTCATAAAAGTAAATATAAAAAAGTTACCCTCTATTGTTACTGGGTAATTGATAAAGAACACTATAAAACGGCTACTATTTAGAAAAAAAAATCAATCAGTCTTTTTTTTAATCTTGATCATTTCTTTGGTAATCTCATTCATTTTTGAGACTTTTTCTTCAAAATCTCCCTTGATTGTCTTTCTATAAATATTTAGATTCTCTACCAACTCATTCATGTTTTCAGGTAATATTTCCTCAAAAAATTGTCTTAATCTTTTTGCCGCAGTTGGTGATTTACCATTGGTAGAAATCGCAATCTTCACATTTCCTTTGGTCACAATCCCTCCCATGTAAAAATCACAATAGGGAGGATTATCTGCCAGATTTACCAATATATTTTCTTTTTTACAATCATTATATACCTGCAAATTAACGTCCAGGTCATCCGTAGTCGCCACTACGATCTGCTTTCCCGATAAATAACTGCTTTTATATGCGTCTTCAACTAATAAAACCTTATAACCTTCAGCTAGAGATATCACCTCCTTACAAAAGGCTTTTGAAACCATAGTCACATTGGCCGATGGGCTCGATTTCAAAAGAAAAGTTAATTTTTCTAAACCTACATTTCCTCCTCCAACTATCAACACTTCTAATACAGCAACCTTTAAAAATACGGGATACAGTTCGTTCTTTTCCAAATCAAATCGTTTTTAAGAATAATGAATAATAGGTTAAAAATAATTGATTTTACGAAATGCCTTATCAAACTTTTTCCATTTTATTTATAAAACTATAGATAGTATGATGAAAATCATAAAAATTGCTAAGTCTATCTTCTATTTTTACCCTTCATAATACTTGAAATAAAGCTTGCATGAAAAATTTAGTTCTTGGTAATGAAGCATTAGCACAAGGGGCAATAGATGCTGGAATATCTGGAGTCTATGCCTATCCTGGGACACCTTCAACAGAAATAACTGAATATATACAAACTTCAAAAGTTGCGAAGGAACTTGAAATTCATTCCACATGGTCAGTCAACGAAAAAACAGCAATGGAAGCTGCTTTAGGGATGTCATATAGTGGAAAAAGAGCATTAACCGTCATGAAGCATGTCGGACTTAATGTGGCTTCTGATGTATTTATGAATATGGCAGTATCAGGAATAAATGGCGGACTAGTAGTTGTTGTAGCAGATGATCCTTCAATGCATTCCTCACAAAATGAACAAGACTCTCGGTTTTATGGCAAATTTGCTAAAGTCCCGATCTTGGAGCCATCAAATCAGCAAGAGGCCTATAATATGATGCACTACGCATTTGATTTATCAGAAGAAACTCAACTTCCGGTTCTGTTAAGACTTGTTACACGATTGTCGCATTCCCGATCTGGGGTTACATTTAAAGAAAGGAGGGCTCAAAACGGAATTCAGCTGCCAATAAAAACAGATCGTTTTGCTTTAATCCCATCAAATGCCAGAAAACAATATGAAAGCTTAGTTGATAAAAGAGATAGTCTTCTTAGCGCCTCAGAATCATCTCCTTTTAATAAGCTTGGTCAACACAAAGACAGATCTTTAGGAATCATTGCTTGTGGAATCGGCTACAATTACGTGATGGAGAATTTATCCGAAGATTTAGAATTCTTTTCGCTTTTAAAGATCTCTCAATACCCTTTACCAAAGGAAAAAGTTACTAAATTATATCAGGATTGTGATGAAGTTCTAGTAGTTGAAGAAGGATATCCCTTAGTAGAAGAACTCATAAGTGATTATTTTGGAAACTCATCAAAAGTCATAGGAAAACTCAGCGGTGACTTGCCGTTAACCGGCGAGCTAACACCAAATTTAGTTGCAAAAGCCATTGGTCTTTACAGGCAAGAATCCAAGCCTGTGTCTGACCTAGTTGTAGGTAGGGCACCTCAACTTTGCGAAGGCTGCGGACATATTGATCTTTTTAATGTGATACAGGAAATATTACCCGAAATAGGTCAAAAAAAAGTGTTTGGGGATATTGGCTGCTATGCCTTAGGCGCTTTATCACCATTAAATACTATTAATACCCTTATTGACATGGGAGCTTCAATAACCATGGCAAAAGGAGCGGCCGATGCTGGTATTAAAAATGCTATAGCCGTAATAGGCGATTCGACTTTTACCCATTCGGGGATGACTGGTTTGTTGGAAGCAGTAAATGAAAAATCACCTATAACAGTAATCATCTCTGACAACTCCACTATTGCTATGACCGGAGCACAACCTTCATTGGCTACTGGTCGGCTAAAGAAAATCTGTCTTGGGCTTGGCGTATCTCCAGAGCATTTGAAAAATATAGTCCCATTAAAAAAGAATTTTAAACAAAACCTTCAGGTTTTGAGAAATGAAGTTAAGCACCAAGGAGTTTCTGTTATCATATCGGAAAGGCCCTGCGTTAGGCTTAGCAGGGACAGCAAAGAAAAAATCAAACAAAAAATAGCCAAACTTAACTAAAAACCCCCATTCATGAAGTCTAATATCATCCTATCCGGAGTAGGTGGACAAGGGATCCTCACTCTGGCCTCAATTATTGACATTGCAGCCTTAAACCAAAACTTATTTGTAAAACAATCTGAAGTTCATGGCATGAGCCAGCGAGGTGGAGCTGTACAATGTCATGTTCGAATTTCTGACAAGCAAATCTATTCTGATCTTATTCCTGAAGGTGAAACCGACCTGATACTATCCGCCGAACCGATGGAACTATTAAGACACCTTCCCTTTCTTAAAAAAAACGGATGGATCATAACAGATTCGAGCACTTTTGAAAACATAGTAGATTACCCTGAAAAACACGACCTATATAAGCAAATTAAAACCCATTGTAATCATATTATTATCAGTGCTAAAAGTTGCGCAAAAGAAATGGGTAATTCAAAGGTTTGTAATATGATCTTGCTCGGAGCAGCTGCAAGACATATTCCTGTACCAGAAGAAAAATTCTTAGAGGCAATCCGTTATTATTTTAAGGGAAAAAGTGAAAAAATAATACTCAAAAATATTGAGGCTTTTAAAATAGGGCAGCATAAGGCCAAAGCCTTTGTTGAATTCGTTTACTAGATCATAAGGGAATTTGTTTTTAAATGTGCTTTTATGACATTCGAAAGAAGCAAAACACCTTCTTCGATGGAATCTTTTGGCATATTTGAAAAGGACAGCCTTAAATGATTGTCCTTAACGCTCCCTGGATCAAAGGTTCTTCCTGTGACAAAAACAACCCCTTTTGACAAACAATCTTTAAATAGAGAAGTAGCTTTTAAAGACCCAGGTAGCTTGAGCCATACATAAAATCCTCCTTTAGGCTCATTCCAAGTGACGCCTTCTGGAAGATGCTTTTTTAGACTTGCATGCAGTAACTGATACCTTTCTTGATATTCTTTTCTAAGAAACGAAAGATAAGGTTGCAGATAGCCGCCTTCAATAAATTCATTGGCGAGTATTTGCATAAAATTGGAAGTGCAGGCGTCCAGAGCTTGCTTGATGGATTCCGCTTTTTCAAATATTTCCTTAGAAGACAACATATATCCCAATCGGAAACCTGGTCCCAAAATTTTTGAGAATGATCCGGTGTAAATAATATCTACATCATACCCTTGGTATGCTTTCAATGGCTTAGTTAAAGGCGCATCCTTCGCATCAAAAAACAGATCGCCATAGGCATCATCTTCAATTAATATAATACCCGTTCCAGATAAGACTTCTAATAAGGCCCTACGACGCTGCTCGGTATATATGATTCCGCCCGGATTATGAAAATTAGGTGTTATATATAAAAATTTAGGTTTTTGATTCTTATTGGAAATTACTTCTTTCAAAGTAGGTATATCAATCCCCTGACTATCAATAGGGATTCCAATTATCTTTGCCCCATAGGTTTCGAACACAGAGAGAGCACCAACAAAACAAGGGCTTTCAGTAAGAATTACATCACCCTCATTCACAAATTCTTGTGTAATTATACTAATCGCTTGTAAAGACCCTGTAGTTACTAATACTTTATCCGAAGTCATGCTCAGCCCTCTTTTTAACATCATTTTTTGAAGAGACTTGACTAGTGGAGGGTAGCCACTTGTAGGACCATACTGAAAACATAGTTTCTTAATATCAATGCTTAAAGAGGAGAAGATTTCATCAATTTGATGTACAGGAAAAAGGTCATTATTAGGCATCCCTCCGGCAAAAGAAATCAAACCATCTTTAGAAGATTGTTTCATTAAAAGTTTAATGTCTTCGGAGTGCTTTGAATTGACAGCTCTAGAAAATACATACATACCCACTGGACTTAGATTTCACTATTCAAAGTAAGTACATTTTTAAACCTTATGACTTGATAAATATCATCTTATGGGTCATTTTTTTTGATTTATTTTACAATATATTACCACATGATTATGCTGCATCCAAAACTCATTAATCCGAAAAGTATAGCCGTTATCGGAGGGTCAAATAATATAGATAGTATAGGAGGAAGCGTTCTTAAAAACCTCATCGATCAGCAATTTAAAGGAGATTTATATGTAGTAAATCCAAATAAAGATGTGGTTCAAAAAATAAAATCATTTAAAGATGTCTCTCTGCTGCCAAAAACAGATCTGGCTATTATAGCGATCCCTGCAATTGACATTCCCGGAATCGTTAATGTTCTTTTAAAGAATAAAGAAACGAAGGGCTTTATTATTTACTCAGCTGGGTTTTCAGAACTAAACGAAAGTGGACGACTTCTCCAAAATACCATAACTGAATCAATAACCGAAGCTGGGGCAAGCCTATTGGGTCCTAACAATATTGGTATGATCAATGAAAATTATGCCGGAATTTTCACAAAGCCGATTCCTATAATGCATAAGAAAGGTGTGGATTTTATTTCAGCATCCGGAGCTACTGCCGTCTTCACCCTTGAAGCGGCTCATCAATTAGGGTTGAAATTTTCTAGTTTATATACTGTCGGTAACAGCGCCCAAATTGGTGTTGAAGATGTTCTTGAATATCTTGACGTTTCTTTTGTTTCTGGTGAGAGTAGCATTGTAAAAATGTTGTATATCGAAGGTGTTAATAACCCGGACAAATTGCTCAAACATTGTCTTTCTTTAAGACAAAAAGGTTGCTCGATCCTTGCATTAAAATCTGGAATAACTGAAAAAGGAAAAGCTGCGGCTATTTCGCATACAGGAGCTATGGTTAATTCCGATCTTTTTGTTTCAGCGCTCTTTAAGAAAGCAGGCATCATAAGATGCAGCAGCCGACAAGAATTAATAACCTGTGCAACACTTTTACAAATCACAGACAAGAGGTCAAAGAGATTTGCCATTATCACACACGCTGGTGGCCCCGCGGTGATACTAACAGACACGCTAAGTTCTAATGGTCTAATCGTTCCTGATTTAGACGAAAATCATCAGCAAAAATTAAAGCAGCTTTTATATGACGGCGCTTCTACTAAAAACCCTATTGACATTCTTGCTACTGGGAACGCCAAACAACTCGGTGATGTACTTGACTATTGTGAAAAAGAGCTTACAGAGATCGATGCCATTATCGTTATTTTTGGGAGCCCCGGCTTAGGAACCGCTAGTGATGCTTTTCAAATGATACATCAAAAAATCAGGGAGTTTCAAAAGCCAATTTATGCCATACTCCCTTCTGTAGTAAATACGCAGAAAGAAATTCAACAATTCATACAAAATGGAAATCAAGCATTTAATGACGAATACCTATTTGGCAGATGTTTGGCTAAATTACAAAGTTCAAAAACTCAGATTAAAAAATCATTAATAAAGAATCCAATAGCAAAAAATGAGATTAGAAACTTGATAGAAGGGTTCCCAAACGGATTTCTAAACCCAGAACAAGTATATGACATTCTAACTGCTGCAGAGATCAAAATGGCAAAACAGATTTTGGTAAAATCTGAGTCTGATTTATTGAATGCGGCCAGATCATTAGCATATCCCGTGGTACAGAAAGTAGTTGGCCCACTGCATAAAAGTGACGAAAAAGGAGTAATCACAAGTGTTCTCAATATCACTGAATTGATGTATAATTTCAGGAAATTAATCCGGCAGAAAGGGGTTAAAGCAGTGATGATACAACAAATGATCTCTGGTAAAGAAGTCTTTATTGGTTCGAAAAGAGAAGGAAACTTCCCTCCTCTTATATTATGCGGATCGGGAGGTATATATATCGAAGTTCTTAATGACATAAGCTCAGCCCTAGCACCCATAAATAAAAATGAAGCGATGGGCATGGTGGATCAATTAAAAATTAAATCCATTCTCCAGGGAATAAGGGGCGAAAAAGGCTGTAATCTAGAGGCCTTTTATGATACTATTGAAAAAGTATCAAATTTATTACTGCTAGCACCTGAAATAAGCGAATTGGATATCAACCCATTGATGATTTCTGAAAAAGATATCGTAGCTGTTGATGCAAGAATCAAAATTAAAAAATAATAGTTCTTGTATCAGAGTAAAACAACCTCTCCTCTTTCATTTGAAGTATCACTTCCTAAATAAAAACTATGATCTTGAGATATTACTCTTTTTTTTAAGGCATCAATTTCAGGTTTAGATATTTCGCGAATTATTTGACTGTATTTTAAAGATTTACTATCAAAAAAAATAATTTCATGACTTGTATAACCCTCTTTAACACGAGTGATTGAATAACTTTTAGAACCTGAAAATCGCTTCTTCAATTGATCATATAATGCATTATCATTACCCATATAAATCCAATCAGAAGCTTTTGGAGTAGTTTTGGGCACATTCGATCCAGCCAAAGATTTAACTGAAATCATCATGCTGATCAAACCATCAACAATACCATATAAACCTGCTCTATTTGGAAAGTGTTTTTTATGAAAAATACTGAGTGCTCCATAAAAATTTTCAAGATAAAACCTATCCTTAACGGTACTTTCCCCTTTAAAATGCAACACCTTATTGGTTCCCATATAAAAGTTTCTATAGCCTGCCTTTGTGATTCTATAGCTTAGATCTATATCTTCTCCATACATGAAAAAATCTTCATCAAAACCTCCTATTTTGTCATAAACCTCCTTTTTAACAAACATGAAAGCTCCTGTCAGGATATCCACCTCAGCAACTGCATCCCTATCAATGTGATTGGCATAATAGTATTTGGAGTAACCAAGTAGTTTTGCTCCTGCGACTTTTAGATCAGGAAAATTTCTTTTGCTTTCAGGGAGGTACTTTCCGGACCCGTCCAAAAACTGTACCCCAGCAGCCCCAAAATCATTTTGTTTCTTACTGAAAATCAACATTTCTGAAAGCGTCGTCTCCGTCAGAATAGTATCAGGATTCAAAATAAGAATATATGCTCCTTGAGCTATTTTAACTCCTCTATTATTGGCTTTCCCAAAACCTTCATTTTCTGAATTTCGCAGGGTTTTAATATTGGGAAAGTCTTTGTCCAGCATCTCACAGCTGCCATCCTTGGAGTCATTGTCCACAACAATGATTTCAATCTCTTCTGCAATATCTGAACTTAAAACACTGTATATACAGTTTTTTAAAAAATACCGTGCATTAAAATTGACAATGATGACTGAGATGCTTACCAAACGATCTAGATTTTTGGTAAAAATATGACATTTTATTATTTAGTCAAGACATAGCTCTATATTTGTGGATATAATGAATAAGCAATGAAATCAGCTACTGTCAGGGAAATTAAAAAAGAACTCCAGGAAAGATCTCCCAAAGAGATTTTAGAATTGTGCCTGCGATTGTCTCGATTTAAAAAAGAGAATAAAGAGTTACTAACTTATTTGCTCTTTGAAACTTCAGACGAGGCCAATTATATTGAAAGTGTAAAAGAAGAAATCGATGAGAAATTTGAAAAGGTAAATCGAAAAAGCCCTTATTTCGTCAAGAAAAGCATTCGAACTATTCTAAACCACACAAAAAAATACATACGATATTCTCAAAACAAAGAAACAGAACTGGAATTACTCATTTATTTTTGTCAAAAATTAAAGTCATTTCAACCTTCGATACATAGAAATAGAAAGGTTGAAACGATCTATTTAAGATTGATTCAGGAATGTAAAAAGAAAACGAGTCTGCTTCATGAAGACTTGCAATATGACTATTACCGGGAATTAGAAGAATTTTAATTATTAGATGCTTGTTACTTGAGAATTTATTGTTTTAATCCTTGTTGAAATGGGACTCTATTTAATATACTTCGCCCAAGCGTAACTTCGTCGGCATATTCTATTTCATCTCCCACTGAAATTCCTCTGGCTATTGTGGTTAATTTTACCTCAAACTTTTGCAATTGTCTATAAATATAGAAATTGGTTGTATCACCTTCCATGGTCGAACTCAGGGCTAAAATGACTTCCTTTATTTCTCCCTGTCCAACCTTCTGAACAAGGTCATCAATTGTAAGATTATGCGGACCTATACCCTCAATGGGGGATATTTTTCCGCCAAGCACATGATAAAATCCCTTGAATTGGGAAGTATTCTCAATGGCCATGACGTCCCTTATATCCTCAACAACGCACATTACTTCAGGATCTCTTCTTGGATTTGTACAAATCTCGCACAAGGCAACATCAGATATATTATGGCATTTATTACAGAGTTTTATCTCATCCCTAAAACTTTTAAGCGCCTCAGTGAGATAATGGGTCTGGTCTTTGGGTTGTTTTAAGAGGTGCAAGACAAGTCGAAGGGCCGTTCGCCTTCCTATACCAGGCAATTGAGCCATTTCATTGACTGCGTTTTCTAAAAGTTTTGAAGAAAAATCCATGCGGCAAATGTAATGATTTTAAAAATTTACATTACCAAAACGAGCAAGCAAAAAAACAAAATTTATTAATTTGATTTCAACAAATCTCCCGCCAAAATCAATTATTTTTGTGATTCAATAATTTTATATGTCGCCATTTTTACTATTAAGTATTGTCCTGATTTACTTTGCAGTGCTAATCAGCATTACCTATTTTACGGCTAAAGACGATAGTAATGAGGTTTTCTTTAAAGCCAATAGAAATTCTCCCTGGTATGTAGTTGCTTTTGGGATGATTGGGGCCTCTCTTTCTGGTGTTACCTTTATTTCAGTACCTGGTTGGGTTGACAGTACTCAATTCAGCTATATGCAAATTGTCATTGGCTATTTTTTTGGGTATCTGGTCATCGCATATGTGCTCCTTCCCATTTATTACAGAATGAATCTTACTTCAATCTATGAATACCTCAAGGTTCGTTTCGGACCAACAAGTCATAAAACCGGTGCCTTTTTCTTTCTACTTTCCCGAATTTTAATCGCTTCATTTAGGTTATTTCTTGTCGCTTCAGTATTACAATACTTCATACTTGACACCTGGAATGTTCCGTTTGAACTTACAGTGACCCTATCAGTTTTGTTTATTTGGCTGTATACCTTCAGGGCCGGAATCAAAACAATTGTTTGGACCGACACCTTGCAAACCTTCCTCATGATAGCTGCCGTAATTTTTTCAGTTGTCATTCTTTTAGACAAACTTCCCTTTACTTTCATGGAATTTATAAATTCTGATGATTTTAATTCTTATAGCAAGACTTTTTTTAACGACAATATTAATGACCGTAAACATTGGCTCAAATCATTCTTAGGAGGTATGTTTATCGCCATAGCTATGACAGGTTTAGATCAGGATAATATGCAAAAAAACCTGACTTGTAAAGACCTTAAATCATCACAAAAAAATGTTGTGACACTCGGATTGGTGTTAATTCCGGTGAATTTTATCTTCCTTTTTTTAGGTGCACTTCTCTTCACGTATTCAAGTATTTATCAAGTGGAAATCCCAATGGTAGATGGGAAAGTTAAAACAGATTTATTATTTCCCGAAATAGCGCTGAATCAAAATCTCGGAAATGGACTAGGGATTGTATTTATCCTGGGCTTAATCGCGGCAGCCTATTCGAGTGCAGATAGTGCCCTGACCTCTCTAACGACTTCTTTCAGTATTGATTTTATGAACATTGATTCAAAACAAAACAAGAAGAAAACTCGAAAATTGATTCACCTCCTTTTTTCTATGTTGTTGATATTGATTATTATAGCTTATAGATACCTAATTCAAGACAACGTCATCAATAGTTTGTTACAAGTTTCATCTTATACATACGGGCCTCTTTTAGGCTTATTTTCGTTCGGGATTCTTACTAAACACAAACTGAATGAAAAATGGGTTTGGCTTATAGCTATTCTAGCATTGGGTATCAGTTATTTTCTGAATTTATATTCTTCCAGCTTATTGAATGGTTATAATTTTGGCTATGAAATACTAATAGTTAATGGTTTTTTAACCTTTATTGGATTGTACCTGATTCGTATCAAAAGTAAATCAAATTAAAAATTAATGTATTTTTGAAGTATGGAAAAAGACCTGAGTGCTTATAGAAAAAGTTATGAACGTAATCCACTAATTAAGGAGGATTTACCTGAAAACCCTATAGAATTGTTTCAAAAGTGGTTTTTTGAAGCTGATGAATTTGAAAGCTTAGAAGAAACCAATGCCATGAGTGTTTCCACTATTGGGCTTGATGGTTTTCCTAAAACGCGTATTGTTCTGCTTAAAAAATTTACTTGGGAAGGTTTTATCTTTTATACCAATTATAACAGTGAAAAAGGCAAGGCTATTGCGGCGAATCCAAATCTCTGCCTCAATCTATTTTGGCATGGGCTTGAAAGACAAATTATCATCAAGGGAGTAGCTGAAAAAATTGCCCCTAACTTATCAGATGGATATTTTGAATCTCGCCCTGACGGTAGTAAATTAGGAGCATGGGCCTCTGATCAAAGTCAGGAAATACAGTCGAGAGAAGATTTGGATAAAAAGTTAAAACAGCTTGAAAAAGACTATGAAAACAAAGAGATTCCAAGACCTGATTTCTGGGGTGGCTTTATTGTAAAACCTATTTCGCTTGAGTTCTGGCAAGGAAGACCCAACAGGATGCATGACAGAATTCTTTATTCGCTCCAGGATACATATGAGTGGCGGATTTCCAGACTTCAGCCTTAAATCAAATTTGTTTATTTTTTTTGTTTTATGAAAAAAAATATAAATAGAAAACAATCGTTCTCTTAATTGATTATATTTGATTACATCTTTGATCAAAATTGTGACTTGATAAAATGAAAACACTATTCATTGTGCGTCATGCCAAATCCTCATGGGAATACGAAGGCATTAAAGACATAGACAGACCTCTTAAAAAAAGAGGTATTAATGACGCCTATTTAATATCCAAGGAATTACAGAAAAAAATTCAAACACCATCGGTGTTTGTAGCTAGTTGTGCCAACAGAGCACTGCATACAGCAATGATTTTTAGCTATTCTTTTAATTATCCTTTGGCAAATTTAAAAATCAGTAAATCGCTTTATAGCTTTAGTGATGGTTATCTTATAAAAACTGTGAAAGCTTTAGACAACGGATTTGATTCAGCAATTATATTCAGTCATGACCATGGAATAAGCGATTTCGTAAACAAATTTGGCAATAAAAAAATACATCATGTTCCAACTTGCGGTGTTGTTGCCATAGAGTTTGACACCAAGCATTGGAAAAACATAAAAGACGGTAAAACCTTATTCACAGAATTCCCAAAATACTATAAATAATTTCGTGAAGGTCTCGTAGCTGAGGGTTTCACGTCTCAGCCCCTCACCCCAAATCACCTTACTTTCTTAAAGTGAAATGGCTCCTTTAAAGCAGATATTACTGCCTTGTCTCTTTTATAAACGTCTTTCATAAACATCAGATTATTGCTTTGGTCTACAGCTGCCGTCAAATATATCAGATAGATATTAATGGGTTTAGGTAATGTTATTGTAGTTGTTTTCCCAGACTTTAATATCTCATTAATCTTGTCCATATTCCAGACTTCAGGCTCATCCATCAGACTCATCATCAAACCCCATTTGTCTTCCGTTCTAATGCAACCATGGCTAAAGGCTCTGTCTTGTTGGTTGAACAATCCTCTTGACGGAGTGTCATGAAGATATACGGCATACTTATTTGGGAACATGAATTTAACTTCTCCAAGTGCATTCCAAGGACCCGCCTTTTGTCTAATAATAAAAGGGAAATTTCCTCTTGAATACTGACTCCAATCAATCGAAGAAGCGTCCAATAAATTCCCATTTCTATCCATGACTTCCATATGCTTGGCCTCCAGGTAACCAGGATCCTTCTTTAATCTGGGTAAGGTCTCATGAGTAGAAATCGAATAGGGTAAAGTCCAAGTAGGATTCATCACTATATATTTCATTACTCCTTTAAAAACTGGAGACTCTTTATGATATTTTCCAACAATAACCCTTGAATCAAATACTTCTTTTCTATTTGTTAAACGTTTAACATGAAAACCAGCAATATTAACCAAGAGAAAATCTTCATCAGGATTATGAAAGATCCATCGAGTTCTTTCTAAATTCAAGATGATAACATCTATCCTATCTTCAATAGGAACTCTCATTTGCTGAACCGTTTCTTTACCAATAACACCATCACTTATAAGTTTATGTCTGACTTGGAATTTTTTAATCGCAACTTCTACTACGGTATCAAATAGCTTATCATTCTCAACAGGATACTTCTTCAGATCTCCCACCGCGTTTAAATAATTTCTTATCTCAACAACTCTTGCTGCCGTATCACCAGGCTTTAAAGTTTCTCCTTCACTAACCTCTGGCCATCCACCTTCTTTTGCCTCAGCCCTCAATTTCTTAAGTTGAAACTTCATTAGATTATACATATAGTGGTTTGGTTTAAAACCTTCTAAAACCACTTTAATTTTTTTGTTATAAAGCGTTGCTGTTAAAAGGCTATCCACATTTGAAGGTCCTTCATTCCCTTCAACATCCCAAGTCTTTCTTAAATCTGACTGCTCTAGTTTTCCTTCCAAAAGATGGGATGCATAAAGAATCAAGGCATCCGTCATTAACAAGTCTAAATCAGCCTTTTCTTCATGACTTAATTTGCCCTTTTTCGATTTTTTAATCAAATCCTTTATCATTTTAAGATGATAATCCTCTGGGCTTAATCCTTCATCAAAAGAAGATTCTAAACTCTCAACCAAGTCCTTTTTATTCTTAGAATTGGTCCAGGCTAATTCAAAATCTCTATTCGAATAAAATCGAGGTAACTCTATTTGAGAAAATAACTCGATATCATTTACAACAACTGCACCTTGCCCTTCCTCTGATAAGACCTTTCCTTCAAGAACTTCTTCCACACTCTTGTCCTGACCATAAATAGATGCAATTGGAATTAGAAACAATACTAAAAGTGCTAGTAAATTAGATTTGGTCATGATTATCAAGGTTGAATGAAAAACAAAAATATTCAATAATACTTAAATACCCTCATGTTCTTTCTCATATGTTATGTTTTACTTTCCAGCTAACTAGTAGGCCTTGTTTTTACAATTATTCGTTCAAGCTAAAAATAATTTCTATATTAGTTGGCCTTATCAAACCAGATTTAAAATGCCTGAAAGAGATCTTAAAAAGTATTGGAGGACTAACCTAAAATATTTGGGAATCCTACTGTTAATATGGTTTTTCGTATCCTATGTTATGGGAATCATCCTCGTTGACCAATTAAATACTATAAAAATTGGTGGTTTTAAACTTGGCTTCTGGTTTGCGCAACAGGGATCCATTTATTTCTTTGTTCTCATTATCCTGATTTATATTAGACTCATGAATAAACTCGATAAAAAATACGGCGTTAACGAATAGATTATGACATTACAAATTTGGACCTGGCTCCTAATCGCTATCACTTTCTCAATTTACATTGGAATCGCCATTTGGACTCGAGCTTCATCAACAAAGGATTTTTACGTGGCAGGTGGTGGAGTTTCCCCATTAGCCAACGGCCTGGCAACTGCGGCTGATTGGATGTCGGCTGCCTCTTTTATATCAATGGCAGGATTGATTTCGTTTAGTGGCTACGATGCTTCAGTCTACCTCATGGGTTGGACCGGGGGATATGTTTTACTTGCTTTACTTCTCGCTCCTTATTTACGTAAATTCGGGAAATTCACTGTTCCAGATTTTATCGGAGATCGCTATTATTCAAATGTAGCAAGGTCTGTAGCTGTATTTTGTGCCTTAATTGTTTCCTTTACTTATGTAGCGGGACAAATGCGAGGGGTAGGCCTTGTTTTTTCAAGATTTCTTGAAGTTGATATTACTACCGGCGTCTTAATAGGAATGATTATCGTTTTGTTCTATGCCGTTCTTGGAGGGATGAAAGGTATTACCTACACACAAGTTGCCCAGTATTGCGTGCTTATATTTGCATTTATGGTGCCTGCCATATTTATTTCTATACAAATGACAGGGATTGCCATCCCACAAATTGGTTTTGGAAGTACAGGAACAGATGGTCTCTATTTACTCGATAAATTAGATGGATTGCATCGAGATCTGGGTTTTCACGAATATACTTCGGGCTCAAAATCTAAATTGGATGTCTTTTTTATTACCGCAGCCCTAATGGTGGGAACTGCCGGATTACCTCACGTTATCGTGCGATTCTTTACAGTGAAAAAAGTAAGTGACGCCCGAAAATCGGCTGGTTGGGCCCTGTTTTTCATAGCAATACTTTATACAACAGCTCCTGCTATCGCTGTATTCGCCAGAACAAATCTTATTGAAACTGTTTCTAATAAACCATATAAAGATTTACCTTCTTGGGTGGCCAACTGGGAAAAGACTGGCCTCATGAAATTTGTTGACAAAAATGGGGATGGAAACGTTCAATACGTTGCAGACCCAATGATCAACGAGCTAATTGTAGATAAAGACATCATAGTTCTAGCCAATCCGGAAATCGCTAATTTACCAAACTGGGTCATCGCATTAGTTGCTGCAGGGGGCTTGGCTGCCGCCTTATCCACTGCTGCGGGCTTATTATTGGTGATTTCTGCTTCAGTATCTCATGACCTTATTAAAAAAATGATCAACCCAAATATTTCTGAAAAAGGAGAATTAATAGCCGCAAGAATATCTGCAATAGTTGCCGTTATAATTGCAGGCTATTTTGGAATAAACCCTCCTGATTTTGTAGCCGCTACAGTTGCCTTGGCCTTTGGCTTAGCCGCAGCTTCATTTTTTCCTGCTATTATTTTGGGGATTTTTGTAAAAAGAATGAATAAAGAAGGGGCCGTTGCCGGTATGGTTGTTGGTATGATTTGCATGTTATACTATATGATGAAATTTAAATTTGATTGGTTCGGCGGAGGAACTCAAGACGACTGGTGGTTTGGTATTTCCCCAGAAGGATTTGGAACTGTAGCCATGATAATCAACTTCATTGTATCTTTGACAGTTGCCTCTGTGACTCCAAAACCTCCTTTTGAAATTCAAGAATTGGTTGAAAACATCAGAATTCCGGCAGGTTCAGGTAAACCGCAGGATCATTGATCAGTTTTTTCAGTCGTTCGTCGATTTTTTTTCATAAATTTTATCATTAATTTTATATTGCTCCTAATTGGATCACAGCCTGATAATAAATAACACTCAAATCATGTAGCCTGAGATTGAGAAACTTAAAAAATAATTTATGAAATCCCTACAAATCAACACTTTTAAAGAATATAAAGAAAAGTATGAGCAAAGTGTCAATGATCCTGAGGCCTTTTGGGCTGAAGTAGCCGAACATTTTCAATGGAAGCAAAAATGGGACAAGGTTTTGGATTGGGATTTTTCTAAACCAGAAATAAAATGGTTTGAGGGTGCAAAATTAAATATTACTGAAAATTGTCTTGATCGGCATTTGGAAACCATTGGCAATAAGACCGCCATAATTTGGGAGCCCAATGATCCTGATGAAGAGTCTAGATATATTAGCTATCGCCAACTTTATGTAAAAGTTTCACGCTTTGCAAACGTGCTCAAAAACAATGGGATAAAAAAAGGTGATCGTGTATGTTTATATATGCCAATGATCCCTGAATTGGCCATAGCAATGCTTGCTTGCGCCAGAATTGGTGCCGTGCACTCAATTGTTTTTGCGGGCTTTTCTTCTTCGGCTTTATCAAGCAGAATTAATGATTCTAAATGCAAAATGCTCATCACAGCAAATGAAGTTTACAGAGGGACCAAGCCCATCAATTTGAAAAAAGTATGTGATCAGGCCCTAATAGACGCTCCTTCCGTAGAAAATGTTATTGTTTATAGAAGGACTGTGGAACCTACAGAGATGACTCCTGGGAGAGACAAATTCTGGTTTGATGAACTGCAAAAAGTAGATAGTTCATGTGAGGCTGAAGAAATGGATGCTGAAGACTTATTATTTATATTATATACTTCTGGATCTACAGGAAAACCTAAAGGCATGGTACATACAACCGGAGGCTATATGGTAGGGTCCACCTATACCTTTGAAAACGTGTTCCAATGCAAAAAGGATGATGTTTATTGGTGTACAGCTGATATTGGTTGGATTACAGGACATTCATACATTATATATGGCCCCTTATGCGCAGGAGCTACTACAGTCATGTTTGAAGGTGTTCCTTCTTTCCCTGATTATGGAAGATTTTGGGAGATTGTTGACAAACTGAATGTGACTCATTTTTACACAGCCCCAACAGCAATTAGGGCTTTGGCCAAACACCCTTTAAGCCTTGTTGAAAAGCATGATCTGTCAAGCTTAAAAGTATTGGGTTCAGTTGGAGAGCCAATTAATGAGGAGGCATGGCACTGGTATAATGACAATATCGGAAAAAACAACTGCCCTATAGTTGATACTTGGTGGCAAACAGAAACTGGAGCTATGATGATCTCACCCATTGCAGGAATCACTCCTACAAGACCGACTTTTGCTACGCTTCCATTACCTGGGGTTCAACCCGTATTGATGGACGAACACGGTAATGAGGTGATTCAAAAAGGCATGGAACCCTCAGAAGGCAGATTGGCTATGAAAGCACCTTGGCCTTCAATTGCAAGAACTATTTACGGTGATCATAAAAGATATAAAGACACTTACTTTTCGACCTATAAAAACATGTACTTTACTGGTGATGGAGCTTATCGCGATGCTAGTGGTAACTTTAGAATTACTGGTAGAGTTGATGATGTAGTGATCGTGTCAGGCCATAATTTAGGGACCGCTCCTATTGAAAATGCTATTGATGAGCATGCCGATATTGTTGAATGTGCTGTAGTAGGATTCCCTCATGATGTAAAGGGTAATGCGCTTTATGCCTATGTTACTAAATATGATGAATGCACAACTCCAGATGAAGATCTAAGGGTCGAAATCAATAAGCTAATCGCGAGCACTATTGGGGCCATTGCTAAATTGGATAAAGTGCAATTTGTATCAGGCCTACCAAAAACAAGATCTGGAAAAATCATGCGTAGAATCCTTAGAAAAATTGCATCTAATGAGGCTGATAACCTTGGAGATATTTCTACACTTTTAAACCCTGAGGTGGTTGAAGAAATCAAAGCAGGAGTGCTTTGATAGTGGTCAAATAATCAGTCATTGAGAACTCAAAAAATGTAGGATTCATCCCTTTAATTGCTATTTGCTTATGCAAACTAATCCATGCATAAACGGATAGGCATAAGATGATTAGCTGTGGTGTGATGAAAACAGAATTTAGCTCTTACATTATTAACTCCGAAACAAGCACTGTTGAAAACCCTTTATTATTGACGGATAAGTTTTATGAGTTTATACAATTGTTTTATGTAACTTAGGTCACATTAAATCCAAACCATGCCCATAAAAAGTTACCTAGCCCGACCTCATGATGGCAAATTCAGTGAACTTCTTAATGAATTATCTTCTTTAAATGGCTGTGATATTATTCCGTCTACCAATCAGGATATAGCCGTTCTGGTAACCGATACTCACAACGAAATTGAAGACCACAAACTCCTTTCGCAGATAAATGCCATTGGTAGTCTAAAAATGCTTTCAATGGTTTCAGGATTTGATGCAGATTCTTAATAATTATATCATATTATGATTAAAAAAGTTACAAGCAGGAGAGAGTTTTTAAAAAAGATGGCCGCAGCTTCCGCGATGACTGCAGCCGCCTCATTTTTTCCAGGAATAGTATTCGCAGAAGAGCAAATCACCAACGCTGAATCATTTGGTGAGCTTACTTGGAACAAAGCACCTTGCAGATTTTGTGGGGTTGGTTGTGGTGTATTAATTGGTATGGAAAACAATAAAGCCGTAGCGGTTAAAGGTGATCCAAAATCTTCAGTAAATAAAGGCCTTTGTTGTGTTAAAGGATATCACCAAACGATATGTATGTACGCAGAAGATAGGTTGACCAAGCCTCTTGTCAAGAAAAATGGAACTTATGTAGAAACCTCCATGGAAGAAGCTCTTGATCTAGTTGCTTCAAAAATGAAAGAAACAATTGAACTGCATGGTAAGGATTCCGTAGCGATGTATACCTCAGGTCAATCCACCATTCCTGAAGGCTATGTAGCTTCAAAATTTATGAAAGGGGCTATTGGCACTAATAATTTAGACTGTAATGCAAGATTGTGCATGGCCAGTGCAGTAACAGGATTTCTTACGTCATTTGGAGCAGATGAACCTATGGGCTGCTACGATGATATTGATGAAGCCGATGTTTTTATCACCTGGGGAAATAATATGGCCGAAATGCATCCAGTGCTATTCTCAAGAATGTTGGATCAACAATTAAAAAGAGGGGCTACAATCATAGATTTTGCTACTAGAACCACCAGATCCAGT
This sequence comes from uncultured Flavobacteriaceae bacterium, assembly GCA_964390865.1. Taxonomy (GTDB): domain Bacteria; phylum Bacteroidota; class Bacteroidia; order Flavobacteriales; family Flavobacteriaceae; genus Lutimonas. The sequence continues at coordinate 3,990 of CAYMKR010000003.1, read as the reverse complement.
ACAGCTTCAGATAGGTCTATCTTATTTCATCCACAAACCGATCTTGCCGTGGCCAATGCCATTGCTTATGAAATTATCAACAATGGCTGGGTTAACAAAAAATTCGTTGAAGATTATTGCAACTTTAACAAAGGACTTACCAACATAGGATATGGAACTGAAGACAAATTCAATTTCACTGACAAACCAGAAAAAATTGATTTTGAAGCCTATAAAGAATTTTTAAAAGATTATACACCAGAAAAAATTTCAGGAATGTCTGGTGTTTCAGTTAAGGATATTAAATTCTTAGCGAATCTGTATGGAGATCCAAATAAAAAGGTTGTGTCTTATTGGTGTATGGGAGTTAATCAACACACACGTGGCACATGGATGAATAACCTCATTTATAATATTCATCTACTCACTGGGAAAATTTCCCAGCCAGGTAATGGACCATTTTCGCTTACGGGCCAACCTAGTGCATGTGGCACCGCAAGGGAAGTTGGAACGTTTACACACAAACTGCCAAAAGGGGTAGTTACTAATCAAAAAAATAGAGAATTTGCAGCTAAAATCTGGAAAGTTCCGGTTGATAGGATTCCTTCCAAACCAACATATCATGCAACTGAAATGTTCAGAGCTCTTGACAGAGGAGATATCAAGTTTATTTGGACACAAGTTACAAATCCATTGGTCTCGTTACCAAACGTTGGAAGGTATAAAAAAGGAGCTGAAAAAGAAGACCGTTTTATAGTGGTTTCAGATGTCTTTCCTACGCCAACTTCAGATGTTGCCGATGTTATTCTTCCAGCTGCCTGGCACATTGAAAAGAGTGGGATGTTTGGAAATTCTGAAAGAAGAACGCAACATTGGGATAAAATGGTTGACCCTCCGGGTGAAGCAATGCCTGATGCCTGGCAAACAATTGAGGTGGCCAGAAGAATGGGGTTCGAAGATCTTTTTCCTTACTCTGAAGAAAATCATGCAGAGGAAATCTTTAATGAATACAGACAATTCCACGAAGGAAAAAAGCATGGGATGGCACCTTTAGAGGTGTTAAAAGAAAAATCTGGTGTAATATGGCCTTTTGTTGATGGCAAAGAAACAAAATGGAGATACAATGCCACGTATGACCCAGCCTGTGAAAATGGGAAACAATTTGAATTTTATGGTAAACCTGATGGTCGTGCAGTGATATGGCAAAGACCATATGAACCAGCTGCCGAATCACCTGATAATGAATATCCTTTCTGGCTGAATACCGGAAGGGTCATAGAACATTGGCATACAGGTTCAATGACCAGAAGAATTCCGGTATTGCATCAAGCAATGCCTAATGCTTATGTAGAATTACATCCTGACGACGCCGCGGCCTATGGAATTAGTAATGGAGAAAAAGTAAAGGTCATCTCAAGAAGAGGTGTTACAATTCTTCCAGCCTCCATAAATGAAAGAGGGCTACCGACAAAGGGGCAAGTTTTTGTTCCATTTTTCGATGAAAACATGATGATCAATGATACAACTTTAGATGCGTTTTGCCCAATATCTAAGGAACCTGATTATAAAAAATGTGCAGTTAAAATTGAAAAAGTCTAAGCGGATAATATCATGAAAAGATTGTTCATCATATTTTTATTCATTTTACTCTTAGGGGCAACCATAGGAGTTTGGAGCTATAGTTATTTTGAATCTCATGAAGAAGCAACTATTGAGACAAGCAGAATTAGAGAATCATCATCTATTCCTTCAGAATCGGGGATGTTTGAGAGGTCACGATTTGCTATGGAATATGCTATAATGCCTCTTGATCAGGATTATCAAAGAAATTTAAAAAGTTATTATGACAATCGGGCGTTTTATGGAGCACCCCCAACCATTCCACATCCTGTTGAAGAAGCTGGGATAGGTTCAAAAGCATGTCTCAAGTGTCATGAGAACGGAGGCTTTGTTGATAAATTTCAGGCCTATACACCAGTAAGCCCGCATCCGGATAAATCGAATTGTGTCCAGTGTCATGTACAAGTCAAGTCTAAATCATTTTTTGTTCCATCAACTTGGGTAAGGAACAAGCCGCCAACAATTGGCAATCAGGCACTTCAGGGAAGTCCACCCATTGTTCCTCATTCCTTGCAATTAAGAGAGAATTGTCTGTCATGTCATGCAGGCCCTAGTGCCGTAAAAGAGATCCGAACAACGCATCCTGAAAGAATAAATTGCAGGCAATGCCATGTCATTAATGAGAAAAAAACAAAAGACATTGGAACGTTTAAAAGAGAAATAAAATAATGCATATGCTTAGTAGTTCGCGTTTTAAAATATTGGCTATTTCCATATTGATTCTTGCTTCATCATGCAAAGGCAAGAAAAAAGAATACCACAATTTGGTTGAAAAAATTGAAGCAAAAAGCGTTCAATATGTAAGAGATAGCATTCAAAATAGTGAAAAATTTAACATGAATGAATTGGTCGAAATCGATGAAAATGATATCCATTTTTACATAAAAAAACGCAAACCAAACATCCAATCATATGCCTGTAGCGAATGTCATAGCAAACCCGTTGCTCAGTTGCATAAAGAGGGACTTGGAAAAAAAGCACATTGGGACATAACTATTAATCATGCTGACACCAAAACCATGGCTTGCCTATCATGCCATAATAGTGAAAACATGAACAATCTACAGAGCATTACCGGCGAGCCCATTGATTTTGATTATAGTTATAAACTCTGTAGCCAATGCCATCATAATGAAGTAAAAGATTGGGTTGGAGGTGCTCATGGAAAAAACATCAGCGGGTGGAAAAGTGAAAGAGTATCAAAATTATGTGTTGAGTGTCATAATCCACATCAACCACAAATTGCCAAAAGATGGCCCTCAAGGTATAATTCTACTATGGTAGAAGAACGCAAATAAACAGGTTTAAAAAGTATGATAAACAAAGACATAAAAAAGTGGTTTACATTAGACCTAGGTCAAAAGAGCGAGAAAAAATGCGGTTGTTCCGGAGAATCTTGTGATAGTTCAGAGTCAAAACCAAAAGATGGTATCGATCAGGTGTTTGATGTTAACATGAGCAGAAGACAGGCTTTTAGAAAACTTACTGCCGGTCTTTTAATAGGTGCAGGTGCTGCCAATGCCTCATGCTCTGTTGCAGCAGATGACACCCATAAAGAAAAATCTGAAATTGAATGGGAAGAGTATTTTAAGGGCAATTACAAATTAATGTCAGAAGGTGAAAAAGATAACACTGTTGACAGACTCGTCAGGTCGTATGAATTGCGAACTGGTAAAAAAATAGATATTTCTTCAAAAGACGCGGATCCTGACGTTTTATTTGGATACGCGTTTAATATCTCAAAATGTCAGGGATATATGGATTGCGTCAATGCCTGTGTCAAAGAGAATAATCAAGATAGGGATTCAGAAATGCAATATATACGCATCCATGAAATGAAAGATGGTCAAGGCCTTAATTTTGGCGAAGCCGATGACACTTACTATCATGAAGTTCCTGCTGCGGGTCATTTTTATATGGGGACACAATGTTACCACTGTGACAACCCGCCGTGCATAGAAGTATGCCCGGTTGAAGCGACATGGAGAGAGGAAGACGGATTGGTTGTTATTGATTACGACTGGTGCATTGGATGTCGTTATTGTATGGCAGCTTGCCCATATGATGGAAGAAGATTCAATTGGAGCACACCAGAAGTTCCGGAAGAGGAAGTGAATAAAAATCAGCACTATTTAGGAAATAGATTAAGAAAAAAAGGCGTTATGGAAAAATGCACTTTTTGCATTCAGCGCACTAGAAATGGTGACAACCCAGCTTGTGTAGATGCGTGCCCTACAGGGGCCCGAGTATTTGGAAATCTATTAGATCCGGAAAGTGAAATCAGATGGGTTTTGGCAAATAAGAAAGTATTTAGACTTAAAGAAGATCTAGGCACTGAACCTAAGTTTTGGTATTATATGGATTAATTTTTGGAATAGAAAAGCATGAAGG
>CAYMKR010000002.1:0-69919 GCA_964390865.1 uncultured Flavobacteriaceae bacterium | reverse complement strand
TCCATCTTCAGCCATTTTTACGGCTTGAATATTTACCTGATCTGTGTTTATGTTTAATAACGACAGTGAACTTTCGTTCCCGTTATGCTTTGGCACTACAAAAGCCGATGGACGTTGTTCGAAACGCATGGCATTCTTATGTAATTTTTCAGTTGTCCAATCTCCTTTATGACCTGTAAGACCATAGGTAAACTCATGCCGACCCCAATCTTGCCATCTCTGCTCACTCATAGATCCATCGTCCATTACTTCTTGTTTACTATCTCTAGTATTCGGACTATGAATTAATGTTAGTCTAATAGTATTATCATCTACTTTATCACTTCCATATTTTGCACCTGTAAGTATAGAAGCACCAAACTCACCAGACTTATCAGTTAAATCAATCCAAGAATGCGTTGGAACTTCATATTGCTTTTCACGACGATTCTCACGTTTAATTACGCCAAGATCTAGGTTATAAGTTGCCTCGGGAGCTTCAGCAGTAAAATGAAACGCAGCCTTTAGAAAAGCACCACGTGTTTGCCAATCTACTTTATTAGTAATTTCTACACGATTTCCATCATCTCCTGATGAGAGTCTTATTCTTTGTACAATTTTGGTTCCTTCATTTTCTCTAACCACTTCAATAGCAACACGGATGGGTCCATTCTCAATAATTTTAAGTGAAATTGGGTTAGACACTACACTTCTAGCTGATTTAACGATATCTTTATAATAAATACGCCATGCTGGTTTGGTATCTGGAAAATCTTCGCCAAACTCTAATTGCATCGGTTTTTCAAGTAATTCTTTGTCAATGCTTTTATCGATTACACTCGAAATATCACCATTCGCATCAATTGTTACTTTAAAATCATTGTTTTCTAAGTAATTATCACGAACCGTTAACTCAGTGGTTTTGATTTTTGTTTCAGCCTCACGTACAGAAAATACTGCTGCACCAATTGCAGGAAGTTCGGCTTGGAATAATATACGTCTCTTACCATCAAAACCTATTGTAATTTGCGAAGGCACTTCTTTTCCTTTAGCATTAAAAACGGCTATTGAATTTGCATTTGCTAAGGCTCCCGGAATAAAAGCTTCTACGTTATCTTTTCGAGGAATTGAAAGCTGATTGTAAACTAATACAGGTACACCAGGTACGTTTGTATTCATTGTTTGTGCTAAAGTTCCAATAGCATCTTTGTAAACACCATCAAACTTGTTTATAGCAATAATACCATCATTCCATCCATAAGAATGTGCTTCAGGAATACAAGTTCCTGGAAGAATATCATGAAACTGATTACTAAGCATTAAGCCCCATGCAGAATTTAGAGGCTCATATGGATAATCTGCACCATTCAATAAATGTGCAGTAACTGCTGCTTTTTCACTAGCATCTGCCAATATTTCTGCATCGCGATTAATTTTTTTCTGATATGCCTGAGACGTAAGCACCCCAGTTGAATGTTTAACAAGCAATAAATCTGAATTCCATGTTGGGAATTTCTCGGCTTGTTCTTCTGTAATAGCATTAAACATCAAGTCAGGCTGGGCAACAATAACTCTAACGGGTCCTTCTGTTTCGATAGATTTCTCTATGGTTTCTAGATTGACTATACGCGGTGCTCCACCACGGTCTGCATTGTTTGTATCACCACCACCAAAATAGAAGAAATCAATAGGAAGTCCAGACCGTTCCTCATTCTCTTTTAAACGCTTAATTGTCTTTTCATCATTACTGTAAACGTTTTCATGAGCACCTGCATAATTACCAGCATTTAAAGCGGCAATTACTGAATTTCCATCAGGACCAATCCATCTACCTATATTGAATGGAATACCATTAGCCGATTCCCAAGTTAGTTTTTGGGTTGAAAACCCATTAACTCCACAGTGACTTAACACAGACGGTAGCGAGTAAGCAAAACCAAAACAATCTGGCAGCATATACTCACGGCTTTCTGTACCGAATTCATTTTTGAAAAATTGCGACCCCATAAGAACCTGACGAATCACAGATTCTGTAGATGGTGCAAGCACCACATTTTCTGTCCATGAAGTACCAGCCGTATACCAACGTCCTTTGGCTATCCATTTTTTAAGTTCTTCATACTTTTTGGGATAATACTCCTTCATCATGGCATATCGAAATCCACCAGTCCAGTTAAAATTAAAATTTGGATATTTCTCAAATAATTCAAAATTATCGTCCAGGGTGTTTTTTATAAACTCACGAGCCACTTGTGGATATGCCCATCTCCACTGGTCATCGAGATGTGAATAGGGTATCGCAAATATGGTTGGCTTTGTTAAATCTATAGATGCTGGATCAAGATAGGTTTTAGGGCTTCCTTCTAAATGTTTTTGTCCAAAAACTACAGAAACAGAAATAAGAAAAAAGATAAGAACCAATACAGGCACTCTTCCTTGCTTAATATTAGTTAATCGTATCATTATCTTCGGTTGAAAAAGTTGCTTTCCTATTCTTTTCATTTTATCCAATTTAATTTTATGCTTTTTATATATTCCAAATAGCCTTACTTTTTAAGACTCAGTTATTAGATCTGAAGTTTTTTAAACTGACTTTCCGTAATTAGTGACCATAGAAATTTCCGACTAACTATTTATTTTTTTGAATTAATAACTGTAAATATCGAAGTAAAGGTTTAAGAAAATATTAATAAATAATTAATTAAAGTCTTAGATGAAATTAATCAAAGAATTATGCTGAATTTAGATTAATATAAAGGCAGTTTATAAGGCTATTCAGATAAAGGGTAAAAATCTTGTTCCATGGTTACCTTATTGATTATCGAATTTGCTTCTTTATGTATGCGCATGGATGCTCCCCAAACATAGCTCTCCTGTTCAAACATTTTGTCTAAAATAAGACGCATGGTTTCAAATGGAATTATTTCGAGAGCTTTTTCCAATGAAAACCATGCAATATCGGTGCAACCGGGCGGCACAGTTAATTTTCCAGAATCATACTGAGCACTATAATAATTAAACAAGATTGGGTAGGTTGCCTTATTATAGTAAAAAGTAAATAAACCTCTTAACCGGAGTTCTTTAAAATTAACACCCATCTCCTCTGCCATAAATGACGTAAATTCTGATATGCTGCGTGTGTCCACATATTTTTTCCCAGCCAGTTCCCAAATACCATTGTATTTTACAAGGAGTATTTCGTTCTTCTCATTGGTAACACATAACTTAAAATATGAAAAGTTTTTTTGCTGCGCATAACTTTTAGTCGCAACAAATACCATAAACAAAACAATTGGGATACATTTTACAAAGTTACTAGTTGATTTTTGATTGATTTTAAAATGCTGAGGTTTGATAATTGATATCATGTAAATTGTGTTAAGACAAATATTTTTTTATTTAAAAAATTAAGATTAATTTTACACGTGTAATATATTAATAAAATTCGGAGTTTTAAGGGTTAATTGGCAATATAAAAATTGATATTATAGATAAACTGATTTACAATATACTTTTTCTTCTCTGTGTTTGTCGGAACTGGTGGTCAAGGACATACGTTTCCACATGCCATAGTGCCTTTTGGAGTACTAGGTTTTAAAAATTAAACATATGAAACGAGTATGCTAAAGACTTTATCGCCAATGAGAATTATGAATAGCGAACTGAAAACGTCCGCTAAAAAACAAGAAAAATAATCACATGAAACAGCTATTAATAATTTTTGGTGCTTATTTTATTCTGATGGCAACTTGGGGGCAACCACGAATTCAAAACCCTAGTGGAGATGTAGAACTTGATCAAATTCGCTTAGAGATCAATTCATCACCAACAAAAAGAGAAAACTTTAAATTAAGAGCAATTAAAATGAAACTTTGGGCAGCAAGTTTGCAGCAACAAGGGATACATTTAGCCGATTATGTGAATGTTGATAATAGATTGAATAAAATTACAAGATGGAACAATCTATGGAGTGGCAATAAGCCTCAGGTGTTTTCTACCGAAGAGATGAATAAAGCCTGTATTGTTATTGATGATGGTTATGCAGTTTTGGAAATCTATCAAAAAATAGCTAGTAACGGATCGTCTTTAGCATTTAAAAGTAATGCTACACCAATAAATTCGGAAATTCAAAATGAAGTTCCATGGACTTCCTATAAAGGTAATGAAGGCTTATCTGGTTATACGGGAGCATTAGGCCCAACAAAAGGAGAAAAGGCCTGGACCTTTCCTGTTGGATTGGCATGGGAATCAAAACCCGCAATTGAAGGAAATCGTGTTTATATTTCTTCTCCAGGAATTAGAACCACCATGTATTGCTTGGATTTAAATACAGGTGAAGTTATTTGGAGCACAAAGCAACTCATAGAAATTATGGGTGATCAGTTATACCACGCCTCAAATAATCAGTCCAGTCCAGTTATTTTGAAAGATCATATCCTATTTCGGGAAATGGGTGCCAGAGGTAATAGAGGTCCAACCAAAGACGTTGTCTTGGTGGATAAAAAGACGGGTGAAATTGTAAAAGAAATAGAAGTAGGTCATGTAGATTATAGAGCTGGACACGCACCGTTTACTGCCAACGAAGACATAGTAGTCTATCCATTTGGTGTTCAGGATATTCATGATAAACCTCCAGTAACACAGGCATTTGATCGTGTTATCGCTAAGGAGATAAAAACAGGTCGCAAACTTTTTGAAATGTATACCGGATACACCTTTGCCGAGCCGTTGCTAGATGACGAAGGTTGGGCTTATCAAGGTACTTTGGAAGGATATTTATATGCTTGGAAAGCGAATAGAAAATTAGGACATAGACCAAAACCCAACTGGACATTTAGAGCAGAAGGAGCCATCAATGACAAAGCCGTTGTATATGGAAACTTTGTGTTGTTTGGAGCAAATGATGGTACATTTTATTGCTTAAATAAGCGCTCAGGTGTTCTGCAATGGGAATATAGTGTTGAAAACGTAGAGCATAGATCATATAGGCACTTTTCAGCGCCTTTTGTTGCCGATGGAAAAGTTGCTGTGGGAGCTGCAGATAAGAATTTTTATGTATTTGATATTGAAACAGGTGAACTTCTACTAAAAAAAGAGGCTGACGATTGGATTCGTGCTTCACCTGTTTTTACGGGAGATACGTATTTCTTTGCGACCATGAAAGGGTCAGTTTATGGTGTGCAACTTAAAAAAGGAAATCAACAAAAAGAACTCTTTCATAAGCATTTAAGTGAGCATCCTATCTTGGCTGATTTATCTTTACAGGGCGATAAAATTGTGATAAACGATTCAGATTTATATACGCATTGTGTCAATTTAAAAGGAGAAGAAGTCTGGAAACGAAGTACTATTAAAAGTTTTGAAAAGGACGGAAACAGAATTTTAAGCGATCAAATAGCTGGAGGGGCATATTACCAATCTAAGCCTACAGCTGCAGATAATATGGTTTTCTTTGGATCACCTTGCCGGTTTGTATATGCTGTAGACGCTCAAACGGGAAAAGAATTATGGAAGTTTGAACTGGGAGCTTCCATTTCAGGAGCACCTACTTATTACGAAGGAAAGATCTATGTTGGGCAACAAGGAGGCGAAGACGATTTCTATTGTATCGATGCTAAAACTGGAAAACTTATCTGGAAACAAAATGTTGACTGGGTGTGGGGCTCTGCAACCTGTTCAGATGGAATGGTCTACATTCCAGGGATCGATGGGTATGCTTGGGCATTGGATGCGAATACCGGTGCTATGATTTGGAAAAAACCATTTTCATTATCGGTATGTAGTGAGCCAGCGGTAGAAGGAAATACGGTTATTTTTGGAAGTTGGGATAATTATCTGAAGGCTTTTGATAAAAAGACGGGTGAATTACTATGGAAATATAATGGTGCTGGAACTGACTCGGGTGTTGCGATAATTAAAGATGGTAGAATTTATGTAAAGAATAAGTGTATTGATCTAGAAACAGGTGAACTCATCTGGGAGTTTGTTGACGAAAAAAATATTTTTAATATTACTCCTGCTATTCATGATGGAAAAGTATATTTATCTTGCTGGCATGGCCTTGGCTTGGGTGGGATTTGTGTAGAGGCAGTGGTATATTGTATTGATGCCGTAACGGGCGAGTTGATTTGGACTCAGTTGGGAGCAGGTTTAAGTAGCCCAGTTATTGGAGGCGAAGGAAATGTGTACTTCCCTAGTATTGCCGATCCTTATTTTTATTGTGTTGATAGTGATGGAAATGGCGACGGCACAACAACGGTCAAGTGGATGTACCAGATGGGTAATAAGGTAGAAGAGTCATGCACGGCTTTATATAAAGGAAAGGCTTATGTGATGTCTTCTGATGGTTATATTCATGCCATAAAGTGAATTTTTATATCTTGGTAGATCTATAAGTAACCTATTTTTATAACTGATTTTATATTTACAATGGAGCTAAAAAAAACGATTATTTTAATCATATGTTTGACACTGAGTGTCAACATGATTTCCCAAACTAAAAAACTAAAATTAGGCGTAGACGGCCTATCGCACGGTCATGTAGTTTGGGTGTTTAAGCATAATGATACAACAACCTTCGATTTAGTGGGTATCGCCGAGCCTAACCGAGCCTTAGCTGAACGTTTATCTAAGCAATTTGGTTTTTCGATGGATATTGTATACCCTAGTTTAGAGGAGATGCTCGATAAAACGAAGCCAGAAGCGGTGGCTGCTTTTAATGCTACATACGAACATTTAAACACCGTAAAACAATGTGCTCCAAAGGGTATTCATGTAATGGTTGAAAAACCGTTAGCTATAAACTATAAGCACGCTGAAGAAATGGCTGGTTTGGCAAGAAAGTATCAGATACACCTGATTACCAATTACGAAACTACATGGTATCCTTCTCATCAGTTTGTGAATCAACTATTAAATACAGAAAAGAAAATAGGGAGACCAAGAAGAATTATTGTGAACGATGGCCATGCGGGTCCTAAAGAAATAAAGGTGAGTGATGAGTTTTTAGAATGGTTGACAGATCCTGATAAAAATGGAGGAGGTGCCATTACTGATTTTGGATGCTATGGAGCCAACTTGATTACCTGGTTAAAAGAAGGCGAAATGCCAACCTTTGTTTATGCAACTGCAAGTAGTTTTAAGCCAGACATTTATTCTAAAGTTGATGATGATGCCACTATTTTATTAGAATATGAAGATATGACGGGTGTCTTGCAACCCTCTTGGAATTGGCCTTACAGCAGAAAAGATATTGAAGTTTATGGAGAAACAGGTTATGTAATTGCTCATAATCATGCCGATGTTAGTTATAAATTAGAACGACAAAAACCCGAGTTACAACTAAAGTTAGAAGATAGAGCAAAACCGAATAACAATGCTTTTGACTTTTTTAAAGCTGTTGTTCAGGGTACTATTGTTCTTGATAAAAACGACCTATCAGGATTGGATAATAATCTAAAGGTAGTTAGAATATTAGATGCTGCCAGAAAAAGTGTAGCCACAGGTAAAAAAGTTAGAATTGATAACTGGAAAAAATAAAATAAAGTTTTAATGCTTTTTTTGTTTTACACTTTCTCTAAATATAACTTCCCCTTCTATAACAGTGTTTTTACGAACTGGTTTGTTGTTTATAAGAGCGATTAAGTTTTCAACGGCAGTGAAACTTGCTTTTTGTAAATTGAGTTTTACAGTAGAAAGTGGTGGTTGTACTAAGTTAGAAGCACTTACGTGTCCAAAGCCAATAACACCTATATCATCTGGAATATTAATGTCATGTTTTTTGCATGCTTTATAAACTCCCAGAGCTACAGAATCATTCACGCAAACAACTGCATCTGGCAGTTTGGAATTACTTTCAACGTACTTATCAAAAACATCAAAGGCACTGTGCTTATCAAGTCCAGCCATTAAAACAGTGTCTTTTCTTATGTCTAGTTTTGACTCTTTCATTGCCCCTTTAAATCCAGTTAATCGGTTGTAGCAAATATTAATTTCTTGAGATCCGGTAATACACATTATATTCTTATAGCCTTTATCAATTAAGCCTTTTGTAAGCTTATATGATAAATTGAAATCATCAAAAACAATACTTTCTACCTTCTTTATAGACCGCGGTTTTCTATCGATATAAATTAAAGGTTTCTTATGTTTTAAAATTAATTCGTATGACTTGTCTTTGTCTGAAGTAGAAACAGAATCTATAATAATACCATCTACATTCATAGAAAGTAAGGATTTCACATTGGCCAGTTCTGATTCTTCGTTCTCAAAGGAAACCATCAATATAATTTGATACCCTAAAACCTTTGCCTTGGTATACATTTCCTCTATAATTGTCGAAAAAAAAGAATGGTTAATTTTTGGTACGATAAGCCCAATAGTGCCTGTCTTTTTAGTTGAAAGGTTTCTGCCTACAATGTTTGGAATATATCCCAGCTCATCTGCTAGTTCTTTAACTTTCTTTACCGTGCTTTTAGCAATATCCGGGTGTTCCTGAAGAGCCTTTGTTACCGTTACCCTTGAAATTTTAAGTAGATTGGCTATATACTGTTGGTTAACTTTCAATTAAACAATTTTTTTAGAAAAGATTATAATCAAATATAATTAAATCTTTTTTAGTTTTTAATATTCTAAGAGCACCTAGTCTTATCGTATAATTCCTATATCATCAAAACCAAGAAGCAGTTAATTTGATGTGAAGATATAAAAAATTATAAAAACATTACACGTGTAATATTAATTTTTACTACATTTGAATATATTCAAGTATAGAAGTGAAAGTAACTAAATTTCAAATAGTATCAGCAACAAAAGCAGTCAGCCATATTAACGATGGAGATACTGTGGTTTTTGGCGGTGCAGGCGCAGGACATGCTGTACCGGATAAAGTGATGGCGTATTTGGGAGAACGATTCAAAAATACGGGTAGTCCAAAGAATCTTAAAACAGTTCATCCTTGTGGCATTGGAGATAATGATTCTAAGGGATTAAATCATGTAGCCTTGGAAGGCTTGATCGATACCAATATTGGTGGGTTTTGGGGTAATGCTCCAAAAATGTCAGCTTTAGCTAAAGAAAATAAAATAAAAGGATACAATTTACCTCAAGGAGTGCTAAGTCATTTAATGCGCGCCAGTGCATCCGGTAAACCAGGTGTTATTACTAAAGTTGGTTTAAAAACTTTTGTAGACCCACATATAGAAGGTGGAAAAATCAATAGTATTACTACTGAAGATTTTGTTTCTCACGTAACCTTAATCAATGAAGATTATCTTTTTTACCCATCATTAAAAGTAGATGTTGCAATTATTAGGGGAACCTCAATTGATGTGGAAGGCAATTTAACCATGGAAGAAGAAGTTGGGTTTTTCTCTATGCTGTCTATTGCACAAGCTGCGAAGGTAAATGGAGGTATCGTAATTGCTCAGGTTAAAAATATTAATGAATCTAATTGTGATCCAGGAAGGGTAAAAGTACCAGGGATATTTATTGATTATGTAGTGCAGGATGAAACTCAGGAGATGACTTTTATTTCTTCTTTTGATAAAGCGCTGGTAGATAGAAAAGAAGCATATACCTCTGAAGATTTGAAATTGGGAGGATTAAAGCGGATTATTATGCGAAGAGCCTCCCTAGAGCTTCAGGAGGGTACTTTTGTAAATTTAGGCTATGGGATGGCTGACGGTGTACCTATTGTAGCTCAAGAAGAAGGCATTGCGAGCAAACTTACTTTTATGATTGAACAAGGTCCCTCAGGAGGAATTCCAACTACAGGTTTAAATTTTGGGGCCATGTACAATCCATCCTCTATTATTGATGATGGCTATCAGTTTGATTTCTTTCAAGGCGGTGGATTAGATATCACCTTCTTAGGTTTTGCTCAAATTGACCAATTTGGAAATGTGAATTCAAGTCGATTTGGAAATATATTAACAGGTTGTGGTGGATTTATAGACATTTCACAAAATGCCAAAAAAGTAGTGTTCTGTGGTTCCTTTGCGGTAAAATCACAACAAGAAATTACAGAAGAAGGACTTGAAATTAAGCATCCCGGTAAATTTAATAAATTCATTAATGACGTAGAGCAAATTACGTTTTCCAGCGAATATGCACTGGATAACAAACAGGAAGTGCTGTATGTAACCGAACGAGCGCTTTTTCAACTAACCACCAAAGGCTTGCAACTCAAAGAGATTGCGCCAGGAGTAGATCTGCAAAAGGATGTTTTAGATATGATGGATTTTATGCCAATTATCGATGGCTCTATAAAAATCTATGATGCCAACATTTTTAAATATTGCAAATTAGGATTATTGCAAAAAGAAGTTAGTCTATGACAGATTTTATCATCACAAATTTAAATGAGGGACTATTAACCTTAACCCTCAATTATCCTCAAAAAATGAATTGTATAGGCTTCGAAATGCTCGAAGGATTAAACAATGCCATTGATTCTGCAAAAGAAAATAATGAGGTAAAAGCCATCCTATTTAGAGGTGCCGGAGACAGAGCATTTTCAACAGGAGCCAACATTAAAGAGTTTGAAACACTAAAAGATCATGAAGTAAAACGTTGGATAGAATTAGGGAATGACGTCAATAATAAAATTGAAACGATTGGTAAGCCTACAGTCACTTTTATCAATGGATATGCTATGGGAGGAGGGCTTGAACTCGCATTAGCCTGCGACTTCAGACTGGCAACTCCTACCGCGATTCTAAGTTCTCCAGAAGTTTCCAATGGTTGGTTACCCGGTTGGGGAGGAATGACTAGAGTGAGACGGTTGGTTGGCGAAGCAAATGCAAAAAGAATTATTTTACTTTGTGAACGACTGGATGCTAATCAGGCCTTACAAATTGGTTTGGTAACGCGCGTGGTAAATGAAAAAGGTGTGCAAGATTTTATGAATACCTTAATAGGAATGAAACCGATCGCTTATGCCTTGGCAAAAACAGCACTTATGGATGCCACAAGAACAACTTCTGGATCTGATGTTGATTTTGACGTACTAGCGGTAAAAATTTCTCAGCAGGACGACTAAATAAGAAACAATATTACATGATTATAGATACTCATATAAAAGGTTCAGATCTAAAAAAATCTTTAGATGATTTTTGGAATCTTGCCAGCAATAAGACTGAAGCACTTAACAAAGTATATGATACATCTAAGGGGGCTCCGGTATTTACCGTAAATGGAGAATATACAACAAGAGGTTGGACAGAATGGACTCAGGGTTTTCAATATGGTATTCCTTTATTAATTGCGGAAGCAACCGGAAATAAAGAAATGCTACATCTTGGAAAAGAGAATACCATAGCAAATATGGCACACCATTTAAGTCATTTTGGAGTGCATGATCATGGTTTTAATAATTTGAGTACCTACGGAAATTTATTGCGTATGGCCAATCAAAATATATTGGATGCGAGTAAAGAAGAAAAAGACTATTATAAATTGGCCATATCAATGTCTGGTTCTGTACAATCTAAGCGCTGGACTGATGTAAAAGATGGCGGGTTTATTTATTCGTTTAACGGTCCACATTCCTTGTTTATAGATACCATTCGAACAACTAGAATATTATTAGCGACCCATAAGTTAGGACATCGACTCTTAGACGAAAATGACAAACAAATAGATTTACTGCAAAAAGCAGTAACCCATGGAATGACTACTGCTAAATATGCTGTTTTTTATGGTGAAGGAAGAGATACTTACGATACTTGGGGACGTGTAGCACACGAGTCCATTTTTAATACGAATGATGGGAATTACCGCTGTCCAAATTCACAACAGGGCTTTTCAGGGTTTACCACCTGGACCAGAGGACTGGCTTGGGCAATGGTTGGCTTTTCAGAATTCTTAGAATATCTAAATCAAGAGTCTATCGATTTTGAAGGGATAGAAGTTGTTAAAGCGAGTTTCTTAAAAGCAGCTAAAGCAACCTGCGATTTTTATATCAAAAACACCTCATCAGACGGGATTCCCTATTGGGATACGGGAGCGCCTAAAATTCATTATTTAGGAAAGTACCAAGACCGTAAAGCAGAAATAATTAACGATTACGAACCCATTGATAGCTCGGCTGCAGCAATAGCTGCTCAGGGCTTATTAAGGCTTTCAAATTTGTTAAAAGAAAAAGAACCTGTCGAGGCTAAAAAATATGAACAGGCCGGATTCACAACTTTACGCACCTTATTGACCGATGATTATCTCGCAGTAGAGCCTGACCATCAAGGTATATTAAAACATTCCGTTTATCATTGGCCCAATGGTTGGGATCATATTCCTGAAGGTCAAAAAGTACCTGCTAATGAGTCAAGTATGTGGGGTGATTATCATATGGTAGAACTATGTTTTTTAGCGCATAAAATAAATCAAGAAAGTTATTATACGTTTTTTGATCATCTTTATTAATTGAAATTAGAGGATTACTTATGGTGAAAGATATATTTTCTCGTTTTTTTATTTTTTGCATTTTGATGCTTTCTGCAAGCGAAAGTTATTCACAAGAAAAACTTCCTAATATTGTAATTATCCTTGCTGATGATCTTGGATACGGAAGCTCAGGAGCATATGGGTGTGACACAAACGTTCTTAAAACCCATGCCATAGACAAATTAGCTCTGGAAGGTCGAAAATTCACCAATGCCTACACCCCGTCATCTGTTTGTTCTCCAACTCGTTATGGTTTACTCACTGGACAGTATCAATGGCGAGATGGTAAAAAATATGGTGTGTCAGGAGTTAAAAGCGCGTTGTCAATAGATACAGAGAGGTCCACTATTGCATCACGACTAAAAGCATTGGGTTACAATACAGCTGCTATTGGTAAATGGCATCTTGGTTATCAAAGTAAAAATCCAACCAACTATACCAGACCATTAACTCCAGGTCCTTTGGATTTAGGATTCGATTATCATTGGGGAGTTCCAAGTAATAACGGTGACCTTTCTGGAATTTGGGTAGAAAACGATCACACCTATGGATTGGTAGATTCTATGGATGATTTACCACCTCAGCAAAGGCAGCCAAAAACCAATTGGAAAGGTAAGCCAATGATGGGAATACCTGCTCCTTATCGTGCCAATACGGAAACAACGAGTACTTTGAATAAACGTATTGACGAATGGATGGATGCCCAATCAGAAGAGAAACCATTCTTTTTATATTATCCTATGCCAGCCATACACGCACCACTTACCCCATCTAAATCATTTGTTGGAGCCAGTAATGGGGGTGTTTACAGCGATTATATCATGGAATTAGATGCTTCAGTAGGTTCTGTTTTAAAAGCCTTAGAACGAAACAATTTTACAGACAACACCATAGTTATTTTTACTTCTGATAACGGAGGGCATCCCGCTGGTGCAAAAGATGCAATTGATGCTGGACTTAAAATCAATGGTGACTTTCGAGGCACCAAACTTTCCGTGTTTGACGGTGGGTTTCGTGTACCATTTATTGTAAAGTGGCCAGATAGAATTGAGCCAGAAAGTACCTCTAATGAATTGGTCAATTTGGTTGATATTTACGCAACTATTTTGGAAATAGTAAATCAAGACATGCAAGATCCAAAGGTTGAAGCTGGCGATAGTTATAGTTTTTATCCAGCATTATTTGGTGCTCCAGCAAAACCAATTCGAGACCATATGATTTACACGAGTTTTGAAGGAATTGTGGCTTTTCAGGTCGATGGATGGAAATACATAGAAGGAATTATTGCAGATCCCAATCCTCCCTTTATAAAGGGTAAAAACCACCCACGGCGATTGGCAGAAGCTCACGAACAACTTTATAATCTCAAAATAGATCCGAATGAAACTAATGACCTTATTAACGACAGTGTTGAAAAGGTTGTGGAAATGAAACAACTATTAAAAAAAATTCGTAATCAAAAATACAGCCGATAATAGTTAGACTACTATGAAATTGAAAAGAATCCATATCACAGTTTTTATTTTATTGTTCGCCTGTCATTGTTATCCCTTCCAGAGCGATACTTCAATAGGAAATGATACGATTGTTGGCTCTTGGCATGCCGAATTAGACCAATTAAGAAAGACAGTAAAGAACAATCCAACGATTGAAAGGAATGTTAAAGAAAGACGTGCAGCTTTGTACCGTTTATGGCGTTTGTTAAGGCGTCAAGGAATGGATATGTCATCTTTCGATTCATTTGCAAATGATTTAATCATTTTGAGTAACGATAATAAAATGGTATACGGAGTTATAGACAATGGATTTGCAACTTTGGAACATATTATTGCCAATCCTATATTTATTAAAGAAGTAAAAGGTAAAGCTTCAACTCAATCATCAAGCACCATTAATTGGCCAGTTTATCATGGAGTAAATGGCTCACAAAATGGATACAGCCCTGACAAAGGACCAGAAACAGGTGAGATCGTTTGGAAATTCCCGAAGACAAACGGATGGAATGCAAATGCTCTTTTACTCGATGGAAAAGTATACACGGCAGGTGCAGGTACGGATGTAATAGCCTATTGTTTAAATCAAAAAACAGGAGATGTAATTTGGAAAGGAAGGACTAACTCAGCAAGTTATTATACGAGCCCAGGTGCCAAAAAAACACCGCAAATAGTTGACAATAGTTTGATTGTTAGAACGGGTTCTAAACTTAACAGATTTAATTTAGAAACGGGAAAAAAAGAGTTCTCAAAGCGGTATTACACTGGAATTAACAATGCAACCAATTCCGAATCCATTGTCAATATTTTTAATAATGTTATAAGTTGTAACGATTCAGATACTGGTAATCAAATATGGAGTTTTAAACCCAAAGGGGAAGTTACCGGCCAACCAGCCAGCACAAATAATGCGGTATTCGTAACTTCTACTAAAAATACATGCTATAAAGTTAATAAACAGAATGGCGCTGTTCTTTGGGAAAAATCATTCAATGCAACAATTAGAGGTAATATCTCTTATGCCGATGATAAGGTACTTGTAGGATTTAAGTCTGGATTATTGATTGCTTTAGAATCAGAATCAGGAAACGAAGTTTGGCGATTCAAATCCGATAAAGAGGAACCACGTGCCTATGATTTTTTTGGTTCGGCTATTGCTGAAGACGGATATTTATATATAGGGAGCGCAGACAAATTTATCTATTGTTTGGATGGGAAAAGTGGAAAAAAATTATGGGAGTTTGAAACTCAGGATTGGAATAGGTCAAGACCAATAATAGTTGATAAAACCATTTTCATTGCAGATTTATCTGGTATAGGATATGCTTTAGATATTTCCAAAAAAACACCTTCACTTATTTGGAAAGAGAAAATAAGTGATCATGGTTTTACTGCTGATTTGGTAGGTAACAAACAAGGGGTTCTATTTAGCGACCGCAATATGATGCTCACCTCTGTGGATCCAAACACTGGAAAAACACAATGGCTTCACAGTCAATTAGACGGTACTTGGGTAAATGGAAAGTTTTTTGCTGCTGGTGAAATCTCTGGTCAACAGAGTTCTCCTACCATTGTTGATGGCATTTTATATATTGCCAGTCCTGATGGATTTGTCAATGCCGTAGACACAGAAACAGGAAAAGAACTGTGGAAGTTTGAAACTAAAAGCAGTTGCTCCCCTTCTCCCACTGTGGCAGAAGGTAAAGTATTTGTTGGTCAAACTTATGAGAGTTTCGGAACGTATTTCGCACTGGATAAAAACACTGGTAAACCCATTTGGACTTCACAAGAATTAGGATCAGTTTGGATCAGTGCTGCTTACGACAACGGAATGATATTTCTTGGAAATATGAACGGTGATTTCTTTGCGCTAGATCCAAACACTGGAAAAAAATTATGGAATTACTTCACGGCAAAAAACACTCCAGATGAAAACAAATCCTTAAAAGGAAGTCATCATGGATGGCCTCCTGGTGTGTATTGCAACCCAATTACTGAAGGGAATGTTGTCTATACTGGATCCTGGTCCGGATACTATTTTGCTTTTGATCAATTAACAGGTGAATTGTTATGGCGTAGAAAAACACAACCAGAAGGTATTGATGGAGGATTGCCAGATTCTGCTGCACCTGTTTTGCATAAAAATCACTTATATGTTCAAAAAGCAGGATCCCGTATCGCTGCAATCAATAAACATACAGGAAAAATAGATTGGGAATGGGCTGTTAAACCCGGCTGGCTACAAAATGGAACCATTGCTGCTATGGATAATATGATCTTTGGATCTGCCATAAGGCAAGTTACCAGTTTGCCATATAACGCCACCATATATGCTTTTAATGACTTCTCAAACGGAGGAGAACTACTTTGGGAATACAAAGGGGGTGGTGGATTGACATCACCTGTATTAACTAAAAATAAAATAATTTTCGGATCATCTGCGGATCCATTTTTAACGTGCCTGAATCCTAAAACGGGCGAGGTGATCTGGAAAACACATGTTGGTGGTATCATGTTAGAAAGTGTCCCATCCATTTATGGTAATAAAGTTTTTGCTTTGATCAAAAATGGTTACTTATATGCAATAAAATAAGAATAGCAAATGAAAAAATGTATCAAGAAACAAATTAGAAATATTAAATAATTTAAAAATAGCATGCTCAAAATTAGATTTATTGGCAGTTTAATAATTTTTCTCTTTTTCCTAACAATACAAAAAGGATATTCACAAGAAAAACCACCTAATATTGTATTCATTCTTTGTGACGATTTAGGATATGGCGATTTAGGCTGCTATGGTAATGAGCTTAATCGTACACCAACAATTGATAAATTAGCAAAAGAAGGAGTTCTATTTACAGATTTTTATGCAGCTAGTGGATTGTGTACACCGTCGAGAGCAGCTTTGATGACCGGAAGCTACCCAATTCGTATTGGAATGGATATGAATTATCGCGGAGAATGTGTTTGTTTTCCTGTTGATGAAATGGGGCTAAATCCAAAAGAGATAACCATTGCCGAACTCCTTAAACAAAAAGATTATAATACAGCATTGATTGGAAAATGGCATTTAGGTGATCAAAAAGAATTTTTGCCAACCAATCAAGGTTTTGACTATTTCTACGGTATACCTTATAGCAATGATACTGGTCCTGGAAGTGATATTCGAGCACATCGAAAGATTTACGAACACCCAGAAATACCTTTGCTTAGAAATGAAACTGTTATTGAAGCTCCGGTTGTTCAAGAAACTATTACCAAAAGATATACCGAAGAAACCATAAAATTTATTGAAGAAAACAAAGATGAACCCTTCTTTGTAATGCTGTCTCATACCATGCCGCATAGCCCACTTTTCGCAAGCCCTCAGTTTAAGGGAAAATCGGAAAACGGAATTTTGGGAGATGTCATTGAAGAAATAGATTGGTCTACTAAACAAGTACTTGAAACGCTCGACAGATTGAATCTTAGGGAAAATACAATTGTAGTATTCACCTCTGATAATGGAGCTCCTGGTCGACCAGTTGAACGTTCAAACGCGCCTTTAAAAGGATATAAAGGCACGGTCTTCGAAGGTGGCATGCGCGTTCCCATGATTGTAAACTGGCCGGGTAAAATTGCTGAAGGTAAACAGTGTAAAGAATTAGCAACAATGATGGATTTCTATCCTACTATTGCCAATTTAGTAGACTGCGAACTCCCCAATGTGGTGATTGATGGACAGGATATATGGCCATTGTTTACGGATCCCGAAAAGGCAAAAACGCCACATGCCTTTTTTGCCTATTATCAATTAGATCAACTTCAAGCCATTAGAACATCAGATTGGAAATTATATCTACAAAATGATTTTCACAAGAATATGTGGAATCTAAAAACGAAAAAAGTGGGAATGAAATTATTCAATATAAAAAATGATGTCAGCGAAGAAAATGAACTATCAGTAACATATCCGGATACCGTTAAGAAAATTGAAGTCTTCAAAAAAATGGCTAAAAGTTATATAGGAGATGAAGATCTCGTTGCTCCAAATTCGCGTTCTGCAGGCTATGTTGCGAAGCCAGTTCCTCTTTTGAAACTCCATTAAATAATGGAAAAATATATAAGAATAATTCAAAATATTAACATGAAATTACATTCAGAATTAACATTCAGGACCTTAATTGTATTTGGTTTTATGAGCATATTTGTTGTTCATGGATGTGAAAATGTTGATAGCAAGAAATCGAAATCAATGGCCTCGCGCCCTAATGTATTATTAATTGTTGCAGATGATTTTAATTATGATAGTGCTGGTTTTGCTGGAGGGGTAGCACCAGATGTCACACCAAATTTAGACCGTTTGGCCGCAGAGAGTTTTTCCTTCGAAAAGGCTTTTACTTCTGTATCTGTGTGTCAACCAGCACGTCAGTCAATGTTATCCGGATTGATTCCGAATCATTATGGTTCAGGTGGATTTTTTCCAATGAAAGAGGGAACACCAACGTTACCCGCCTTATTGAGAACTTCTGGATATTTAACTGGAAATATTCACAAAAAACACCATATGCTACCTATAGAAGCCTTTAATTGGGCTTTTGATAACAAGAAGTTGGGGCTTACAGATCCAGATGGTGTGGTAGGGAGAGACCCGCAAGGAATAGCGGGTGGATTGCGTAAATTCATTCAAGAAGCCGATAAAAACGATCAACCTTTTTTTATGGTTGTAAATTCCGCAGATTCTCATCGTCCATTTCATGGTGACCCGTTTAATCCTAATATCCCTTTTTGGGGTAATGGTAAGTTTAAAATTAAGATAAAAGATCCTTCGCGGATTTATAAGCCCGAAGAAGTGAAAGTGCCTCCAACCCTACCTGATATTCCAGAAATACGAAACGACCTGGCAAAATATGCGTCGTCAGTAAGACGACTGGATGATACTGTAGGAGCTTGTTTAAATGTTTTGGATGAGTTGGGCAAGAACACATCTACCCTTGTTATTTTTGTATCAGATAATGGTATGCCATTGCCATATGCTAAATTCGATTGTTACATGGGTAGTAATCGTTCGCCATTATTGATGCGTTGGCCAGAACGGATTAAAAAACCTGTGAAAGATAAAGACCATCTAATCTCTCTTATGGACATTACGCCAACGGTGTTAGAGTTAGCAAATCTGCCAATTCCAAGTCCGATGGATGGAAAGTCTCTTGTTCCTTTTTTAGAGAACCGAACTCCCGAATCATGGCGTGAATCCATTGTGTATCTGCGCAATGAAGATATCTATTATGGTGATGGACTAGCCAATGTGCTAAAACAACGGCCTGATTTCGAAAAAAAACTGGAAGGCATGGGTTGGGTAGTCCGTCCAGACCACGCTGTTCCAGGAACTTATAGTCGAAGCAAGGAGATAAGGACCTTCTACGATGGGCAATTTGGATATGTCTATAACAACTGTTATCAAGAAGACGGGTTAGAATTAGGCGATTTGGGAGCCATTGTTCCTTATAATGGGCCTTCTTTAAGAGCCCTGAAAAATGCATCAGAAAAAGATGAAGTAATAAAAGAACGCTATGAATCATTTTTGCTTAGAGCAGAAGAAGAACTTTATGATTGGAAGAATGATCCTGGGAGCATGCATAATCTTGCCGAAAATCCAGAATATGCCCATGTATTGGCTAAAGCAAGAAATGGATTACTCAAGTATATGAAAAATGCTGACGATCCCTTAACCCAAGTGTATCGTGATATTGCAGAACAAAAAATAAAACCTTAAAAAAAATTAGGATGAATAGAATAAAATGGATTCTCTTGATATGTTTAACAGTCATATTTACTAACAAACTAGTCGCTCAGAAATACAAAAGTGGAAGCACTGATATTGACAAAACAAGAATTGAGGTAAAAAATAATAAAACAACAGAAGCAAATTATAAAGAACGTACAAAAATACTTTATATGTGGATGGGTGCATTACAACAGCAGGGAGCCAATACGCTCTCGTTTTTTGATTTAGACCTCCAGTATCGCAAATTGGAAACAAAAATTAATAACCCACTTCAGTTTGGTCAGGCCTTAACAAAGCATGACAAAAGGGAATCATTAGTTGATAATAAACAAAACAGTAAATACATTGAGGCGGTGGTTCAAATATGTCAAACCATAGATGAAGGATTTACGAAAATGGAGGAGATTCAAAAGGAATTTGTAGAAAACGGACCGATTTTCACCCCTTTTGAAGCAGAAACAAAAGTGACAGGCGGCGACATGTCTGCCAACTGGCCCATGTTTCAGGCCAATAAACACAATAATGGTTCTACAACTGCACCCGGTCCAAGTTATGGACGAGAGAAATGGAAATTTCCTGTAAGCCTTGGATGGTACGCACGGCCAGTAATTGAAAATGATCGGGTATATGTTACCTCTCCAGGTATGCGGGCAAGCTCATTTTGTTTGGATTTAAAAACAGGAAATGAGATTTGGAAATCTACCCAAAATGTTCCTATTTTTTACTTGTACAAATATCCTGGAATGGCTTCAACTCCATTGCTGATAAACAACCAGGTGGTTTTGCGAGAGATTAATTCGCACGGTGGAAATGACGGACAAGCACGTAACCTTGTGTATTTAAATAAAGAAACCGGGGAAATTGAAGCACGTCGTTATGCCGGGCATATCGATTATCGTACGCGTTATGCTGCCGTAACCGGGAATGAAGATTTTGTGGTTTACCCTTTTGGAGTCCATGATATCTATTCTACTCCCGCTATTTGCCAAAACCTAAACAGGTTGATTTGTGCCGATTCACAGAATAAGAAGAAACTTTGGGATTTTAATGTTGGTGATATCGATGCCTTGGCCGAGCCAGTTATTTCTGGTGATAAAGTGTTTCAGGGTACCATGGAAGGTTATGTTTATGCCTTGAATCTTTCCAATAAAAAAGGAAACAAGCGTATTGCCTGGAATTTTTTATCCAACGGCTCAGTTAACTCTGCTGTAACTGTAAAGAACGGAAAGGTGTTTTTTGGAGCTAATGGCGGAAGTGTGTATTGTTTGAATGAATCGGATGGAAAATTAGCGTGGGAGTTTAAAGTGAAGAACCCTGAAAAAGGTGCACGAAAACATTTTACAACTCCTGTTTTGCATAACAACAAACTATATGTTGGCGGAGCAGATAAACAACTTTATTGTTTGGATGCAATTAGCGGAAAATTGATATGGAAAGTTAAAGCCGATGACTGGATTCGTGCAAGCCCGGTTGTTAATGACGATGAAATTTATTTTGCCACTATTAGTGGTCAGCTATACAATGTAGACCTCAAGGGAAAAGTTAAGTGGGATAAAAAAATAAGTTCGCATGCCATTTATGCCGATTTAGTAAGCAATGGAGATGAATTATTAATTACTGACAGTAATCTAATGCTTTATTGTTTAGGCAATGATGGTAAAATGCAATGGAAAAAGAGCATTCTGTGTGCATTTGAAAATGAACAGGGCGAACGGATATTTACCGATCAAATATCAGGAGGAACCTATTATCAAAGTAAGCCAACTGCAGCTGACGGCAACCTAGTTTTTGGCACTCCAAGTGGATTTTTATATTCAGTTGATGCAGAAACAGGAGAAGAAAACTGGAAGTTTGAAATGGGAGGCGCTATCTCGGTAGGAGCTGCCATTGCCGATGGAAAGGTATATGCAGGTCAGCAAGGTGGGGAACGTTTTTTTTACTGCCTGGATGCCGAAACAGGCGAGCTGGTTTGGAAACAAACAATTCCTGGAGGATGGGTTTGGGGATCAGCTGCAGTAGATGATGGTTTGGTATATGTACCTACAGTGAATGGATATGCTGTTTGTTTAGATGGAAAAACAGGTCATATCGTTTGGATGTATCCTACCGCCAAATCGGTACCTGCCGAACCTGCCATTGATGGTGACTTGGTTTATTTTGGTTCATGGAGCCATTCATTATATGCTTTTAATAAGAAAACGGGTAAGATTGTTTGGAAAGTAAATGGAGTTGGTCTCGATTCGGGTACTTTAATTGCCGAAAACGGTAAGATCTATTTGCCTAGCGGCTCTAATATCTTCAGATCTTTTGAGGCTAAAACAGGAGAACTCTTACATGACGGAAACAAGAATACAAAAGAAAAAGGAGTGCATTCGGGCTTTAATGCCAGTCCCGCTTTTGTAGATGGTATGGCCTTTTTCTCGGCACGTGTTGGGAGAGGTATTGGAGGTGTACCATTGTCAAGTAGAGTATATAGTGTTGACCCTGAAACAGCTGCAATCAATTGGACCTTTCCAGATGGTGGAGGCTTGTCTGCTCCTGCCTTGGCTAGCGGTCGCGTCTATATTGCCTCAGGTAATACACCTTTCTTTTACTGTTTAGATCAGAAAACAGGAAAACCAATTTGGATTAAAAAATTGGGGCATCGTGTAGAAGAATCTACCTTGTGTATTTACCGAGATAAAGTTTATGTACTGGCTGCCGATGGTTATGTGCATGCCATTGAATAATTAATATTTAAAAGGACAAAATGAAATTAGAAATAAAATTCATGCTCAATGCTATGATGCTTATTATGGCAATAAATTTTCTGTCAGCACAATCCAAACCAAATATTGTTGTCATTCTTGCAGATGATTTTGGTTACGGAAGTTCCAATTGTTATGGAGCACCGAAATCACTTATTCGTACACCAAACATGAATCGATTGGCAGAGGAAGGCATGCTTTTTACAGATGCCAATACACCCGGTTCCGTTTGTTCTCCAACAAGATATGCATTGCTTACAGGAAGGTATGCTTGGAGAGGTAAGTTAAAATATGGCGTATTACAACCACCTGAAGGTCCATTACTGATAGAAGAAGAATTATTAACACTTCCCTCCTATTTACAACAACACGGATATAATACTGCCCATATTGGAAAATGGCATTTAGGTTATACCAATAATGATAATACTGAAGATTTATCAGCACAACCACTAACACCTGGACCAAATTCACTTGGCTTTGATTACCATTTTGGTGTACCTAATAATATTGATTGGCTTCCAAAAGTTTATATAGAAAACGAAGGGATTTGGGGATTGCGATCTCAAGGTAGAAGTTCGTACGGGAGGAGTTACTACAAAGCACAACCGTATCATGGTTATGATGCTCCACAGCGAGTAACCACAAATGTGACTCAGGATTTGAATGATAAAGCACGGGAGTGGATATATAAGTCTGCTAGTGACAATTCCGATAAACCTTTTTTCTTATATTTTGCTCCTGTGGCTATTCATACGCCCGTTGCACCTAGTGATAAATTGCGAGGCACAAGTAATGCTGGAGCCTACGGTGATTACATTCATGACCTCGACAACTCGGTGGGCGAAATTATTGAAGCCTTAGAATATGCTGGGGTTTTAGATAATACGGTACTTGTATTTACTAGTGACAACGGAGGAAATATTGGAGATGTTGAAGAAAAGGAAGCTCGTAAGTTAGGTCTAGAAAATAACGGAGCATTTAGGGGAGATAAACATACCATTTGGGAAGGAGGATTCCGAGTACCTCTTATAGTTAGATGGCCAAGTAAAATTAAAAAAGGAACCGTTTCAGATAGAATGATAAACGTAGTAGATATTTTTGCTACGATTCAAGATTTAGTAGGTGGAGATGTACTTCCTCCTTTGGAAGCAGCTCCAGATAGTTTTAGTTTTTATGATGAATTGGTAGGTAAACCGAACGAAAAAGCTATAAGAAATACGATGATAGTGAATAGTGTAAACGGAGTTATGGCCATACGAAAAGGGTCTTGGAAATATATTGAGGGGATTCCTGCGGCTCCATTAAAAGCAGGTGCAAAAAAACACCTGGCGCAACAATTGAAGCCACAATTGTATAATCTGGATGCCGATATTTCTGAAACTGAAAACTTAATCGAAAAGCAAGAGTCAGTATATAAAGAGCTTCAAAATACGTTGAATCAAATTAAGGAATTTGATTCAGAACGATTAGTAGATGTTGACAGAAAATAGATGTTGATCTCTAATTGAATCTGAAAAATAAGTGTTTTAGCCAGTTAAAAATTTAATTCTTTTGTTATCGATAATATTAATTTAAAATTAACCCATTATTAATACCTCCCTGTTTTATTTGCTTTTTGAAGCTAAACTTTAAAATGATAAAAAACATACTAATTGCTTTAACCTTATGCTTGTCGTTTGTTTCAAGCAACTTAGCTCAATCAAAGGATGAAGCAACCTTATTTGCCAGTAATGCAAGGGATAAAGGATCATATTCCAACAAATCCTCAGAGTATCAATCCATCGTTAATACAGATCCAAAGATTTTATTACCTATTGAAGTGCTTGGTGCTGAGGGTACTGTTGTTGAAAGGGAGTTCTCGCTTGGAACTGCTGAGCTTAGTGTGGTTTCTTTGCTATGGCTGCAAGTGAATAATTTGGGCTATCAGAATAAGGCATCTATAAAAATCAATGACCTGGATTGGGTAGATTTGAATCACAATACAACTAATATTCAAAGTCCTGAAAAAGAAAGAGGAGGCATGGCTCATGGGGGTCATAATACAATTCGATTTTCATTACCAGTCGTTGGTCTCGTAAATGGACTTAATAAAATAAGTTTTCGATTTAATAAATCTGATGCTATCTCAAATGGTTTTAGGGTAGTGAGAATGAATTTATTGGATATTAGCAACAATAAAATATTGGATGAAGAATATTTTGAAGAGGAAGATCCTTTGTCATGGGTTGGACCATATACTGATGCAGCAAGCATCGCAGAAGGAAAAGATTACTGGTATAATGCCGATTTAGCAAGCAATTATTTAGCACCGGGGGCAAAGGGATTTTGGTATGGCTATAAGCTAAATGGTCAAGGGCCTATTAAGGCAAAATGCGCATCATGTCATGCTCAAGACGGTAGAGATTTAGAGATCTTTAGTTATTCAAATGAATCGATTATTGAACGTTCCAAATTTCATATGCTATCAGAGGAACAAGGTAAAAAAATTGCTTCCTATATTCGGTCATTATCAGACACTAAAGACAATGTTGGGAGATATGGCCGTCCCTGGAACCCTCCGTATCAGCCTGGTCCGGAACTGGCCAACAAACCCATTGAAGAATGGGCTGCAGGTGCGGGGCTAGATGCTGTTTTAGAGGCAGATAAAGATATGCTACCCTATATGTTTCCTGGCGGTGTAAGCGAAGAGGCCGTAAATGAACGATTTGATTCTGAAAAAATGGTGGATAGAACTTTGCTACCATTGGCCATTCAATTGCCGGATTGGAAACATTGGTTGCCAATGGTGCATCCAATGGATGCCTATACCAAAGATAATTATTGGAATGATCCAATAAGTCATGGTGGAAAAACTACGATTTTTCCAAAGGAAGGATACAAAGATTTTAGGGCGTATTTGGAGGCCATGCCACCCGCAAGTCGTGATCCGGAAGAGTTAATGGAAGAGAACCGTAAATTTTGGTACCATCATAGATTTTTTTTAGCCCAAGGAAGAGCTGACGGAAGTCTTGCAGGACATTGGAGAGAGGAAGAAAGCAGGGCTACTTCAAAACTTGCGGATGGTGTGCCGAGAGAATTTGCAGCAACAAGTTTGGCACGACTCATGGGTGTTAAGTATTTTGAAATTATGAATGAGTTTGATCTTCAAGACAAGGCGCATTGGTTTGCAAAACCAGAAGACCAACCTGCATCCCGTCAGTGGTTTGGGAAGATGTATCAGGTGTTCGAAATACCCGCACATTTTCAGGCATGTGTCCCGGACGATGGAATGAACATTGTTGGTAATTGCACCTCGTTTTTTGGACAGCCCAAGGAGACTGGTGAATATGAATCAACCAACTGGTATCATTTACAATTGGTAATCAACGGTGGTAATGGAATGGTTTCGCATAATTCACCGGTAGATTATAATTACCACCCAACATTTATATTGAGGGCAAGTAGCTCATCAGGTATTTATGAACCGCTTAGATATTATCATTCGATGAATGCCATGTATCAATTTAGATCGTGGTCAGGTGCTACCAATCCGAACGAAGGTAAAGGGTTCAGAATACGTGTTCAGGGCCCGTGGCATATTATTGGGCGTACAGATAGCAATCAACTTCATGATTTTGCAGAAAGTGTTTGGCCGACTTTTTTAGATAGAATTCAACCAGGTATGTCTAAATGGGTATTAAATGCTCAGTTACGGCAATTTTTAACCGAAGTACGAAAGCCAGAAAATAATCTCGCAAATTGGAATCGTTTGCCAAATGGGGGAAGTAATGAACTGGATGCTATAAATAAAACCACTTCACAATTAAAGGATATGTCAAATTATACCGGCCTGGATTTTTGGGCTGATAAATTTTACTATTTGTTACCAGAGTTTGCAAAATTAGGTGTGAATTGTCAGGTCCTAGAAGAAATGATTGATTGGTGTGAGGAGGCCTGGCCAAATATAGATTGGGCCAAATTCAGATCAGGTGGAGAATTACAATTAAGTTTGTTGTCTGAAGACTCAGAGGTTTGTTCAATAAATTCAGATACAATTACTGCGGAGGCATCAAATGAAGGAGATGATCCATTATATGAATGGTGGGTGGATAATGAAAAAGTGATTAATAATTCCAAGGAATTAGATGTCAGTGATATAAGACCCGGAGCATTAATAAAATGTAGGGTAACGAGCAGTAAAAATTGTATTTCGAATGGTTGGATTGAAAGTGAGCTTAGTTTGCCTGGTGACGGATTTGTAATTCAGACTAGAAAGAATGGTGCTGATTGGGAAGAACTCAATAATTCTGTTGCCTGTACTGATGATACAATGGAATTTAAGATAGATCCGGATCTTCAGGAACCTTTGTTTTGGCTTGATGCAATGGATGTTAAAAATGATGATAGTAAACCGGCTAATGGAAGTAATGTTTCCAAATGGTTTAATAAGTCGACCAGTGGTTATATGATGGATGATCAATCGAATAACAACTTGAGGCCTATGTATAATCAAAAAGGTATGAATGGTTTACCGGCTCTTATGTTTGGAACGGATGGTGCCGATGGCTTAGAGCTGTTTACTACTGCTAATGATGATTATTTGAATAACAACTGGACCTTAGTTGTTGCTGGCTCGTATAATAGAAGAGGTGCTTGGAATTCCCTTTTAGGAAATGAAAATGGAGATTCTGGTTTTGGATTCCATATTAACGGTGATCATGGAAGAACAAGAACCAAAATCAATGGAAATCAAGTTCATGGACGATATTATAAAGACAAATTGAGCTTCGTCTTAATGATTACTAAAGACAGAGACAAAGTTAAAATATATATAAACGGAAAGCTTGAGGAAGAAATTGAGGCTTCATCATCAAACTTAACAAACGCAAAATCATTTTATTTAGGTCAACTGGGGCAAGGAAATCCTAATACCAACTGGTATCATAAAGGGCCTATATCTGAGGTGTTATTTTATGACCATAATATATCTAATACTCAAAAGAATTATATTGAAGGATATTTAATGCAGAAGTGGAACTTTGCTCAAGAATTGCCTCCTGATCATGTTTACAAAGAAAATTCGCCCTTGAATATTAATTTACAGACTCCAAATGGTGAAACATTAATATTTGATAAGAATAACAGCATGAATTCTATTGAATTAGACAACAATAGTAAATTTGGGAATTTCAGCTTTACAAGACCCAATTGTTCTGAACCAAGCAGTATTATTACGATTTCAAATGGTGAAATTTTAGAAAATGATTTGGTTAAATACAGTATTAATAACAATAAATTTAAGATAGGTAATAATATTTCTGCATTTGAAGATGATGAAATAGAATTGGAACCCAATTTTGAATTCAATGGAGCATACCAATGGGAAGATCCAGAAGGAAATTTATTGGAGCGAAATACGAATCCAGATAAGTTTATTGCAAGTATGTCAAATGACCATGATATATGGAAATTAAGTATTTTACAAGACTTATCCTCGTGTATTTCAAGTGATCAAGAGCTTCTTGTTACTCTAAATGTGATAGAAGTGCCCTATGGTGAAAAAGACGACGACAATGACGGGGTTAAAAATTCGCTTGATCAATGTCCCGGATCCATGAGCGGTGTCATGGTCAATGCGCAAGGCTGTTTAAGTTTACCAGCAAATAATTTTAAAATAGAAACCGTAGGTGAAACCTGTATAGATAAAAACAACGGAATAATTACGATCAATACACTCCAGGCTTTAAACTATACTGCAACCCTTGGCAATGGTGAATCTTATGTTTTTACTAACGATTTAATCCTAGAAAATCTAGATCCAGGAGATTATTCAATTTGTCTAAAAGTAGCAGAAGAGACAAGTTATGAGCAGTGCTTCAATCTTGTGGTAGAAGCATCTGAAGCAGTTTTAGGGAAATTAACGAGAACTGAGAAGAATAATATAGTGACTGAAAATATCCGAATTACATCTGGAACTCCTCCCTATTCAATTTCAATAAATGGTAAAAAAATGCTCACTACATTTGCTCCTGATTTCTCTGTAGATGTAAATCATGGAGACAAAATTAGCGTTTCGTCCAAATTTAGTTGTGAAGGAATTTTTACGACAAATATTAACCTTCTTGACTACTTTATCGCTTATCCCAATCCAACAACAAGTTTCACTGAAATTGTGATTCCTAATATGGATTTAGAAAAGGTATTTGCTACGGTCTATAATTCGTTACATCAAAAGATTTCTGAAAAACAGTATGAATTGCATCAAAATAAAATAAAAGTTTCTCTAAACAATAATTCACCAGGTATCTATTACATAAGGTTAGATTTAGAAACCCCTGTCCATTTAAAATTAGTTAAACAATGAAAATCCACATTTTAATTTTTCTATGCATATTATTATCTGGGTGCAGCGATTCATCAGATGAAGATCATCCATTTACAGAACCTAAATTGAATAAACCCCCATCGGCTCCTTCGCTTATGACTCCGATTGATGGTTTGAATTGTTCCGACAGCCCTTTGAACTTTGTCTGGAATAAATCATCTGACCCTGATGGAGATCCCATTTCCTATCAGATCCAGTTAGCTACAAATAATTCGTTCTCAAAAAATCTTCAAGTAAGGTCAACATCCAATATTTCAGTTACATTCGATTTGATAAAGGGAGTTGAGTATTATTGGAGAGTCAAGGCCAAAGACTCCAAAAACAAATCAGGGGAGTATTCTATAATCAGGGACTTTTATTCCGAAGCAGAAGGACAAAGGAATCATATTCCTAATGCTGCTAGCCTGATTAATCCGGTTATAAACGACCAAATTTCTAGCAACTCGATAATCCTTAACTGGAGCTCAACAGATATTGATAGTAATGACTTGATATTTGATATTTTTATCGGAAATTCAAATCCGCCTCCTTTGGTATCCGAAAATCACAGCGAATCTTCATATGCCTATGATTTGAGTCCGAATAAAACTTACTATTGGAAAATAAATGTAATGGACGATAAAGGAGCTCAAGCAGTTGGTCAGGTATGGTCGTTCACAACCAACTAGAATAAAGACAATAGTATAAATACATTATGAAAAACCTAAAATAACTATTTAAAAAATCATTATGAAAATAAAATTATTTACAATTATAGTATTCGCGTATTTATTGCCATTCTCAAATGAAGCGCAAAACGCTGATCAAGCTTACGATGCACCTGATCAGGTGGTATGGCATGCCTCTTCAAGTACATGGTTTGTCTCGAACTTAGGAGGAGGTATCTCTTTAGAAAAAGACGGAAATGGGTGGATCAGCAGAACAGATGAAAAAGGCAACGTTATTGCACCTTTTTGGATTGGGAAGAAAGAAGGTATGCATGCACCTTCTGGCATGACCGTAACCGATGAATATTTATATGTTGTTGACAGAGATGGTGTTTATATAATCGATATTGCCAAACAAAAGGTTTCCACATTTATCCCTATAAGTGATGGCTTGTTCTTAAATGATATTGCTCGAGCATCAAATGGAGATTTATACGTTTCCGATTTTTTTGGAAATAAAATCTACAAAATATCTGCTGATACCAAAAAGCCTGAGATATGGATAGAAAGTGATAGATTAGAAGCTCCCGACGGACTGTACATGGAGGATGACAGTCTGATAGTAGCTTCCTGGGGTGTTTTAAGTAAGCCTGGAAGTTTCGACACTTCCAAATTAGGAGATTTACTGAGTGTGGACCTCAAAACAAAAAAAATCTCAGTGCTTATTAAGGAAGTCGGAAATCTTGAAGGAATTGCCAAGGCAGGAAAGCATTACTATATCACCGATTGGGCTTCAGGCAAATTGTTAAAGGTAAATGTAAAAAAAGGAGAAGTAGTTGAATTTATTTCCGGCCTTAAAAATCCAACAGATCCAAATTTTTCCAAAGAACTCAATACCCTTGCATTTCCTCAACATGGAACTAATCAGGTATTGTTTGTTAAATTTTAAATCAAATTAGAAGAAAAATATGAAATTAGAATTAGAAAATAAAACAGCACTGGTAACTGCCTCATCTGGAGGTATTGGTTTAGAGATTGCGAGATCCTTAGCTTCAGAAGGTGCTCACGTAATTATCAACGGAAGAAGCAATTCTTCAGTTGAATCAGCCATTGAGAGTATAAAAAAAACCTGCCCTGAAGCCATTTTGCAGCCCTTAGTTGCTGATAATTCAACAAAAGAAGGCTGCGATAAGTCAATTGATTCTTACCCCGAGGTTGATATATTGATCAATTGTTTAGGTATTTATGAAGCCGTTGGGTTTTTTAATGAAAAGGATGAAAACTGGCAAACATTATTTGAAACCAATGTATTAAGTGGGGTGCGCTTATCAAGGCATTATTTAAATAAAATGTTGCAAAACAGAAAAGGTAGAATTATATTTATATCCAGTGAATCGGGAATATCTCCAGCACCAGAAATGGTTCATTACAGTGCTACTAAAACCATGCAATTAGGAATATCCCGAGCTCTTGCAGAATTAACCAAAGGCACAGAGGTCACGGTAAACAGCGTACTTCCAGGCCCTACAAAAACAAAAAGTGTTGAAAATTTTGTAAAAGGAATTTTTCCTGAATTATCTATGGAAGAAGCCGAAACAAAATTTATGCTCGAAAACAGGCCTAGTTCTCTTATTCAAAGGTTTATAAACCCTAAAGAGATTGGTGATATTGTTGCATTTATTTGCAGTTCTAGAGCCGCTGTAATCAATGGTTCAAATATTAGAGCCGAGGGTGGATTGGTGAAAAGTGCATTTTAAAACTAATAAAGCCCGATTGATACTTTCTATAATATGTGTCTTATGAATTTTAATCATTTCTCGATAAGTATTTTTGCTATTATCCTTCTGCAATTCGGATCAACGAATTCAAGGGGTCAAAAACTCGAATTGTTGTCAAAACTACCATCAATCATCAATGAATCATCCGGACTGGAGACTACGGGAAAGAATCAAATATGGACGTTTAATGATGCCGGAGGAAAACCAGAACTGTTTTTGATTGATACGCAAGGTAATTTACTAAAGACATTGGAAATTGTAAATGTTAAAAATCGTGATTGGGAGGATATTAGCAAAGATGACCAAGGAAACTTTTATATTGGGAATATTGGAAATAATAGTAATTCCTCTAAGGATCTTTCCATTTTCAAAATACCAAATCCAAAAAAAATAAAAGAAAATAAAGTTTCAGCTAAGATCATTTCTTTTTCATTTGAAGATCAAGTTGATTTTCCTCCTCCAAAAGAAAAACTGAACTTTGATTGTGAGGCAATGTTTTGGTTTAATCAAAATATTTATCTCTTTACCAAACATAGGTCCTTTCCAATGGCGACGAATATGTATCGTTTACCAGCAATGGAAGGACATCATATAGCAAAAAAGATCGGTACTTTTTACACTGGAAAAAAGTCTGGCACTGTTAGTGATTTTGGTGATTATTGGGTTACAGGTGCCGCAATTAGCCCTTTCGGAGATAAGGTTTGCTTATTAAATGAAAAGAAACTCTGGATATTCTATAATTTTGAAAAGGACCAATTCTTCAACGGGGACTGCTTAGAAATAAGCTTGGGTAAAAAGACCCAAAAAGAAGCAGTATGTTTTGTTTCAAATGACTTACTTTATATCTCCGATGAATATTGGCAAAATAGTGATGAAGGAGGAAATATTTACAAACTAAAGTTAGATAATAAATTCAAAATACATGAAAATAAAAATTGATTATAAGATCGTTGTTGGAACTCTATTACTATTCGTTATAACTTCAATTAGTTATGCTCAGGAAGCCAACCCGTATAACCCTGAACCATTAATGAAACAATTGAAAGCTGAAAAGGGCAAAAAACCTGCTAAAATGCATTTTTTGGTTTTTGGAGATTCAAAAGGCTCTAAATATTTTCCTGATGTATTAAAACGTGCTGATTCTTTAAAACCGGACTTTTGCATAACCACGGCAGACCTCGTTAACACAGGAGGTGGATTAATTGGCAAAACAGATTATGAGAAACTTGATTCGATGGGAGGCTGGTTTATGCGCAAATACCCTATGTGGCCTACGGTCGGAAATCATGAAGAGTCTGGAGGAGATGACAGTATTGAAAATTTCTCCAATTTTTTCGGAATGAAGAAAATCATGTATAGTTTCACTTATGGCAACGCCAAATTTATAGCGCTGCCTTGGCCAAAAGTAAATGACGATCCGAAAAAACTCAAATGGCTCAAAAAAGAATTGAAAAGAGCTAGAGGGAAGCATATTTTTGTATACGGCCACCGACCCCATTACACAGTTGGATCAAAATCATATCAAGACGTTGATGGCAAGGAAACTGAAGTTACGAAGTTATATGACAAATATAATGTTATAGCCGTTTTTGCAGGACATGATCATATTTATTACCGAACAAGACGGCAAGGAACCAATTATATCATATCAGCAGGTGCAGGCGCACCGATTTATCAATTAAAAAGAGAAAATGATGCCATAGAGGGTGATGTATATTATGGAAAACGACTTGAAAATGAAATAACTGAGGGAGTCTCTCCTTTCAAATTTTATGCTGCCGACGGCACAACAACTGACCTAGAAGAAGCCATGTATTACATAGTTTCTGTCAAGATAGATGGAGATCAGATATCAATTGAAATGATTGATCAGAAAACAGGGAAGGTTTGGGATAAAGCGAATTTAAATTAATCATTTCATGAAAAAATGGACCCCATATCTACTAATTATTGTCTTACTAACTTGCTCTGTATCCTGTGATAAAAAGGTGCAAGAACCATTTAATTTCGCTCAATTATGTGATACTCAGCTAGGAATGGGTGGCTACGAACATGATATTAAAACATTTGAACAAGCCGTTCTACAAATAAATGAACTCAACCCTGATTTTGTCGTTATTTGCGGAGACTTGGTTCATCATGCGAACGATAGTTCTTATGCTGACTTCAAAAGAATTATAAATGATCTTAAAGCACCCTATTACCTGGCAGCAGGAAATCATGATGTAGGGAATAAACCAACTGACAGTACTCTTCAGTACTACAGAAAAACAATTGGAAAAGACTATTATACATTTGAAAATAAAGGCTATTCATTTGTAGTAACAAATACACAATTATGGAAAGTTGAGGTAGAAAAAGAATCAGAAAAACACGATGTTTGGTTCGAATACACCCTTGATAGTATTGGAAAAAATGCGCCAATATTTGTTGTGGGTCATTACCCCCTATTTATTAAATCTCCAGATGAAAAGGAAAAATATTTCAACTTACCCTTGGTTACTCGAAAGAAGATTCTTGGCCTTTTCAAACAATATAATGTAGAGGCCTACCTTTCCGGGCATAAGCATGAGACAATCATAAATAACTTTGCAAATATCCAATTGGTAAGTGGCGAAACTACAAGTAAAAATTTTGATAAAAGACCCATGGGATTCAGACTATGGGAAGTTTCGACTGATACGATTAGCCATAAATTTGTTGGTCTTAATTAGTAGCTTTTCTATAATAATGAGGAATATATAATATTTCTTTGTTATTAATTCTTAATTAATTTTTTATTATCCCATAATTAATACTCCTCTTCTACATTTGACTTCTGTTACGATCAAATTAATTCTTATTTGACATAGCAAGAGATTATCTATTGCTGTTTATTTTGAGAAAATTTATAAACGATACGTTATGAAGAAAATTATTGGTTACACATTAATGATCATTTCAATATTTCTAATTGGCTGTTCCAAAAATAATAATAATTCTAATAAAATTAATGACAATACCCATTTTGTAAATCCATTTATTGGTACGGGTGGACATGGCCATACTTTTCCTGGAGCCACAATACCAAATGGCATGATTCAACTAAGTCCTGATACAAGAACTGCAGGTTGGGATGCATGTGGTGGTTACCACTATTCTGACAATTCTATTAGAGGTTTTAGTCATACTCATTTAAGTGGAACCGGGATTGGCGATCTGGGAGATATACTGTTTATGCCATTCACAGGAGAGGCCAAAATCACCCCAGGTTCACCTGAAAATCCTGATTCAGGTTACAGAAGTCGTTTTAATCATAACTCTGAAGTGGCTAGTCCAGGTTATTATTCAGTCGAATTATCCGATTACAAAATAAAGGCCGAATTAACCGCGAGTACCAGAGTAGGTTTCCATCGTTATAGCTTTCCTAAGGAACAAAGCAATGGGTTAATCATAGATTTAAAGCACACCATCCAAGATCGTCAAATTATTAGTAGCGAAATCAATATCATCAGTGATACCGAAATTTCCGGATATAAGCATATAAAAGGCTGGGCACAAAATCGGCACATCTATTTTCACGCCAAATTTGATCGTCCTTTTACCTATAAAATATATGAAGGGAACTCTGAAGTATCAACTTTAAATAAAGCAAATGGGGAAAACTTAGTGGCTGTTTTAAATTTTGTAGAAAATAATTCAAAACCATTAATGGCCAAAGTCGGCATCTCCTCAGTAGATTACGAAGGAGCACAAAAAAACCTGGATACAGAAGTTCCTCATTGGAATTTTGATAAAGTGAAAAATGAAGCCTCTGAAACCTGGGTAAAACAGTTAAATAAAATAACTGTAGAAGGAGGTTCAGTGGATCAAAAAACAATCTTTTATACTGGACTGTATCATACAGCTATGAGTCCTTATATTTTCAATGATGTTGATGGTAGATATAGAGGTATGGATCAAAAAATATATACTTCTGATGGAAAAAATATGTATACGGTTTTTTCTTTATGGGATACTTTCAGGGCATTTCATCCATTACTGAATATCATTGAACCTGAAAAAAATAACGACTATATAAACTCCTTGTTGACCAAATATGATCATGGAGGAATTTTGCCAAAATGGGAGCTTAACGGAAACTATACTGGAACTATGATAGGTTACCATGCTATTCCTGTGATTACAGATGCTTACTTCAAAGGGGAAAGAGATTTTGATGTCAAAAAAGCTTATGAGGCCATGTTACACGCTTCAACATTTGATACTACTAATATTCACTTCCCATCAGAAACTGTTAAAAGTAAATTGTCTCCCATGGCGAAAGAATACAATGAAAAATTGGGATACATTCCGTCAGATTTAGAAATTAAATCTGTTTCGAAAGGCTTAGAGTATGCATATAATGATTGGTGCATCGCTCAAATGGCTAAAGATCTTGGGGAAAAAGAAGACTTCAATCGCTTCACCGAACGTTCAAAAAGGTATAAAAAATATTTTGATTCTGAAACCGGATTCATGCGTGGGGTTAAACAAGATGGAACCTTCAAGGTTCCTTTCAACCCAAAATATTCACAACACAAGAAAGATGATTATGTGGAAGGTAACGCCTGGCAATGGACATGGTTCGTGCCACATGATGTCGATGGGCTTGTAGCCTTAATGGGAGGGAAAGAAGGATTTGTAAATAAATTGGATGAACTTTTTTCAACAAGTTCAGACATATTAGGAGAGGAACAATCAGCAGATATCTCAGGGTTGATTGGACAGTATGCCCATGGAAATGAGCCTAGTCATCATATCACCCATTTGTATAACTATGTAGGACAACCCTGGAAGACACAGAAATTGACAGATAGCATTATGAGCTCCTTATATTTTAACAATCCAGATGGTTTGTCAGGAAATGAAGATTGCGGACAAATGTCTGCATGGTATATCCTTAATGCAATGGGATTTTATCCCCTAAACCCCGGGGATCCAAAATATTCAATTGGCCGTCCCATATTTGACAAGATAACTATTGCTTTACCCAATAAAAAGAAATTCATATTGGTTGCCAATAATAATGGAACAAAAAATAAATATATACAGTCCTTAAAATTAAACGGAGTAAAGATGAACTCTCCATTTTTTAACCATGAGGATCTTTTACAGGGAGGCTTGATAGAATTTGAAATGGGGTCTTCTGAAAATCAACAGTTATTCAATTAATATGGTACATATAATGAATATTCGGAATATAATTCTTCTCAGTCTGGCGGTTTTTTTTAGCATACAGTTCAATGCCCAAAATAAGCATGGGAAAAGCGGAAAATTTCCAAGTTATAAAGGCTTAGTAATGGCCGGTTATCAAGGGTGGTTCAGAGCTCCTGGAGATGGTTCCGGTTCAGAATGGGGGCATTATGGAAAAAACGGAAAATTTGATAAGGATCATAACACCATAGATTTTTGGCCAGATGTTTCTGAATATGAAAAAACTTACGAAACTAAATTCAAATTTCCTGATGGCAAACGAGCCAGGGTGTTCAGTTCTTTAGATAAAAGCACAACTGATCTCCATTTTAAATGGATGAAAGATTACGGTGTTGATGGTGTATTTATGCAACGCTTTTTTGGAGTGGCAAGAAGGTATAATGACATTAACAAATCACCTGACATCATCTTAAGAAATGCTGTAGTTGCTGCTGAAAAAAACGATCGAGCCATAGCCGTTATGTATGATCTTTCAGGATTAAAAGCAAACGGAGAAGACTGTTCCGCAATAATTGAAGATTGGAAGAGATTGGTAGATAACCTAAAGGTAACCAATAGTGAAAATTACCTTCGCCACAATGGCAAACCCTTGGTTACTCTTTGGGGATTAGGATTTCCTGACAGGTCTTACAATATCAGAGAAATTGCGGTTAATCGTTTAATTGATTTTTTAAAAAATGATCCAGAATATGGTGGTTGTTCGGTCATGTTGGGGGTTCCTACCTATTTCAGAGAATTAAACAAAGATTGTCTTCCGGATCCATACTTACATGAAATCATTAGATCTGCCGATATTGTTTTACCATGGATGGTTCAAAGATTTACTCCATTGTTACATCAAGACGAAATACGATACCGAGATCATGTCATAGAAGACATCAAATGGTGTAAAAAAAATAAGGTAGACTATGTACCTCTTGTTTATGCCGGTTTTAGTTGGCACAATTTATCAAAAAGTAATAAAGGGTTGGCACGACACACAACTTATGGCGCAATTCCAAGGCTTGGGGGAGTCTTTTACTGGGATTTAATACATAGCGCCATAAGTGCTGGTGCCGACATGCTATATGTTGGAATGTTTGATGAAATAGATGAGGGAACAGCGATTATACCGATTCTAGATAATCCGCCTAATGATGACACAGTTCATTTTGTGGGAAATGATGGGGTTAAACCTGATCATTACTTGTTCTTGACCGGTAAAGCCGCTCAAATGTTACGAAAGGAAATCCCACTGGAAAACAAAATGCCAATTGATAATTAGAAAACCAAAACCATTAGAATCCCTGTTTACTGATGAAAAAATATATTGTTTTAATCTTCTCTCTATTATCAATAATAGTTGGGTGTTCTGAAACTGTAGCCGAAATTAGTGAAGATTCAATTATTGTTGAAAACCCAGATCCTGTTGAGCCAGTTGATAATTCTAATGTTTCAGGTAAAAATATACTATTTATAGTAGCTGATGATTTGACAAAAACATTGAGTTCTTACGGTCATCCTGTTGTAAAAACACCAAATATTGATCGATTAGCAGCGATGGGAGTACAATTTAATAACGCCTATTCAAATTATTCAGTTTGCAATCCAAGTAGGTCTTCATTTTTAACAGGAATGAAACCGGAAACTACAACTATCATGGATAATCATGTCCATTTACAAGATATTATCCAAGACTGGGTAACTCTACCTGCATTGTACAAGAAAAATGGTTTTTACACCATGAGTTTGGGTAAAATATTTCATACTTCTAAAGAGGAGGATAATGATTTAAAAGCATGGAATGAAATATATTCATTTAGAAATACTGATTTAGGCAATACAGGGGAAGGTAGAAACATGTCATCAGATTCGCGATGGCAAGATTGGTTGAGATGGTTGTCTGCTAATGGAACTGATGAGGATCAAATGGATGGTCAAATTGCAAAAAAAGCAGTTGAATTTATAAAAACAAACAGAGAAGGTCCATTCTTTTTAGCGGTAGGATTTCAAAAACCACATGATCCTTATATCGCTCCTAAAAAGTATTTTGACATGTATCCACTAAGTATATGCGACCCTCCAACTATACCAGACAATTGGACAGCTCCGCCTTATGCAATTTCTACAGCATCAAAGAAAACATTTGGACATTTTACAGATCAAGATCGAAGAGAATTTTTAAGGTCTTACTATGCCTGTTCATCTTTTCTAGATGCTCAAGTAGGTAAATTATTAGATGCTTTAGAAGAAACGGGTAAGTTAGACAATACAGTTATTGTTTTTCTTGGAGACCACGGGTATCATTTAGGAGAGCAAGATCATTGGAATAAAGTGACCTTGTATGAAAAAGGAACAAGCGCACCATTTATAATTGCAAATGCAGATAATCAGCCTAAAGGACTAAAATCAAATTCTATGTTTGAATTTATTGATATATATCCAACCATGGCTGAATTAAGTCGGTTAAACGATGTTCCTGGAAACCTTGAAGGAAAAAGTTTTGCAAGCGTTATTCAAAATCCGACACTACCATTTAGAGAAGAAGTTCGTGCAATACTTAGAAGAGGGAGCGTGATCGGAAAATCTGTAAAAAACCACGAATGGCGATATGTAGAATGGGAAAACATTGCTAAGGGAGTTGAACTTTATAACCAAATAGAGGACCCTTTAGAATATAATAATCTTGCTTTTGATTCTAATTTCGCATATGTTGTAGCACAAATGAAATCAAGTTTAAATTATTAATTGAATACGAATTATCCTATTGAAATAATGTTCAAATTAAAATATGCCTAGATAAAAAAGAAATATGATCAAAAATAATAAGTCACAATTCAACTATTTATTTGTTTTACTACTTTTTTCTTTTGGATTAACAAAAGCCAATGCTCAAATTAAAATTAGTTCAAAAGATAATTTTGAAAATATTGGATTCACAAAAATTGGTAAAGGGGAATGTTCTCTATCCAATGGAACACTTGTTAGTAGAGATGCTTATGCTAGTTTTGGCAATGCCGATTGGGAAAATTACCGGATGACATTTGAGGCACGAGTGCCAAAAACAGAAGAACAAGTTCAAATATGGTTTAGCTTTAGAGAACAAGGACGTAACGAGCGTTACTTAGTTGGTTTTAAAGGGGGGTTGCAAAACGATATTGAGATTGGTCGCATGGGCCTTATGGGCGACGATGCTTTTCTGGGTATTCGTAATCTTGATTTTGAGCCTGCATTGGATCAATGGTATACATTCACTATTGAGGTTTGTAAAAATCGCATCCGAATATTCCTGAATAATCAAGATAAACCCATCATTGATGTAATTGATGAGAATGCTCATTTGTTGCCTGCAGGTAAGGTTGCCCTTGGTGGAA
Organism: uncultured Flavobacteriaceae bacterium; assembly: GCA_964390865.1. GTDB lineage: Bacteria > Bacteroidota > Bacteroidia > Flavobacteriales > Flavobacteriaceae > Lutimonas. The sequence goes on along the minus strand of CAYMKR010000002.1, from coordinate 30,112 downwards.
GTTGGATTAAAACGGAATTCAGAAACCTTGAAGTAACAGCCTTAGCAGCCGATTATTTGGATGAAGTTAAAGTAGATGAATACAGTTACTATTTAACAGTCGAAGAGAAAGAAGTTAAGCGCAAAGCAGAACGAAATCAATATAATCCAATTGTAGTATCAACTATTAATTCCGCTCGTACTGAAATTTCATTGGATGGGAATTGGTTGTTTAAGCCAGGCTATGAATTTGAGGATGAAAAATCAGCATCAGAGCTAGCGAAATCTGATGATAACTGGCATCTTATTGATGTGCCGAATTATTGGAATCCTTCAAGAATTTGGTTACATGGAGAAACTTTTATGAAACAAAAGTATCCTAAAGGAGTTTCAGATACTTACTATCAGAAAGAGACAGACCGATGTAAAAATTACACTTTTGATTATGAAAAAACCAAAGTTGGATGGTATCGTCAGTGGATAGAGCTGCCTGAAGGGATTAGCAATAAACAGCTTGAATTAGCTTTTGATGCGGTTTCAAAAGTGGCCGAAGTATATGTAAATGGCACAAAAGCAGGTGCTAATATTGGTATGTTTGGTGCATTTAATGTTGATATCTCAAAATTAGTGAAACCAGGTAAAAATTTAGTTGCCGTAAAGGTCATGCAAGATTATGTGGATGACATTGGTGATGCTGATGAAATAGCAACTATTGCGGTTACTGTGGAAGTGACCAATCAAATGTTAAAAGATTTACCACATGGTTTTTATCGTGACAATCCATCGGGTATTTGGCAGCCGGTAAAATTGATAATAACTGAACCACTTAAAATTGAAGATGTTTATATTAAACCATCTTTAACAGGTGCTGATTTTGAAGTAACAGTTAAGAATAATTCTGATGCTAAAAGTGTTTTTAGTATTCACACAAACATAAACGACAAAGAAAACAACGATAATTTAGTACAAGCAGAGTCGTTGGCAAAACTAACTTTACAAGCAGGAGAAGAAAAGGTATTTACCTATAGCATAAATGATCTTCAGCCAAAATTATGGTCACCTGAATCTCCAAATTTATATGACTTTACATTTTCGCTGCAAATGCATAAAAACGTTAAGCAAGTTGATAGTAAGATAATTACTTCAGGTTTTAGAACCTTTGAGGCAAAAGGAGATTACTTTTATTTAAATGGTATTCGCTATTGGTTGCGTGGAGCCAATCAGACACCACATGCTTTAGGGATAAACGATAAAGCATTGGCTGAAAAAACATTTGACCTTTATCATAATGGCAATATTATGGTAACTCGTAGTCATACCTTGCCATATAGCAAAGTGTGGTTAGATGCAGCCGATAAAAAAGGGGTAGGTGTTAGCTACGAAGGAACATGGCCTTGGTTAATGATTGGTGTTGGTGAAAATTCTATTCCTAGCGATGATTTATTAAAGGTGTGGTCTAGTGAGTGGTTAGGTCTTATGAAAAGGTATCGCAATCACCCATCTTTACTTTATTGGACCATTAATAACGAGATGAATTTTACTCATAATAAAGATAGTGTAGATCGCATTGAAGCCAAAATGGGTATTGTTTCTGATGTGGTAAAAGGTATGCGTGAAGTTGATCCGACTCGCCCTATTTCTTTTGATTCAGGTTATACCAGAAAAGGCGTTAAGCACAAGCATGATGGTACTTTCTTCGAAAAATATGATGATGGAGATATTGACGATGGGCATAACTATTCAGGTTGGTATCATAGTTCTTTATTTGATAATATTAAAGGTAAACCTTTTTTGAATCGCAAAACTGAAGGTCGTCCATTGATTACTCAAGAATGGTCAACAGGTTATCCTAATACTGAAACGGGTCATCATACCCGTTCGTATTTATGGCAACATCAAAATACCCAAACTCATGTTGGTAATCAGGCTTATCCGTTTGGAGACCCGAAATACAGTTTAGAGAATAATGCTTTCTTAACATCGGAAACAGTGGAGGCAGTTCGTCGTACGCATGATAAACTAGCTGGTATGCATAATTTCTCAAGTATAACTTGGTTTCAGAATGTATACGATGCTGAAAATGTAAAACCATATCCTACTTATTATAGAATGATAAACTCGCTTAACCCGGTGTTGGTTAGTGCTGAACTTTGGGGTAGACATTTTTATGCAGGAGAAAAACTTTTGGCTCGTTTTTGTATTGTAAACGACAAAGTAGATGGTCAAACCCTTGCTGCATCAACCCTAAAATGGGAAATTACTTATAAAGATAATCGAGTAATAAGCTCAGGTACTTATGAAATGCCTGCGGTGGAGCATTATTCTCGTGAGTGGCTTACTCCCGAAATAGTTCTTCCAGAAAACTTTAGTAGTGCAAGAATAGATGCAAAACTGAAATTATTCATTACTATAGATGGAGAAGAAATAGCTCAAAATGATTATGAATTAATTCTTGCTAAAAAGGAATGGGTGCAAGCATTAAATCTTGATTCGAAGAAAATTGTTTTAGTGGATTATAATAAGGAAACACAAGCACTTTTAGATTTTATTAATGTTGGTTATTCTATAACAAATAATGTAGAAGAAGCCTTTAGTAAAAAAGCTGATTTATATATAATTTCTGGTCTAGATGGCCTTAAAAATTTAAGTGTCAATGATCAAGAACTGATTCGTACTAAAGTTAAAAGTGGAGCAAATATGATCCTGTTAAATTCAGGTAAAAAGCTTGTTGATATTTTCCCAGAGTCAATTAGTGGATATGTTGAAAAACCAACAGAAACAGCTCATATCGATATTCCTGAATCAAAAATATTTGATGGAATTAATCATATGGATTTACGCTACTTTAATAATAACAAAGCAGAAAAGCCATTAGTATACACAGGTCTGATACAGGTCGAAAAAAAATCATCAATTAAATCGCTTTCATCAGCATGCGAGCATCGTTATGCAAGAGCTAAAGATCGAAGAAAAGAAATGTTAACCATGAAAGGATTTCCTATGATTTCTATTGAAGATGGCGGTACAGTGGTGCTTTCAGAAATGATGTTAGATAAAGGAATATATGATCCAATTGCCGGAAAAATTTTAAGTAACATAATTATGGGATTGATTAAAAAAAATTAAAATCATGGATAAAAAAAGAAGAGAATTTATAAAAAGGTCATCAATTGCATCGGCAGGACTGGGCCTTGGACTTGGAATAATATCTTGTGATGAAAAAATAGCGACAATTTCAATTCCGGAAAATGAAAGAATCAGAATTGGTATAATTGGCATGGGAGATAGAGGCAGTGCAATCATTAAAGTATTGAATGAATTACCCATTTTTAAAGTTATAGCCTGTTGTGATATTTTAGATTTCAGATTAAAAAAAGGAAAAGAAAGTATAAATGGAAATCCAACTGCCTATTCTGACTATCAGAAAATGTTGAAAAACGAGGGCCTAGAAGCCATCATAGTCAGCACGCCACTTAATGAACATTATCAAATGGTAATGAGCGCTCTTGATGCAAACGTTCATATCATGTGTGAAAAAGCGTTGGCACATGACATCGAGCAATCCAAAGCCATTAAATTAAAAGCCGACCAGAGTTCCAAATTATTTCAAATATCTTATCAATATCAGTTAAACCCTACATTTAAAGCCATAAAGGATATCATTCAAAATGGCCATTGTGGTCGTATAACCCGTATTGATGCATCTTGGCATAGAAACAGCAATTGGCGAAGGTCATTACCATCTCCCGAGCTGGAGCGACAGATTAATTGGAGAATGTACAGGGAATATTCTGGAGGATTAATGGCTGAATTAGGATCCCATCAACTAAATATGATTGATAACATCATGGGGGATCATCCTGTAAAAGTTATAGGAACCGGAGGTATCGATTACTGGAAAGATGGTCGTGAAGTATATGATAATGTATATACAATATTTGATTATCCAAATGGTGCAAAAGCTTCGTTCAGCTCTATTTTATCGAATAAGTTTGAGGATCAGACTATCAAATTTTACGGCGATAAGGCCACCATTGTCACTAATCGAATGGATGAGGCTTTTATTTATCCGGAAGGAGATTCCGACAAAGGATGGGGAGAAGGTATTGATGGTGTATCTGGAGCGACCATTAAAATTATTAAGAACGACGAAGATAAAAAAAGAAGAATAACTCCTGTTGAAGAAATCAATAAAAATTGCCCTTTTGATAGTAATTATTTGAAGACCACCTGGTTGTTATATGAAAATTTTGCTGCTGCTATTAAGGGAGAAAAAGACCTTGTTATGGGCTTGAAAGACGGTTATCAGAGTGCTATTTCAGTACATTTAGCCAATATAGCCATGCGAGAAGAACGAACTGTCAGATGGTTGCCTGAATACAATATTTAACTAAAAAATACTTAATATGAATTTAAAAAATTGGTTTCTGCCCGCCTTACTATTTGTACAGTTTTTTTCCATTGCACAAACTGAAGAAGGCTGGGTAAATTTGTTTAACGGCAAAAACCTAAAAGGCTGGAAAGTAATCAATGGAACTGCGGAGTTTAAAGTGCAGGACGGAGTTATTCACGGTATTAGCAAATTAAATACACCTAATACCTTTTTAGCGACCAAAGTAATGTACAGTGATTTTATTTTGGAATATGAGGCAATGATTGATCCGGATTTAAATGCAGGTGTCCAAATTAGGAGTAATTCTTCATCTGAATATAGAAATGGAAAAGTTTATGGGTATCAGGTAGAATTGGATCCATCCAAAAGAGCATGGACAGGAGGTCTTTATGACGAACAACGCCGTGGCTGGTTATATAATCTGGAATGCAACCCTAAAGGGAAACAAGCATTCAAACAAGGAGAATGGAATAAATTTAGGATAGAAGCCATAGGTAATAATATTCGCGTTTGGCTCAATGGAGTGCAAACAGTTGACTTAATTGATGACATGACAGCTTCAGGTTTTATTGCCCTTCAAGTTCATGGTATTGATGGAAAAGCTGAAAAAGAAGGAAAAACAATTCAATATAAAGACATACGAATAAAAACAACAAATCTTGATGCCGATAGAACTCCTGAATCCAATGGGATTCCACAAATATCTTATCTAAAGAACACCTTAACCAAAAGAGAAATCAGCGAGGGATGGAAATTACTTTGGGATGGTAAAACCACTAGTGGATGGAGAGGATCAAAAATAAAAGAATTTCCTACTAAAGGATGGTATATTAAAGATGGTGAGTTAAAGGTAGAAGCTGCTGATGGTGGAGAGTCCACTCATGGTGGAGATATCGTAACATTGGAGAAATATAAGAATTTTGAACTCCTGGTAGACTTCAAGTATTCCAAAGGAGCCAATAGTGGAATCAAATATTTTGTAGATACGGAGCTCAATATGGGAAAAGGGTCCTCGATTGGATGTGAATATCAGATTCTTGACGACGAGGTACATCCTGATGCAAAAGCCGGAGTCAATGGTAATCACACCCTGGCTTCTCTATATGATCTGATAAAAGCAGATCCAAAATTCTATGCACCTGATCAAGGTCCAAAGCGAGTAAACGAATATGGGTGGAATAGGGCAAGAATTGTGGTTAAGGGTAAGAAAGTTCAACATTATCTAAACGGAATTAAGGTAGTAGAATACAAAAGAACGACCCAGCAATGGAAAGCATTGGTTGCCTATAGCAAATACAATAACTGGCCAAATTTTGGAGAAGCAAAGGAAGGGCATATCTTGCTTCAGGATCACGGAGATGAAGTCAGTTTTAAAAATATAAAAATTAAAAAAAATTAAAATAATGGATAAAAAAAGAAGAAAATTTATACAAAACACAGCGTTAGGAACAGCTGGATTAATGATGGGTGGAGCAACATTATCGGCTAAAAGCTATAGAAATATAATTGGTGCCAATGAACGATTAAATATTGCCGTTATCGGTCTGGGACGGAGGTTAAATGGATATACTGAGCCTTTGAGTAAAAAATCAAATAATGTCAATCTTGCTTATTTATGTGATGTGATGCCAAGTCAGTTAGAAAAAGCTGCGAAAAAGTTTTCTGAAATAATAGATTATTCACCAAAATTAGAAAATGATTTCAGAAAGATTTTGGCCGATAAAAATGTCGATGCAATATTCAACGCTACACCAGACCATTGGCACACGCCTGGATCAATAATGGCAATGCAAGAAGGAAAGCATGTTTATGTTGAAAAACCTTGTAGTCATAATATGAATGAAAATGAATTACTGGTTACAGCTTCTAAAAAATATAATCGCGTAGTTCAAATGGGAAATCAGCAACGTTCCTCCTCGCATAGTATTGAGATTATTAATGAAATCCATAAAGGCCTTATTGGAAAAGCCTATAAGGCAGTAGCCTTTTATACAAATAAAAGAGGGAGAGTACCTAACCAGCAAGCAGCTGCAGTGCCAGGTGGATTAGACTGGGACCTTTTTCAAGGACCCGCTCCGCGAAGGGCATATACTTCAGAAACATGGAATTACAATTGGCATTGGTATGGATGGGATTTCGGGACAGCTGAAGCCGGAAATAACGGAACGCATGAAATAGATATTGCCAGATGGGCTCTGCAAGTTGAATTCCCTAATCATGTTGATGTAGATGCAATAAAAGGTCAATTTATTGATGATGGTTGGGAGATGTACGATACGATGGATGCCACATTTAAATTTAACGACAACAAATCAATCAAATGGGATGGAAGAAGCCGAAATGGCTATGACACTTATGGGTCTGACCGAGGAACTATCATTTATGGAAGTGAAGGCAGTGTTTATGTCAATAGAAATGAATATATCGTTTATGACAGGGCTGGTAAAGTTGTCAAAGATTATAAATCTGCATCCAAAGAGTCGGGAATTGCCTTAGGTGGTGGAGGTTCTGCAAGCACAATTCACGCTGAAAACTTTTTTAATGCAATCAGAGGAAAAGAAAAATTAAATGCCCCAATTGACGATGCTTCAGTAAGTATGGCCATGGTGCACTATGCGAATGTGGCTTATCGTATCAATAACGGATTCGATATTGATAAATCAGGGAAGATGTTAAACAAAAAAGCAATGAAACTTTGGAGTCGAAAATATGAAAAGGGATGGGAAATTAAATTGTAAGAATTCAACTGAGTAATCAAATTATAATTTATACCAATGCATACAAATTAAGTTGTATGCATTGGTATATGAACACAGCATAATTTAAGTGCAAAAATAAGCTTGACAATTACGGTGTTCTTTGTGCAAAAAAGCATGAGTTTCCTAAGAAGTTAAAAGACATATTTTATGAAAAATAAAACCTATTTGATAATTCTTAGTTTGATGTCTTTCGTTACTATGATAACGGCACAAACTGAAAAGAGTAATGGTGAAGAAGGTAGTCAGATCACTTTAATGACATATAACTTGAAGTTTGCGAGCCCCACCTATAAACCATCTTGGGAAATAAGGCGTGACATGCAGGTTGATATGATTCGTAAATACAATCCGGATATCATTGGCACACAGGAAGGCTTAAAAGAACAAATAGATTATTTGGCAGAGCAATTACCAGAGTATGTGGTAGTTGGAGAAGGCAGACAAGGAGGCGATGACGATGAACATATGGCAATTTTCTATAAGCGTGATAAATTTCGATTGAGAGAATTAAACAGTTTTGCACTTTCTAAAACACCCGAGGTTATAGGAAGTGGTCCAGATGTAAACCCTCGAATAGTAACTTGGGGACGCTTTGTATTTATTAAGAATCCTTCTGAAGGTAAAGAAAATAACTACCCTTCAGATTATAGAGGCCACTGGGAGAACACCCAAGAATTCTATGTATTTAACACGCATTATTTTAATGGAAGAGCTGCGTCTTTAGAAAGATTAAATGCATCTAAATTAATTATGGAAAAAATAAAACCTTTGGATCGTTTTGGAAAATGGACTGCAGACCGCCCTGTATTTTTGATGGGAGATTTTAACTGCCGTCCTGGAAGTGATCCTCATAAAGTATTGGTTGGAGATGGAAGTGTAAAAGATGCTGATCTTTTTATCGATACAAATGTAACCGGTGATCCAAAAGAAATAGATTGGATTCTTTACAAAGGGAATGTAAAGGCCTTGGAGTATGAGGAAATAGACTACAATGTAAACGGAACTTATCCTTCTGACCATAAACCAATATTTGTGAAATTATGGGTAAAAGCACATGTAAATTAATGAAATTAGTATTGGGGATGTTCATTATTACGATAATGAATACGAGCAGTTTTTATGGACAAAACACGAACAAACTTCCCAATATAATTATTATTTATACGGATGATCAAGGAACAATAGATGCAAATTGCTTTGGTGCAAAAGATTTGTATACCCCGAACATAGATTTGTTGGCAAAAACAGGTGTTAAATTCACACAATTCTATGCAGCAGCAGCGGTCTGTTCACCTTCTAGGGCAGCTTTATTAACTGGAAAAACACCCTTAGCTGCAGGATTACCTGGAAATGCGCCTTCCAAAAAAGGAACAAAAGGTTTACCAACAGAGCAACTTACCATTGCAGAAAAATTAAAAGAGAATGGATATATCACTGGCCATATTGGAAAATGGCATTTAGGATATACAGATGAAACCAGACCAAACGGACAAGGGTTTGATTATTCCTTTGGGCATATGGGCGGTTGTATTGATAATTACTCACACTTTTTTTATTGGAATGGACCTAATCGTCATGATTTATGGGAAAATGGGAAAGAAGTATGGATGGACGGTGAATATTTTCAGGATTTGATCAGTGAAAAGGCAACGACCTTTATCGAAGAAAACAAAGACAATCCTTTTTTCCTATACTATGCTATAAACTTACCCCACTACCCTTTGCAAGGAACCAACAAATGGCGGGAGTACTATAAAAATTTAGACAGTCCTAGAGATAAATATGCGGCTGCAGTTTCTACTGTGGATGAACGTATTGGAATTTTATTAAAAAAATTGAATGAACTGGGCCTCCGAGACGACACAATCATAATTTTCCAATCCGATCATGGACATTCTATGGAAGAAAGAACTTTTGGTGGAGGTGGAAGTTCAGGACCGTATAGAGGAGCTAAATTTTCTTTTTTTGAAGGTGGAATTAGAGTTCCTGCAATAATCAGTTATCCAGGAAAGATTTCAGAGAATGAAGTTCGGGATGAAATGGGTATTAATGTGGATTGGTTTCCAACGATTTTAGATTTTGCTCAAATCAATTATAAATCAGAAGATTTTGAGGGTAAGAGCTTGCAAGATGTAATACTTAAAAATACCGCATCACCACACGATGAATTTTGGTGGTGGGACAATGAAGAAAGATGGGCCGTTCGAAAGGGAGATTGGAAATTATTAAAAAATCCAATAGACCCTTCTCAGAAAACACTTGTAAAAACGGTTGATTCCTATTTTTTGGTAAACCTGAAGAAAGATTCAAGTGAAAGAATAAATGTCGCCAACGAACATCCAGAAAAAGTAAAAGAATTGCTAAAATCATACAATGACTGGTATAAGAAAACAAATAATAAATAGGTTCACAAAACACAACTATTATGAAACTTAAAAAATTTAAAACCCTAACATTTCTTCTTTCTCTAATTATTCTATTAGGCTGCGGTAAAAAAGAAAATGCGATACCAAAAGAGGTTGCTAAAACAGATAAAAATGTCCTTTTTATTATGATAGACGATCTAAATAATACATTGGGCACTTATGGGCATCCCATGGTTAAAACTCCAAATATTGATAAATTGGCGTCCTCTGGAGTTCAATATAATAATGCCTATTGTAATTTTGCAGTTTGCGGACCCAGCCGCGGGTCATTATTAACAGGCTTACGACCAGAAACTATTAACATTCTTGATAACAGAACTCCATTACGGCCTTTACTAGGAGATAAGTTAACCTTGCCAAATTTATTTAAGCAAAATGGATTCCATACCATGGGATTAGGCAAAATATTTCATGGCAAACGGGAGGATCATGGAGATCCAAAAGCATGGGATGAATATTACAACTTTAAAACTACTGAAATTGGAAGACAAGGTGAGAAACGAAACATGACAAATGGTAAATTAAAATGGTGCTGGTGGCAATCCACAGAAGGCACAGATGAAGATCAGGAAGATGGACAAATTGCCAAAAAAGCCGCTGAATTGATAAAAGAAAAAAGAGATAAACCTTTCTTTTTGGCAGTTGGATTCAAAAAGCCTCATGATCCGTTTATAGCCCCTAAAAAATATTTCGATATGTATCCGTTGGAGGATTGTAATCCTCCAATATTACCAGATGGCTGGAAAGCACCTTATTCGCATACCCTTCCTAGTGAAACGGTAACCTTTGATAAATTTACAGATCGAGAAAGACGTGAGTTTTTGCGTTCTTACTATGCGTGTACTTCATTTATGGATGCACAAGTTGGGATAGTTTTAGATGCTTTAAAAGAATCAGGGCAACTAGACAATACGTTAATCGTGTTTTTTGGTGACCATGGCTATCATCTCGGAGAACATAATTGGTGGAATAAAGTAACTGTATTTGAAAAAGGGACAAATGCGCCATTTATTATGGCTGGAAATGCTGTTGGTAAAAAAGGATTGAAATCAAATTCAATGTTTGAGTTTGTCGATATTTATCCAACACTAGCAGAACTTATGAACCTAAAAAATGTACCAGATTATTTAGAAGGAAAAAGTTTCGCTGCAAGTGTTAATGATCCTGAGAAGCAATTTAGGTCAGAAGTTAGAGCCGTTACGAGAAGAGGAGATATGCTTGGAAGAATGGTAAAAAATAAAGACTGGAGATATGTTGAGTGGAATTATGGTAAAAAAGGACGCGAATTATATGACCAACATAACGATCCTGTTGAATACAACAATCTTGCAGAAAATAATGAATACCAAGAGGTTGTGAATGAAATGAAAGTCCTCTTATATAAATAAAATTTGCAAATAAGATAGTTAAACAATGAAATCATTCAGAATCAAAACCTTTATCTTTTTATATTTTTGTTCAGTCATTTTTGTTCAAGCCCAAAGCGAAAATTCCATAGCTCAAAATTTTGAAAAACGTTCTCATACGTATAAAGAAACTACGCTTCCATATCGCATTTTTGTTCCTAAGGATTATGATTCGAGTAAATCATACCCTTTGGTACTATGTTTACATGGCGCTGGTGAAAGAGGAACTGACAATGAGATTCCTATTAGTAAACACAGTTTAGCTATCTCTTGGGCAAATCCAAACTTACAGAAAAAATATCCCAGTATTATTGTTGCGCCACAATGCCCTAAAAAAAAGAAATGGTCGTATGTTGATTGGGGAAAAGGACCTTATAGTATTGATACTATTCCTGTTGGAAAAGAAATGCTAACAGTTCTTAATTTATTGGATACACTTTTGAATAAATTCAATATAGATGAAAATCGACAATATGTTACTGGACTTTCCATGGGAGGATATGCAACTTGGGATATTATTACTCGATATCCTGATAGATTTGCTGCTGCTATTCCGATGAGCGGAGCTGGAGACCCAACTAAAGTTATACTTTTTAAAGATTTACCAATCTGGAGTTTTCACAATACGAATGATTTAACCGTTCCGGTTAAAGGCTCAAAAAGCATGGTAGAAGCCATGGAGAACTTTGGAATAAAAGTAGTTGAAACGCAGGGTATTTCTGAAACAAAATTGAATCGAAAACTTCAGGAAAAGGCAATTCATTTGTATACAGAATCACCAGAAGGTAATCACGGTCCTTGGGAACCTTGGTACAATAATTCCAAATTACACAATTGGATGTATTTACAATCTAAATAAATTATAATTGATAAAATTAAACGACGTGATTAAAAAAATTAGCATTCTAAGTATTCTATTCATAGTTGCATGTTGTAACAGCAAACAGCCCAAACAAAATGATGAGTTAATTTCTAAAATTCAATCAAACGAATATTTTAAATTCACAAAAGAAAAGGCTTTAAATGTTATGGGAACTGGGTTCAATGCAGGGGGTCATTACACTGAAGTATGGATTCGGGATTTTAACACCTTTGTTGGAATTTCTGCTGAAGTTTTTGAGCCTTCAGTGCTAAAAGAAAATCTACTAGTATTTTTCAAATTGCAAGGAGATGATGGAAATATTATAGATGGTTTTAGTCCGATAGATAAAAATAGAGAGAGTCGATACCAATTTATATATTCTGACTTAGAACCTCGTTTTGCGGGTCATAAAAATACGGTTGAAACTGATCAAGAAACGTCGTTGGTTCAGGCTATGTACAAATATGTAAAGGCCACTGGAGATAGTGAAATATTAAATGAAATGATTGGCGACAAGTCTGTTGGAGATAGACTTGAATGGGCTATGGAATTTTTAATGAATCACAGATTCGATAAAAAACATGGTCTTATTTGGGGAGCAACAACCGCAGATTGGGGTGACGTTCAACCAGAACATGAATGGGGAGTTTTTCTTACGGAAGACACGCATTATGCCTTAGACATTTATGACAATGCAATGTTTTTAATTGCATTAGATAATTTAATGGAACTTATTCCGAGTAAAAAAGCAAAATGGGAGCCAATTCGAAGTCAAATTGCAAAAAATACACGTAAATATTTATGGGACCAAGAGAATCAAAAATTCATTCCGCATGTCTATTTGAATGGCTCACCATTTCCCAAAGATTTTAATGAAGGAGAAATTTTTAATCATGGAGGAACGGCCGTTGCCATTGAGGCTAACCTTCTTTCTAAAGAGGAGATAAAAATCTCTTTAGATAAAATGATTGCTAATGTAAAAGCATCTGGCGCTGGTTCTATTGGTCTTACAATTTATCCGACTTATCCAGAAGGATCCTTCAAAAACAAAAGCATGTCTGTTTACGGATATCAAAATGGAGGCGATTGGACCTGGTTTGGTGGGCGAATGATACAGCAACTTATCAAAAATGGATTTGTTGAAGAAGCTTATGATCAAATTCAGCCCATGGTAAAACGAGTCAAGGACAATGATGGATTTTATGAATGGTACACGGTTGATAATAAACCGAAAGGATCAGGTACATTTCGAGGATCTGCAGGAGTATTATACGATGCAATAATACTATTTGAATCATACGGAAATAGTAAATAAAAAACCTTCTCAAGATTCTATGAAACACAACAACATAATAATTCCTATTTACTCTTGTAATGTCACGATAGTGATTGTAGTCCCAGAGGAGGGTTTTATTAGTTAGTATAATGCTGACTCCAATTAAATTATAACAGTGAACTCTGGAAAATCAGTTTCTACTTCAAATTAATTGTTTATAACAAGTAGAAGTTAAATATTAAAGTATGAGAAAACTATTAATGGGATTTATATTGCTTTTTGCTATTGTAGATGGGGAATCACAGGTAGTAGATGCCACCACGCTAAATAACAAAATCATGGCAGGTTATCAAGGCTGGTTCAATGCACCAGATGATGGTAATGAGTATGGATGGATTCATTGGTCTTCTGGAAAACAAGTGCCTAATGCTGAAAATATTACAATTGACATGTGGCCAGATTTAAGAGAGTTTGACACAGATGAATTGTTTGCGACTGATTTTGTATATGAAGATGGTTCAAATGCTCCACTCTATAGTGCATACACAATCAAAACCGTTGATCGTCATGTAAAATGGATGAAAGATTATGGTATTGATGGTGTTTTTGTACAGCGTTTTATAAGTTCTGCAAAAGCTAGAAGAGATCAAAGAGATCAAGTTCTGCAAAATGTTCGCTTAGGTGCAGAAGCTCATGGTCGTGTTTTTGCAAATATGTATGATATGTCAGGCGGGAAACCTGAAACTTTTGTCCAAGATGTAATTGAAGACTGGAAACATTTGGTTGATGATCTGAAAATTCTTGAGAGTCCTAATTATTTACATCACGAGGGCCGTCCATTACTTTCATTGTGGGGAGTTAATGTAGGTGGTAGTGAAGGTATACTTACTGCTGCACATTGGGCAGAATTGGTAAAATGGCTTACTGTAGAAGCTCCCGAAAAATATAGGGCAACCTTAAAAGCTGGAGTTGGCAACAGTTGGAGACAAGACTCAAGTGACTGGCAGTCAGTATATGATGCTTTTGAAGTTATAAGCCCGTGGGCCCCTGGGAGGTATCGTGACAACAATAGCGCTGACACCTATAGGAATACATATTTTCAGGCTGATTTAGATGATACAGCAAGTCGGGATATGGAGTATATGCCTGTAGTTTTTCCAGGGTTTTCTTGGAAGAATCTTAAAGGTGAAGATTCTGTTTTGAATGCTATCCCACGCAATGGTGGTGATTTTTTATGGCATCAAATGTACAATGCCATTGACGCCGGTTGTAAAATGGTTTATGTCGCAATGTATGATGAGGTTGATGAGGGAACTGCAATATTCAAAATTGCCGAAAACGCAAACCAGACCCCAACGACAGGTGAATTTGTCACCTTGGATGCTGACGGTCAGGATTTACCAAGTGATTGGTACTTACGATTAACAGGTGAAGCGTCAAAAATGATACGAGGTGAAATAGGGTTAACTGCAACCATTCCAATTAGCCCATATCCAAATAGCTCAATATTTGAATTTCAAGAATTCCCTACTCAAATGGCTCCTGAAGAAACTATTTCGGTTAGTATTACGATGAAAAATACGGGTACAACAATTTGGACCAAAGCAGAAGGTTATAAATTAGGAAGTTTAGACCCAGAAGATAATATGACTTGGGGAACAAACCGTGTAGAACTAGAAACCGGTGAAACTATTGACCCTGGTCAAAGCAAGATCTTCAATTTCAACATTACGGCTCCTGCAGATAAAAATATATATCGAATCCAATGGAAAATGATACAGGAAGGAAATGCGTTTTTTGGTGAGAAAACAAAAAGCGGATTGATAAATGTTGGTAGCACTTCATTTTTTCTTGACGATTGTGATGCCTTAACGGCATGGAACTCTTCAGGTAGCCTTAGTCTAAATAGTATAGATAAAAAACAAGGAGATAATTGTATTCAATATAATGGAAGTAGCGCAAACGAATTTCAAAAAGTATTTTCTACGCCCTATAATTCTGGTATTTCAGAAAATGATGCGGTATTACAGTTCTGGTATTATTTATCGGATGCCTCAAAGTTAGGGTCGTCAAATCAAGTTGAGATTGGCAGTAGTGGAACTAATGATCAAAATGAATACAATTGGAGTTTAAAAAATTTATCAACTGGTTGGAATCTTATATCCTTAAAAATAAGTGAGGCAACAAAAGTAGGATCACCAAGTATAAATGCAATCAATTGGTTTCGCTTGTATTACAGTAAATCGGGTTCGATCATAACAAGAATTGATGAAATACAAATTTTAGACTATAATGCCAGCGTACCTAAATACGAATTGATTGTGAATAATGGAACTGGCGATGGTAACTACATAGAAAACACAACGGTAGAAATTTCTGCAGATCAGGCTCTAGATGGTTTTATGTTTAAAGAATGGGTGGTAGATTCTGGAAATCCAATACTTACTAAAACATACGCCTCGAATACAACTGTAATAACTGCAATTGGCGATATGGCGATAACGGCTACTTATAAAGCTTTAGGATTATATTTTGATGACTGTGATAATTTAAATGATTGGCAGTCATCTTCAAGTTTGTCATTAAACGGTACTGAGAACAAAGAAGGTACTAATTGTATTGAATTTGATGGCAGCTCCAACGATGAATTTAAAAAGGTGTTTACAACACCTTACAATGCTAAGGGAACCGAATTTGGTACTGCATTGCAATTCTGGTATTATGTTTCCGATCCATCTAAGTTCGAATCTACGAACCAAGTAGAAATAAGCAGTTCGGGAGGGCCGGATACGGATGAGTACAGTTGGAATATAAATGATTTAAACGCAGGATGGAATTTTATACAGTTAAATACCAGTACTGCAAATAAAAATGGGAATCCCGATTTAAGCGCAATCAATTGGTTTAGAATTTACAGATTTAAGTCAGGAAGTGTAACAACTCGTGTAGATGCCATTCAACTTTTGGGTGAAAATACTTTATCAATAGAAGATATAGTAGTTGAAAGATCGTTTAACCTTTTTCCAAATCCTGCAGATACAGAATTTTATATCAAGTTTACATTATCTAATTCAGCAACAGTAAGCATTACACTTATGAATAGTAGTGGACAAATAGTTTCACAAGGTATGAATAGAAGGGAATTAAATCCCGGGACCCACAGTCTTGAGGTCCCTGCAGACAATTTAAATTCAGGGATCTATTTTATGAGAATTAAAATTGATGGCATGGCGTTTACAAAAAAAGTGCTCATTGAATAATTGATAAAACAATAAAGATTATGAAACAAATAATTACCACTGAAAAAAAGATTGTCGTATCGCATCCAGATATTTCAAAACCAGCAGCAGTTCGATATGCCTGGTCTGATAATCCTAAAAGTGTAAATTTGTATCATAATGACAGACTCCCCGCCTCAGTTTTTATAACCGAAGACTAAGTTAAAATAAATTCAAACCGGAAGAATGAAACTGGTTTAATCACATTTGAAGAAAATTATATGGAAAGAAGAGAATTCATTAGAAACAGCATGCTCCTCTCGGCATCAACCTTTATGGTGCCTGGGATTGCATATGCCTCAGCCAAAAACAGTCAGAATCCATTTAAAATGTTACTGAGTTTGCAATTGACAGATTTTGATGACGAACAAGATGAAACCCCTATTTTATTCCAAAATAAAAACAACGCCTACCTCACTACTTTAAGGAGGATGGAGTATCCTTCAGACAAGGAGGTAATTTCATTATTCAAATTGGAAAATGGCACTTGGATAGAGCAAAACCCTGTTACTGGTAAACCAGGCTCTTATGAAACTATCAGTGCGGATTGTCATAAAGACGGAAATCCGGCAATTGCTTGGGCTGCAATCAATGATGAACAATGGGTCATTAATGTAAGCATCGAAAAGAATGGTAATTTCACTGCTCCTATTGAAATAAGTGATCCTTCAAAAAGATCAATAAATCCTGTTATTAAGGCTGTTTCTTCAAGTTCATATCTATTGGCTTGGGAAAGCTTTGAAGAAGGTATGTTTTGTATTTACACGTCAAAGTATGAGCATAAAAAATGGTCAACACCTGTATTAGTTACAGACAAAACTCAAAGCTGTTTCGACCCGTCACTTGAGCAAGATACACATGGTAATATTTTTGTTGCTTACGATATCACTGATGGGCCTCATAGAAATATTGAAATGAAAATTTTCAGTCCCGATCTTATAGAATTAAAAAAAGTTCCGATTGCAATCGGAGGAGGGTTTGAAGACAGGGTCAATATCAATGTCAAACCAAGTCTTTGCTTTGACAAAACAGGTAAACTTTGGATTTCGTATGAAAACAATCGTTTTGCACATCGCCTTCAGGATAGTGATAATTATACAGGAGATCGATGTTGTGCCATAATCTGCTATTCCAATGGTGAATTACTCGAACAGAAAGAAACCGGCAAATGGCTCTTTCAAGGTATGAATGATCATTGGCCAACATTTAAAAAAGATTTAGACGATCACCTTTATCTAGTGACCCATTGTGGGGGTGATTTTGTCGGAAATCCGTACTGGAAATTCAGAATTTCCTATTTGAACCCTGCATCAGGATGGTCCAAACCAGAAACTATTCTAGAAACCAAACAAAAAGGTGAATCGATCAAGCCTACCATTATTTTTGACCAGGATAATAAATCTTTTTGGTTAGGCTGGAAAAGTGAAAACTTTCATGACCGTGATTATGATCATCCCAATGAACACGCTAACAGAAAAGATGTTATTCGACGCGGGATGCTAGAAATGAATCAATTTTCGGCTCCTGAGATCAGCGAAACTAAAAATAGACTTTTGATGATTCCAACCATCGTTGAAGAACATCATCCGGTAAAAGGATTTACGCCTTTATTAAGTGGTCGACCAAAATCCAAAAGGTCAACCATATCTCATAATGGGGAAGTGTATACTTTGCTCATAGGCAACCTTCATGAGCATTCCGAAATATCCAGTTGCTGGCCAGCTGGCACAGATGGAACCCTTCATGACGATTATCGATATGGAATGTTTTCAGAAGGTTATGATTTCATAGGAATCACTGATCACGCCTATTCTCAAACCGAGGTATATTGGAGGAAACATTTGAGAATTGCCGAATTCTATAACGATCCCTCCTATTTTGTAGCTTTTCCTTCTGTTGAATTTACACTATCCAATGACCGGGCCTTCGAAATCAAAAGAGGAGCAGGACATCGAAATATAATATTTGGTTCATCAGCTGATGCTAAAAAATATATTAGAGATAAAAATCAGGTCTACTCAGTAAGAAATCCTGAAACCCGAGATGCAGAAGGTCTTTGGAAATATATTCATGACAATAATATTGATTGTATCTCCATACCGCATCACCCTGCTGATGAGGTTCACGCCTGCTGCTGGGAGACCCGAGATGAAGAGATAGAGCCCATTGTTGAAATATTTCAATGCCGGGGAAATGCAGAATACAGGAATGCACCGAGAATGATAAATTTGGAACGTCACGTTCCAACTAAAAATGATAAAGGATTCATTGATTATGCCTTAAGAGACAAGAAATACAAACTTGGATTTATCGCCAGTGGAGATCATAACAGTATGGGGGTAGGACTGGCTTCAATTTGGGTAAAAGAAATAAGTAGAAAAGGAATTTTGGAAGCCATGCGAAGTAGAAGGGTTTTTGCCACTACAGGTGATCAAATAGAAATCGATTTTAGGTTAAATGGAGTAATTCAAGGTCAATCAGTTAAAACAAATGATAAGCCTAACCTTTCTTACACTATTCTCGCCACAGATGAAATTGACACCGTGGATGTGCTTAGAAACAGCGAAGTAATTAAAACCATAACCGTAGACAAATCAACTACATATTTTAAAGGCACATTTACCGATAACGAAATTTTACCAGGAACAAACGGCCTGTATTACTATATTAGAATTATGCAAAAGAACAAACATATTGGTTGGTCCAGCCCAATTTGGATAGATGCCTAATACGTCTGTATTCATTCCTTAAGACCATTAGCAAAATTCTTAAAATCCAGACATTTCACTTATCAAGCACCAATATTGACACTGTGTTTTAAATCATATCAAGGGTAGGATGATTTCTTCCAATAATGGCTTTTGGATCTGAACTTAACCAATTCTTTAATACTGTGCTGTATACCGACCTAAAATCGATTTGATACTTCAGATCACCTTTATCAAGGTCCTTTAGATTAGGAGCATCGTTGTAAAAACCAGGATTCTTCAACCCTCCCCCCATTAAAAATAAGTTATTGGCAGTTCCATGATCAGTTCCTTTACTACCATTTTCTGCAACCCTTCGCCCAAATTCAGAAAATGTCATGACTAAGGTATCATTCCAATTTCCAGCTTTTTTCATGTCTTTTGCAAAAGCGGAAGTCGCTTCAGAATACCGTGTAAGTAATTGTTTTTGCCTCAAAATTTGATTATTATGCGTATCAAAGCCTCCCATGGAGACATAAAATACTTCAGTCTCTGCCCCTCCATTGATCAATCTGGCAGTGAGCTTCAGGTTTTTGCCTAATACCGAATTCGGATACTCAACGTTTGACTTATAGCCCATATATTTATTTCGAATATAACCCGCAGCATCTACCGTTTGTGTCATGGTTTTGTAAAGGTAGTCTAGATTGCTATGTGCAGCCTGATGCTTGTTTTCTAGGATTTTCTTAAGTTGACCGTCATTGGCCGTCTTAAACAACTGATGAGGGTTTGTCGTTGAAATGGCCTTATAACGTTTGCCCTTCATCGCCAAACTCAGCGAATCATCAACCTCTATAGCTTGATAAGATTTACAATCATCGCATTGATGGTCGAAGTAATTTCCCAACCAGCCATGTGAAAGATATTGATTCGAGTCACTACCTGTGTGCCAAATATCCATTGATCTGAAATGAGACCGATCTGGATTAGGATAACCAACACTGTTTATTATGGATAAATCTCCCTCATCATACATTGATTTGATCCCTTTCATTGCCGGGTTAAAACCCAAATAATCATTCCCCTTAAGGACTTGATTCTTGGCAATGGAGATCTCTGGTCGCAAGTTATAATACAAGTCATTTTCATAGGGAATTATAGTGTTAAGACCATCATTCCCTCCGCTTAGCTGAATTACAACCAACTTCTTACCAGTGTTTCTCGCTATATCATAGGCTTGAATTAGCTGGGGAACCATTAGGGTACCCACGCTTAAATATCCCGACTTCTTTATAAAGGATCTTCTATTCGTTTTCATAATTAGCACAGTTGAAATTCTGGAGTTTTTGATATGGAGATGATGTTATTTACCAGTCCATTATTTGAAGTAGCTTCTACCGATATATTCATATCTATTTGCACAAGATAATTTGCAAGCTCTTTAGATGTATCTGCATCCGATTGCAAGGATTTTTCAAAATGACTAAGGTTCACCTCCGAACCCAGTTTCTTCAACCTGCCATTAAATTTGATTTTATCATTGTCATCGCCAGACTCTTTAATCGCCAGATTAACTTCAGAAGATAAAAGCAAGATCTCTGTTAAACGAGACCGCAGCATTAATGTACTGCTGTCTATCCAGTCATGACCTCCTGGCCACCCTGCAACATTAGGAGGGTAAAATAATACCTGACCCAATTGTTTCTCTATAAAAACTTGTCCTTCAAGGTTATTAAAACGAATATCCATTGATCTTCTCAGTCCAATAAGAAAATCTACAGGTGACTTTATTTTGGCCCCAACATTTTCATTATCATAAAACCATTTTGCCGTAAAAATCGCTCTAACCAATGGAAGAATCTCATAGTTGTTGTCATAAAATACTGTAGCGAGTTCTTCTATTCTTTTTGAATCAATTTGATCATTAACAAAATAAACATACATTTTCTTACAAATGAACCTTGCGGTTTGCTTATTCTTTAAAAGTTTCTTAATTACTTCTTCTCCCTCTAAATGACTCGTTTCTCCAAAGAAAGTTTTTAAACCATTATCGTGTAAATTTGGTCGTAGGAAGAATTCATCCTTTCTTATACCCCAACCGGTAAATGCTCTTGCAGCATTTTTGATATCTTCTTCAGAATAGTGACCTATCCCTAGCGTAAATAGCTCCATAAGTTCCCTCGCGAAATTTTCATTGGGCCGGTCCTTTATGTTTTGTTGATTATTCAGATACTGAAGCATCGCAGGTTCTTTAGCCACAGCCTGAAGCATGTCACCAAAGTTGCCGAGGCTATTTTTTCTAATAGTATGAAGATAACTTTGAAGGAAACCAACCTTTTTGGAACTACAAGCCAAATGATTATGCCAAAATAATGACATTCTCTCTCGAAGAATCCCATCGGTTGTTGCCATATGATCTAACCAAAGATTATTGAGTTCCATTATTCCGGCTCGAGACATTTTTCTCATAACCTTTTTTTCTTCAAAAGATGCCATTTTAAGCTTCCTATAATCCAATTGATAGGCGTCTTTAACAGTCAGTTTTTTATAATAAATACTATTAGAAACCAACTGATCAAAGAGTTTCTCAGGATTATTTCCTGTTGACCTTTTAATCTGATCATATGAAGTTAAAAAACCAGCACGCCAATAAAGATGTTGAACTTGTCGTTGCGTTAGTTTCATTTTCAAAATTTAATAACTATGACTCCAAAATTGGCATATAGTTTAATCTGCCAACGAAAATGGTCCATTTTATCAACAATAAAAGATAAACACTTTTTTTTTAAAAATTCCATTTAATAAACTTGATAATTAATTAGATATTAACTCATTATTAAGGACATTCTCTTTTATTTGTCTTTTAAAAATGAACGGTCACGCAACTTGATTTAATGAAGTTGTTTTCGTGGAAATCAAACTTAACTCTAAAGCCTCTTAATTATGAAAACAAAATATTTACTTGCCATTTTGACGATTTTAATGGTTCATTTGTCCTTTGCTCAGCAGATGAAAAGCATACAGTATTTTGATGTAAAACCTAATAACAAACCAGATGAAAACAAAATAAATCTACAGAAGGCTATAGATTGGGCATCCCAAACAGGGAATGCACTTTGGGTAGAGCCTACTGAAGATCCTTATCATATCAGCGGAGGAATCGTCTTAAAAAAAAATGTGTCATTAATTGGCGTTCATGGCCCCACGCCACGAGGTACGGTTCATAAAACAAAAAAACAACCTGTTGGTAGCGTTTTTAAAATTACTGATACTGAAAATGTGTTTATTACAGTTGAATCAGCAACGCAGATTAAGGGTATTCAATTTTGGTATTCAGATCAAACTATTAAAAACCCTGAAACCATTATACCTTATAAAGCTACAATTCAAGTATCGAAAACCAGTAAAACTCAGGGAGTTTATCTTTCATGCTTAACTTTTTATGGTGAATACCTTGCTTTTGACTTCAATGCCAGTAGAAAATTCTCCTGTGAATTAATGACTTTTGAACATTGTTACGGATTCCCTTTAAGTGGGGAGTTCATTCGAATGGACTATGTTTACGATGTTCCACGAATTTTACATTGTCATGTAAATCCAGCCGTACAACGATTTATTGGTGGGCAATATAGCAAAGAGGTGGTAGATGCGGTAATTGCCAAAAAAACCTATGCATACACTATTAATCATACAGATAATGCTCAAATAATCGATTTATTTACTTTTGGTACTTATGGGGGCATCTTATTGGGGGATCAATCGTATGGTCAATTGACTAATTTTAATTTTGACTGTGTAGCAGTAGGCATTTTGAAACAGGGAAGTAATACTAAAAACCGAAACTGGCAAATCGCTCAAGGATCAATTATAGCCAATACAGGTGAAAAAGTTGAAAACATTCACCCTATTATTATTGAAGGTCAAGGACATACTTCCCTAAGTAATGTCGAAGCTTTTTCAGGAGGAAATGGGGCACTGACTCCAGTAAAGGAAGAAATGTCATATGACTATTTATTGGTGAGAGGTGATGAAAAGTTGACCGTTTCAATTTGGGGAAGCCGTATGCGGAATTATATGTCTGAATCTCCAATTACTATTGAAAATAATAAGGCCGTTATCCAAGTCTCAGGTTGCATTGATAAAAATGAAAATTTATATAACAAGATCTTCGACCCTTCTAATTAAATAAAAAGCGAAATAAACAATTGGATCATAAAGTCGTTTTATTACTAATATTGACATACACGCTGTTTTCCTCATATACTTAGGAATACCCAGCCCGCCATTGCAAGCCCCTGGGGAATGAAATTTTGGAATCCGATGACCTATTTAGTCAATGATCCTTAGGTCTATGCATCAACGGTATATTTTAAAAAAAGTAATTCAATCAGATTTGGAAATTTCTAAACTTGCCTTATCGATGCTATTTGAACAAATCAAAAATAAATCTCCCAATTTGATTCATCAAACGAAAGTATCTAATCTTAAAGAAAATAATGAGGAATTAAATAATTACCCCCATAACTTATTGACCGCCAATATTGTTTAGCGCAAAAGCATAAGCACCCAAAGAAATTGCCTCGCTGCCACCAATTCTACTTGTTGCAATAGCTAAGCGTGGAAAAGGATCGTATGAAACTGTTCTAGTAGTTCCTGGAACCTTAACTTCCTTTGAATAATCCTTGTAGAAATCTATGCATTCCTTTTCTTCATCCAAGTTGAAAATTTGCTGTACAAGCCTAGGTTGTTTATTGGCATTTGAAGGGTAAAAATTACTCCTCAGCTCATCCATTACCGAAGGCATATAAAGATCCTTGGCTCCTGCTATACCGCCTCCTATAACCACTATACCATCAATGAACGTGAACAAATTGGCTATAACATCCCCAAGGGCCTTACCAGTTTCCTGATAGGCAATAATCGCGGCTTCCCGATTACCTTCTTTCGTTCCCATTGCAATATCAAAAATATCCTTGGGCATAAGTTCATTTGGATAATAAACATCCGCCTTTTCGGCATATACACGTTGTACTGATCTTGTACTAACTACATCTTCAGCATTTACACCTGGGCTATACCTATTGCTAAATAGCCAGACCTCCGCAGCTGTAGAATTATCTCCAATAAACAATTCCTCATTTCTTACGATACCACCCCCAAAACCTGTTCCTAGGGTCAAACCAACTACATTGTGATATCTTTTATTGCTTCCTGAAGCTTCCAATTTGCTGTTGATTTCAGGCAATATACCTCCAAGAGCCTCTCCATAAGCATATAGATCCCCATCGTTATTAATGAAAACAGGTAAATCAAAAGCTTCCTCCAGAATTGCCTTTAGTGGCACACCTCCTCTAAAAGCTGGTAGATTTCCCAAATCTCCAATGATTCCATTTGGGTAGTCTGCAGGTCCGGGAAAGGCAAAACTAATAGCGACCGGATTACTTTCAATTTGTGAAATAACAGTTTTAAATCCGTCAACCATAGTTTTAATACAATCATTCAAATTATCAGCATGAGAATCCATTCTTACTTTATCAGTAATTGGTTTTCCACTCTGAATTGCAGAAAAAACAAAATTAGTTCCTCCTGCATCAAGCGTAAGGACCACTCTGTCATCAGTATATATATTCATTACTTTGCTTTTTTAATTTTAGAAGTGATCAATAGAATATAGATCATACATGCCATCAAAACAAGAAATCCAGACATTAACCCGAACATGTCAGCAACTCCACCAAAAATTATCGGTACAAAAGCTCCTCCTATAATTGCTGTCACCATAATTCCAGAAATTTCATTGCTCCTATCCGGCATGGTATCAACCGTTATGGAGAAAATCAATGGAAAAATATTCGCAAATCCGAGTCCTATCACGAAGATTATGACAAAGGCAGAAATTTCACCTTGAGCAAAAAAGAGTGCTCCTATTCCTATAATAGATAAAATACTAGTCAATATTAAAAATATTTTTGGTGAAATCTTATCTAGTACGACTCCTCCAAGAAACCGACCAATCATTAGAGATATAAAGAAAAACAAAGTTCCAAAAAGTCCTTTTTCTTTGATGTCAAAATTAAAATTTGATTCAAGATAATTGGGGAGTTTGGCACTCATACTTACTTCTGCACCTACATATAAAAATATACCTATGGCCATTAATAAAATAAATGGGTTCTTTAACAGATCAAGGCATGATTTCAAGGATGCTGCTGACTCTTTTTTGGAAGTTTTTTCCTCAATTTTTGTCATATATAGATAGATCGTAACGACAAGAATAATGCTCCCATAAATAGGAAACAAAATTTTCCAATCAAGACCCCACCATCTCAAAGCAAGTATAGGGATCAATGATCCGGATAAGGAACCTATCGCTTTTACAAATTGACCAAATGAAAGATTTCTTGAATATTTTCCTTCGGGTGAAACATCTCTCATAATAGGGTTCCCTGCGACTTGCAATAAGGTCGCTCCAGCTCCCATAAAAAGAAGACCCCCAAGTATCAATGGGAATGACTCATAATTACCTAAAATCGGTAGAATCATTCCGACTAAAGCCGAAAGTAAACCAATCAATAGTACATGTTTACGACCCTTACGATCCTGGTATAAACCCATAGGAACGGAGAGCAGCCCGAACATGATGAACCCCATAAACGTAACCAAACCAGCTTCAAAATTACTTAGACTAAAATCATTTTGAAGTTGACTTGACAAGGGGCCTGAAACGTCTCCAAATCCCATAATGAGAAATGTGAGAAAAATTGGTAAAGATTTGGTAGAATTGTTTTTCATGTTTATTTAAATTATGGAATATTATTATTTAATAGTTATGCAATCTAGTCCTTGATGATTTTCATAAACGCTCATTCATCTGAAATCATCACTTTCTGAATCTGTATTTAAACACTCAAATGTTTGCTTCCTTTTGGAATAATTCAAAGGCTTCTTACAATTGAGTTTAATATGATTTCAAAGAATGTTGAATATAAGTCAAATGTATAAAAGCGTAGTTAATTATTGAATAATAATTAATTAATTAAGAATTAATTTTGAGAAAAGTTGATAGATTATTTTGATTTTGCGATCCATCAGCTGAAAAATTGATAGTATTTGACAAATGTGAGCTGACCCTTCCAACTCACACGCTATTTATCCTATTTTTGAGAATCAATCAGAATTACTAATCTTCAATTCATGATTAATAATTTAAATACAGGGTCTTTAGCCTTTCCCATTCTGCCAATGATTCTGGCAAGTATTCTTCAGGTAGTTTGTCAAACTTAAAGTTAATATAGCCTACAGGGCCTTTAAATTCAGCATCTTTAAGTGCTTTTAAAAAAGGTGTGAAATCATATTCTCCGTCCTCCAAAGGTTGAATACTTGTTGCATCCATCCTCTTTCTACTAGACATATCAATCTCTTTTGAAGCTCCTGCTATTGTGACAAAACTTAAATAATCTTTTACATTATCTACCACTTCAGCCAATCTTCCTGCATTTCCGGCCTTTAGTTCATGACATGTATGCAAAGCCAGTTTTAAATTAGGATGATTGATTTTTTTGATCATGGGTAATGATTTTTCTGCTGTATCAAAATAACACCAACTGTGAGGATATAAGGTCACAGGTACATTTCTCGAATCAGCATAAGTCGTGACATTTCTTAATATCCCTTCTACTTGCTCGTCATCCACGCCATCTACTGGTTTTCCAAAAATGAACCATAAATCTATACCCTTGCCACTAATCATATTAACAACTTCTTTCCAACGATTTCTATCCTCCTCCGATTGGTCAAAGTTATACCGTACAAAAACTGAGTAAATTTTAAAATTCTCTGTGTCTGCCACTAAATCAATAAAATCATTTAGCTTTTCTACATTTTTTTCTTTGGCCATCTGCAAAGTGATACCATCGTATCCATAGCCTTTCAATATCTTTATTTGTTCGCTAGGTGAATAATCTTGAAGACCTCCAAAATTATAAGCAAAAAATGGATTGTTATTGTCTGCGACTTTTTCATTTATTGGCACCTCACTGATGTCTTTAATTTCTGATTTTATTGAATGATTACAGGAATACAGTAAGCATATAAAAAAGCAAAATGAGATTATTTTTTTCATTAATATTGTTTTATATATTATTAATTTTATCCAGTTCAACCCAAAAAGGGAAAATTCTTTTTCCTTTTATAAAATAAAAAGGAATAAGATCGCAATTCATTTTTGGGAGAAACACATTTTTCATTTCAAGCATATCAGTCTCTTCCAAAAGGTTCTTCTTTTGATTTATAATCCCTTTGGTTTCGAGTAACATTCTCCCTCCTTTTTCGATAGGTTTTATGAATTTAAATCTAATATTATAAAACCCTTCTAAAATGCTGACGTTCCACTTGCCAAATACTTCCTCTTTGTTCCATATTCCCCGCTCCCCATCAGCATCATTTCTGTTTAAGATAATTGGGTTCTCAAACTCGCTACCTATTATTATTCTTTGCGGATTCAAAAGGTTTTCAGATGCAATTAACTCTTTATAGGTATGATCGAATTCTTCTTTTAGCTGAATGGCAATATCTCTGTCTTCTTCAACCAAATTATTTTGTTCGAAAGGATCTTTATCAAGATTAAACAATTCGAAATTTTCGATTTTACTGTCATAATCGGTCATGCCTACCAGCTTGTAGTTGTCTTTTTGAATTGCAATATTATTGTATAGTTCTGGATACCTTCTGGTCCAATAAAAGAACAGCGATCTGCTTTTCCAATCCACTTTTTTATTCCTTAACAAGGGTACCAAGCTTTTTCCATCAATGATTTTATCATGAGGCAACGGAACATTACACAATTCAGATAAAGTTGGTAAAATATCAAAATGAGCTGCTGTTATATTTATTTCTTTATTTTCTTTAAACATAGCTGGATAACGCATAAAAAAGGGAACTCGAACTCCCCCTTGATAAACACTTCCTTTGCGTCCTCGCATACCAGCCACGTATCTCGTTTGTTGAGGTCCATTGTCTGTCATAAAAATTACAATGGTGTTTTTTGCGACATCCAGTTCTTCTAATTTCTTGAATAATTTTCCTATGTTTTCATCGATGTTTGAAACCATGGCATATACTTTTCTAGCATCTTCCTTGTCCTTATCACTCATTTTTGAAAAGGGACGCTCGTCATTCTCGAAACCGGAAGAAGGATCAATATCTTTGTAGCGTTGATAATAGGAATCTGGAACTTGTAAAGGTGTGTGCGGCGCATTAAATGACAAGTAGCAAAAAAAAGGTCCTTCTTTACTTTTTTCAATAAAATCGATCGCCTTTTCTGTAAAAATATCTGAACAATATCCTTGGTAAGATTCTTTTTCATTATTATGCCAAAGAACCGGGTCAAAATAACTTCTATCTCCTTGAAAATATGTGGTAAAATCGCCAACCTGTCCCATGCCACCACTCAGATGAATCAGAGATTCATCGAAACCCTGATCACTTGGTCTCGACGGATAATTATCTCCTAAATGCCATTTTCCAAAAATACCTGTTTGATAGTCTGCCTCTTTGAGCATTTCGGCAATAGTCACTTCATTCGAGGCCATAATAGCTCCTCCGTTATAGGTGTCTCTAATTCCGGTACGTAATGAATAGCGCCCTGTCATTAAACTGGATCTCGTCGGAGCACAGACAGGTGATACATAAAAATTATTAAAGCGAATACTATTACTCCCAAAGGCATCTATAATTGGGGTTTGCACATGTGGATTTCCAGTAATACCAAAATCTCCATACCCTTGATCATCAGTCATAATGATGATTACATTTGGATGCGATTTCTTTTGAGAAAATCCTATTTCACTAAACAGCATAAGGAAGAGCAATAATAAAGGAATCGGTTTTATTGTCATGCTCATATTAGTTTTAAAGGTTTAACTCTTGAAAATCACCTAGAATCCAAGGTGGTTTTGAATACAAAAAACATCAAGAATAGACAAATATAGTAAAATACTCGTGTGCGTCCACGATAATAATTTTCAATTTTAATTCTATTGTTTCAAAATGAAGATAGATAGTTAACTATATATAAAAATAATAGCCGAATTAGCAGTAAATTCGAAGGTTGTAGACCGCTTCAATTTTCTTGTAATTTGACAGGAAAGTACCACGCGGTCGGCTACATATTCTCATACTAACCGTTAGTGGTTATTATAAACAGACTTAAGATCAATACAAAAATGCACCTAATATGAAACTAACATTATACTTCATTCTACCAACTTTAATACTAATTGTTGTTCTGTTTTACTATAATAAAGATAAAATTGAAATAAAGAAACAGGGAACAGAATTCTATGTTGGAACATACACAAATAAAAACAGCGAGGGGATTTATAAATATTCATTACTTGACAATGGAAAAATTGTATTCATTGGATTGGCCGCAAAATCAGAAAATCCTTCTTTCATAACAAAGAGTGCCGATAATAGATATCTTATAGCTGTAAATGAAAACAAAGAAGGAACTGTTGAGTCTTTTAAAATAAATGATGACAGCTTGAAATTTATTAACAAAAGTTCATCCGGAGGAGCACATCCTTGCTTTGTAACTGCAAATAGTGCAGGATATATACTAGTTGCTAATTATTCTAGTGGGAATATTGGATTACTTCAAGTAATGAGTAATGGAAAACTATCACCACTATTGGATGTACAGCAACACTTCGGAGAAGGAACTAATGAGCGCCAAAAATCTCCTCATGCACACTCTGTATGGTTTAATCCAGCTGATCGAGAAATTATTTCTGTTGATTTAGGAACAAACGAACTAATATTTTCCGCTATAGATTCCAAATTAAATAAATTTACTCCTTTCACGCAGAATGAACTAAAAATGGATTCAGGAGCTGGACCAAGGCATCTGTCATTTCATCCAGATGGACAATGGATTTATGTTGTAAATGAACTTAACTCAACTGTTAGTTTAATTAAAAAAGATGAAAGCGATTTTACTTTAAAATCATCTTTCACAACACTCCCTGAAAATTATACTGAAGAAAAT
>CAYMKR010000001.1:0-73717 GCA_964390865.1 uncultured Flavobacteriaceae bacterium | reverse complement strand
AGATGTATTTGAACCCGTTCGGGAAAGAATAAGAAACCAAAAAAGGACACTAAGGTCCTCAAAAACAGATTATTTACTATTTGCCCTTTTAGACACTGTCATTGATAATTACCTCTATGTACTTAGCCTTTTTGGAGAAAAAATCGAATCCTTTGAAGAGGTTTTACTTGATAAACCAGACAAGAATGTAATTGAAAAGATCAATTTATTTAAAAAAGAACTCAATTATATCCGCAAAGGGATCAAACCCGCAAGAGAAATGATCCTGGCACTATCAAAAATAGAATCCGATTTTATCCATAAGAAGAATGACGTGCATTTTAAAGAATTGGTCAATAATATTAATCAAGCTAGTGATAGTCTAGATAGTTATCGTGAATTATTATCAGATCAACTGAATATTTACCACATGATCATAAGTAGTAAGCTAAATGACACTATGAAATTCCTGACCATCTTTTCAGTGATTTTCATCCCATTAACTTTCATCGCAGGCATATATGGTACCAACTTTGAGTTCCTTCCTGAATTACACTTTAAATACGGGTATTTTATAATGCTTGGCCTAATGGCAGTAATTACCGTTTTAATGTTATTATATTTCAAAAGAAAAAAATGGCTATAATATAAGCGGCTATAAATATGATTTTAGAATAAAACAAGGCTTATTTAATTTTTAGTAGTTCCCCTTTTTATCAAGGTCGTCTCAATAACGGTAGTTACATATTCCAACTTGTCATTTTTAAGTCGCTTGATCAGTTTAGAAGTGGCTACCCTTCCTATATCCTTTCCATGTTGACTTATCGTAGTTAAAGGTGGGTTACTATTCATCGATAACAGACCATTTGTAAACCCAATAATCGAGATTTCCTCAGGGATTTTTCTTCCTAATCTTGAGGCTATATTAATGGCAGAAATTCCGGTAAGTTCATTGGCAGCGATAATGGCATCCACTTTTTCACCCTCCAATATCTCCTGTAAATCAGATGAAAAATCTTTATACTCTTCAATATGGAGCACTCGTTCCGAAATATTTTTTCGTTCCGAAAGCGCAAAGGCATATCCCCGATACCTGTCTTTCCCTATTGATGTTGTACCGATTGGAGAAATAAAAAGTATGTTTTTTGCACCGGCCTTTATCAGGACCTGTGTTGCATTATAAGTTGATTCAAAGTCATTGATCACTACTTTATCACAGTGAATTCTATCATCTATTCTGTCAAATAATGTGACTGGAATACCTTTAGATATCAAATCATTAACATGTTTATAATGTCCTTGCTCCTGAGATTCCTTGCACAAGGCCATAATAATACCATCAACATTCCC
This sequence comes from uncultured Flavobacteriaceae bacterium, assembly GCA_964390865.1. Lineage (GTDB taxonomy): Bacteria > Bacteroidota > Bacteroidia > Flavobacteriales > Flavobacteriaceae > Lutimonas. Next base: position 72,388 of record CAYMKR010000001.1, on the reverse strand, counting down.
TTGAGACAGCATATCAAGCGTTGCTTTTTCCTTTGTATAAGATTCATTTGAAAAACAAGTAAGAATATGATAGCCTTGATTACTTGCCTCCTGCTCAATACCCCTTAAGACCCTTATAAAGAAAGGTGCGCGCATATCCGGAATAATTACGCCAAGAATCTTAGTCCTTTTTGTTTTTAGCCCTTGAGCAAGTAAATTAGGAGAATAATTGTACTTTATAGCAGCAGTCTTTACCCTCTTTTTAGTTGCTTCGCTAATTTCATAACTATCATTTAAAGCTTTAGAAACTGTTGAAACAGAAACCTTTAATATAGCGGCCAACTCTTTTAGAGTTATCTTTTTATTTATCATTTCTTCAGTAAATCATTTTATTGCTGCCCGGTGAAGGTACTAAAAAATACAAAATGCCTAAAAGCTAGATTTTCATAGCACAAGATATATTTGGTCAGGATAAAAATATCATAGGAACAATAAATGATGTTCCTAAATCAGGATTTATTTATGCAATAGCCATATTTGTCAAACATTGAATGTTATGACTCGTATTTAAACATACCTTTCGCCTTTTTTAGAAAGGCATATCTTTCCTAGTAAAATTATTGTTATGCCATGGGCAGTTGGACGTTACAATATGAATAGTTATAGCTCTGATAGGATTGCAGAAGATTTAAGTTGGACCAAGGCTGAGAAAGTCGATTATGTTCCAATGGTATATCCTGGTTTCATTTGGGGAAATTTAAAAAGAGATCCAGAAAAATTCAATCAAATACCAAGAATGAAGGGAGCGTTAATCTGGAAGTAAATTGCAGGAGCAAAAGCATCAGGCGCAAATAGTTTATATATAACAATGTTTGACGAAGTTGATGAAGGTACCCAATTTTTAAAGTGAAAAGTAAAAATGAAGTACCTTTAATAGAAGGAAACGAAGGATATAGCCCCGTTAACCAATAAGATAGCACGTAAATAAATTTATTATATTAAATCCAGTATGTTGCTAAAAAACGAATAAAATCGATATAAAGTTTGAGTTTTAAATCATTAAAATTAAACTCACTTTTTTTCAAGCTGCAAATCCCCGTTATAATTATAAGGTTTTTGAATAAAAATATTATATTTGTTCGTAATCGATATAGAAATTTCTCATCCAGATGTGTACTAAAAATACTTTTTTTTTGTCATTTTTACTCTTCTCGACGTTCTTTTTTAGCTCGTTTAAAGTAACTTCTCAAACCTATGGCCTTAAGTTTAAGGGCATGGGTGAATCACTTGACAACAGAACAGAACTAAATTTAACACCTGAAGATCTATTCACGTTTGAGAATGAGTTTGAAATATCTTTTTACTATAAAACAACCCGTATAAATCCTTCTAGCCATGTGGGCTTATTTGGTTATATTTTCAGGATAGTCAATGAAGAAAATCACAATGTAGATTTGATTAGTTCAATATCTGATGGAGAAGTAAAACTAAACATTATAACCGGGAAAAACCAATCTATTATTCAAGCTAAGTATCCGGATACTTCAATAAATAGTTGGATAAAAATAAGGGTCAAATTTAATCTACTGGAAGATCGATTAATATTTTATGCTGATGATTCGTTCTATGTTATGGATAAGGTAGGTTTTAAAAAGAAAGATCGCTTTAAATTAATATTCGGAGTAAACGATTACCTTCAATTCAAGACTTCTGATGTTCCAACCATGCAAATAAAAGATGTTAAATTATTGGAGCGAGGCAAGTTAAAATACCATTGGCCTCTAAATGAAAAAGAAAGCAATATAGCCGTTGACCTTGTAGATCAAAGAAAGGCTGAAGTCAGAAACCCTGTATGGTTAAGCTATTATCATCAAATCTGGCAGCCTTTGTTTGAAAATGAAAGAAAAGGAGGAATGATAATCAGCTCAGACAATATAAACGAAAAGGTATTTTTACTGGGAGAAGAAGAGTTATTAATTTATGATATCGAAAGTGGCAATTCGAAAACTATCGTTTTTGAAGAGCGTCCCAATTTTATTCTAAATGAATATAAAGGGGTGTATAATAATCAAGAAAATAAAATATATTGCTATTTGGTTGATGGAGGTCCTGTTTATTCTCTAAATGTTGATTCAGGAATATGGAACAATAAAAATACTGATTTAAATCTTTCCTCAAATTTCAGACATCACAATCGCTATTATAATCTTTCCGACAATTCAATATATTTATTTGGTGGATATGGTCAGCACATGTATAATAATGAGATTAAAAAGTTAGATATTGATAGTAATTCCTATACCGACCTACCCACTGATTCTCTTATTTATCATCCAAAATATCTGGCGGGCTTAGGCGCATTAAATGATACAATATACATCTTGGGTGGATATGGAAGTAAATCAGGAAACCAGCTTATTAATCCTCAGAGCTATTATGATTTAATTGGCTATTCTATAAAAGATAGCACATTGTTCAAAAAGTTTGACATTCCGAAGATAATTGATGATATGTGCGTTGCTAATTCGATGTGGATCGATGAAAGTAATCGTGATTTTTACGCATTGATTTTTGAAAAAAGTAAATTCAACGGAGACTTAAAACTAATCAGGGGTAATCTTGATTCTCCCAATGTTGATTTCGTTGGAAATGGAATAGATTTTCAATTTATAGATGTAAAAACAAATTCTGGTTTGTTTAACATGATTCCTCAGGAAAAACTACTAGCATTTACTACCTATTTTACAGATTCTTCAACAACTAAAGCGCAAATATATGCTATTAATTATCCCCCCTCAACCTATATTGAGAAGGAATCAGAACCTATAGAATCAAATGAGTTCTGGAATCTATATATTGTCGTAGGAATTGTTGTGTTAGCAGGTATTCCTTTAGTGTTGTACTTGAAGCGAAGAAAAAACAATACTGTTTTAAAAGACACTGAAAATACTGAGGATCATATCACAGAAGTTTTGAATGTGAAACCTAAAGAAGATTTCGAAACAAAAACCAAATATCGATTCATGGTTTTTGGTGGTTTTCAAGTTATTAACTCGAAATCAGAAGATATTACTGTTCAATTCACACCACTTTTAAAGGAATTATTCTTATTAATATGGTTACACACTTTTAAAAATAATAAAGGTATTTCAACCGAAAAAATGACTGAGATTCTTTGGTACGATAAATCAGAAAAAAGCGCACAAAATAACAGGGCCGTTAATCTAGCTAAACTACGTCATTTATTAGAGCAAATAGGAAGTATTAAGCTTTCCAAAAAAACAGGCTATTGGAAAGCAATTTACAATGAATCACTCATTAAATCAGACCATGTTGACTTCTTAAATCTTACTTCGTCCAAATCAAATCTCACAAAAGAAAAAATAAATCATCTTATAGAAATCACAGATCAAGGTCCATTTTTACGTAATGTTCAATATCCATGGCTGGATGAATTTAAGGCAAAAGTATCAGAATTGACCATAGATACTTTGATTCATTTTGCCAATCAATGTGACATTAAAAATGAAGCAGATTTTATAATTCATTTGGCCGATAGTATTTTCATTTTTGACGTCACCAATGAAGATGCAATGATTCTTAAATGTAAAGCCTTACATTTCGAAGGAAAACACAGTTATGCAAAAGCTACATACGAAAAATTCTACAAGGAATATAAAGAAATGTATGGAGAAGAATATGAGAGGTCGTTTATTAATATCCTTAAAGATGATGCCTGATATGATTTAGGAATTTTTAGTAAATTTCTGATACTTCGTTATTTGAACCAATGAGACAATCAACTTCACCTCGGTAAGAAACTTCAAATTTTGATTGAAATATCATTAAAGCCTCATTTTATTTACCACAAAAAAACAATCAAAAAATGAAAAATCCTCATTTATTCAATCAAATAATGAAAAATCCTCATTAATTCAATCAATTAAAGTCTTTTTAAAAAAACAATTGATTTTATCCTCTCAATTACCAACGAAAAAAAAACTTTATAACCAAATTTGGCAATACTTTTTCTATTAATTTAACAAATTATTAATATAAATTAAAAATTATACAGAAATATTTTAAGACCTATAACACTGTTATATTGTTAGTTACATACATAATAAACAAAAAACTACTGATTATTAAGTTTGTTAATTTCTTATTAATAATATATTAAATCTTGCCTCATATATTCGTTGAATCTTAAACGATACAGTTATGCAAATCACGTAACTGTTACATTCAAATCAACTCAATACTAATCATTAAATGCTATTTTATGGAAATTAATTTATTGCTCAAATCACTAAAGTCAAATCTTAAAATAAAATATTATGAGAAAATATAAGATCCTATTACTCTTTCAATTATTCTCCGTTTTAATTTATGCTCAAGACAGGACAATCACCGGAACTACTACATCAGTTGACGGCGGGCCTTTACCTGGAGCAACTATTATTGAAAAAGGAACTGGTAACGGAACTAGTTCTGACTTCGACGGAAATTATCAAATAACTGTTCCACAAAGTGGAGATGTTATTTTAGAATTTTCATTTGTTGGTTATCAAACTCAAGACATAACCGTTGATTCTTCAAATATAGTTAATGTGGTTTTAGAAGAAGACAGCAATCAACTTGATGAAGTGGTTATAACAGCATTGGGAATTGAACGGGAAGCAAAGACTCTTGTTTATTCACGGCAAGCGGTAAATACTGAAGGCCTTGAAGAAGCAAGATCTACGAATTTATTGAATTCCCTTGCGGGGAAAGTAGCCGGTGTTTCGGTGGTGGGAGCAGATACACCTACTGGTTCACCCAGAATAGTAATTCGTGGTATTACCTCTGTAACGGGAAACAATGCACCCTTATATGTTATTGACGGAATTCCAATGGATAATACCCAGGGAGATTCTGATGTGTCTGTTTGGAACGGTGGTGATGACCTGGATTACGGTAGCCCCATCTCTGATATTAGCCCTGATGACATTGCAAGTATAGAGGTTTTGAAGGGAGCAAACGCAGGTGCCTTATATGGTTCAAGAGCTTCTAATGGTGTAATTTTAATTACAACTAAAAAAGGTACGACTCAAAGCGGATTAGGAATAAGCATCAATTCAAATATTTCTATGACTTCTGTTCGTGAGTATCCCGATTACCAATATGTGTATGGTGCTGGTGACAATGGGAGAATGGTAACAAGTGGTTCAAGAATTGACAACGAAACTGGATTACCCCTTCCTGGAAGATATACACGTTCTTATGGTGGGCCTATGCTTGGTTTTGATGTTATGCAATATAATAAGGTAGTAGGTCCGTATTTGCCGCGTCCGAACAATATTGAAGAATTGTACCAAGATGGAACTAGCTTTATAAATAATATCGCAATTGATAAAGCATATGAAACAGGTTCTTTCAGAGTTTCATATACAAATACGAGATCCGATTATATAATCGAGAATTTTGAGGAACAAAAGAGACATAACTTAACATTAAATGTGAATCAGAATATTGTTAAATCATTAGTTTTTAATTCAAGTATTTTATATACCAATGATAAAGTTGAAAACAAGTTATACCAAAATGGATCTAGTAGAAACCCGGCTAACTCTTACATGTATATGCATGCTAATATGTATAGTGGTAATCTAAATCCTTATAAAGATGAAAATGGAAATGCATTTTCTTTTAGCGGACCATTTCATAATCCATATTGGAATTTAAATGAAAACACAAACAATAATGAACGTAACCTCCTTAGAGGATTTGTAGGGTTAAACTGGCAAATTAATGACGATTTTAGACTTGGAGGAAGAGTTATGGGTGATATAAGTAGTTTAGTTGGTGATGAATTTAATAATATGGGAGCTTCCTATGATGCTGATGGTTTTTACAGAACTGATGATGTTTCAACACAAAACTGGAATTATGAAATGACGTTGAATTATAAAAAGGATATAGGTGACTTTAACTTACTAGGAACTCTAGGGGCAAATAGATTTGATTTTACAAATTCTCGTAGACAAGTTAGAATTAGTTCTTTGATTGTACCTAATGTTGCAAGTCTTGCAAATTCAAATGCAGTACCAGAAATTCTTGAGGTTGATGGTTCAAAGGAAGTTAATTCCGTGTTTTTTGCAGCTTCTGCCGGCTTTAAAGAATTTCTCTATTTGGATGTTACCGGTAGAAATGACTGGTCTTCAACCTTACCAGAAGATAACAACTCTTACTTTTATCCATCGGTTGGTACAAGTTTTATATTTTCAGAGTTACTTGGTGAAAGCGACGGCTTCAGTTATGGAAAATTCAGAATATCTTGGGCATCAGTTGGATCTGATACGAGTCCATACAATACACAGACAACCTATGGTTATGGTGGAAATTATAACGGAACAGCTTGGTTGCAACTTGATTCAACCAGAAAAAATCCATTTTTAAAGCCGGAATTGACTTCATCTATAGAGTATGGTTTTGACCTTGGGTTCTTTAAAAACAGGTTAACAGCAAATTTAACCGCTTATAATTCAACTACTACTAATCAGATTATTGAAGCACAGACTTCACCAACAACTGGTTTTCAAAGACAGGTATATAACGCAGGAGAAATTGAAAATAAGGGTTTTGAAGTTTTCCTTCAAGGAAAAGCTTTGACGGGCGATTTTAAATGGGATATTGATTTAAACTGGTCTAAAAACGAATCCACGGTAAAATCATTAATTGGTGATGTGGAACGTTTAGTATTAAGATCTTGGTTTGAAGCACAGGTTGTAGCAGACGTTGGAAGACCTTTTGGTGATATCAGAGGAAGAGCTATAGCAACGGATCCTGAAACTGGGGTACAATTGGTAGGTACTAATGGTAGAGCCCTTAGAACAAATGATCAGTATTTGGGAAATGCAACTCCTGATTGGATCGGAGGTTTGAGAAATTCATTTAGATATAAAGGTTTTTCTTTTATGTTTTTATTAGATGTAAAGCAAGGAGGCGATTTGTATTCAGGTACCATGTTGAAAAACATTAATTTTGGTATGCATTCAGAAACCTTACCGTTTAGAGATGAATATTATTTCTCGGCAAATGTGTTAAATGAAAATAATAATGAACGTAGAGGACAAGGTCTATATGGAACTGATTATAATGACAGTGATCGGGTTAGTGGACGAGTTTATGAAAACTCTGCAGTTGGAGTACGAGATGCTGATGGAAATTGGGTTGCCGAAAGAGATGGTGATGGAAATATTATTTACAATACGAACAACATAAACCCTCAACAATACGGTTATGATGCAATTAATGATATGGAAAGAATAACTTATGATACTTCCTACATGAAACTAAGAGAAATGGTTATTGGCTATGATCTTTCAAAAAAGACACTTGGTAATAGCGCATTTAAAGCTGTAAGAGTATCCATGTACGGTCGAAATTTATGGACAATCTATAAAAACACACCTTTTGGAATAGATCCTGAATCTGGAACAACTTCAGGTAATGGCCAGGGAATTGAATATGCTTCCTATTTACCTGTGAGAACTTTCGGGTTCAACGTAAAACTTTCATTTTAAAACAAACGATATGAAAAATAAACAATATATAAATAAATTTCTGCTGATACTCATGCTATTTGCAGTATCATGTACGAACGATTTTGAAGAAATTAATACCGATCCAAATGCATTTAATTCTGCGCCTGCAACAAATGCATTTGCAGGAATTGTAAAAGAAACCCTCGATTTAGTGGGTGGTCAAATGAATGAACGATGGGGTATTCATTGGGCAAGTTATATTGGTGGTGCCGGAGGACAAAATGCAAAATATGGCTTTACCGGATCAACTTTGTCTGGAATATGGAGAACGACTTTCGTTAATGTTTTAAAGAATAACGAAGAACTAATTCTTAATCATCAGGATGACCCAGACTATGCAAACCGGGTTCAAATTGCTAAAATATGGAAAAGTTATATGTACTCGGTGGCTGTTTCAGTATTCGGTCCTATTCCGATGAGCAATGCCTTTGGATTTGACTCTACGGTATTGTATGATTCTGAGGAACAAATCTATACCGCAATATTAAGCATGTTGGAAGAAGCAGCTGCATCAATTGATCCTAACGGTGACTCTTATAGTTCAGATCTTGTTTATGGCGGAGATAATGAAAAATGGATAAAATTTGCCAATACTCTGCGATTAAAAATTGCCTTACGCTTGTCTCATGGATTTCCAGGGTTGGCCACGGCACATATTCAAGACGTGATGGGAAATGAAGCTGGCTTAATTGGAGTGCCTTCCGAAGAAGCAAACCTTCAATGGGGAGCGACTGAAGAAAACTGGAATCTTTTTTATGAGAGATTTGTATTTGGTGAGGTGAATGATGACTCGCAACTTTTTGTAAATCACAGTTTCTTATTACACCTTAAAACCTATAAGGATCCAAGAATGGATGTTTTGGTTGAAGTAGCAGGAGAACCACTTTCAATAGTCGATTTTGTGTATGCGTCCGGTTCGACAACAGAACTGATTCCTGTTCGTTATGATATTCCAAAATATGGAAAGCCTTTGAGTAATAACACATTGGATGATTGGGATTTGGATGGTAACGATAACCCTATGCGGGATGCAGACAACGGTCAGTATTCAAGACCTTCTGCTGAGATCTTCTTTGCACCAGATGCTACTTTCAATATTATTACTGTTTCCGAAGTAAATTTTATGAAAGCTGAGGCCGCTTTAAAAGGATTGGGAGGAAGCTTATCAGCTGAAGAATATTATTATGCTGGTATAGATGCTTCATTTTTTCAATATAAAGTCTTAGGAGCTGCTGAATTTAAAGAAAGAGATGGAATTAAATGGAACACAACAGCTGCAGGAGACAGAGATTTATGGGCAATTACAAGTAGTGGAATTTCAGCGGATGGAATGGACAAAATTGTAAGACAACGGTGGATCGCCATGTATTGGCAAGGAGTTGATGCCTGGGCTTTACTAAAAAGAACCAGAGGCATAACTTTACCTCCTCATACATCCCCTGATGGTGTCATCAATATTACTACAGATTACGCCGAAATTCCTGAAAGAATGCAATACGATCTAGATGAGCCAAGTATAAACCCGAATGGCCATGCTTCAGGAGTGGAACTTTTAGGAGGCCCAGATGAAACGGTTACTCCAATTAAGATCAATAAACCATCTCCAGGTATCGCATGGGAAACATTACCTGCTGAATATAATAACGATTTTGGTAGCCATTGGTATGGAGATTCGGAAGATGACCTTATTGAGGCTGGTATTCCATACGAAAAATTATAAAACATGAAAATTATGAAAATATATAAATATATAATAGTATTGACAATAGCTTTGGTTTCTTTTTCTTGTGATTCCAATGCAGGCGGACCTACACCAGATGATCATTTTATGGCCCAGCCAATACCTGTAGCTCCGCTTGAAGAAAATTATACCGTTGGTGCCTCATACAGAAGTTTTGAATGGAATGAGAATGTACCTGAAACTCCAACTGCTGGAAAGTATGATAGCCAATTAGGTGATGCTACTGCCTATGCTTTACACGTACAGCAGGCCCAAAAAGGAGGGATTGATTATTTCTTATTTACCTTAAGATCAGGTGTGGACATGGCACAGTTTAAGACAGATTCAACATTCATCTCGAACAACCATAAGGCAACTAATGCAGCAGAGCAGAATTTTGCTATTTCATATAATTTTGGCACCATGGATTTATCCGATGGAAACAGAATTGAAGCCGCAGGATTGGTTCCGACATTTTTAGAAGATTTTGAAATGATGTTACCTTACTTTCAACAAGCTAACTATATGCAAATTGACGGTAAAGCTGTGGTTCGAATTGAAAACGGACATAATTTATACTCAGATGACAATGCTGCATTGTACAGTACGTTACGTGCGTTTATGTCAAACCTTGGAGTTGAGCTGTATCTTATTGCAAATCAACAAGATTGGACGCCTCCAGCGCGTTATGATTTTAGATTCGTAAATGGAGTTGATGCTGTATCGCATAATACGTATGCCAACATTTCAGAATCTTGGTATGACCGATATATCCAGTTTCACAAAATGACGGAACTAGCCTGGACCTATTCAAGAGACTTTTTCGAAGCCAGCGGATTGGAATATGTACCAACTATTTCTCCTTCTATTAATCCTCAAATAACGAATTCAGGAAGTAACAATTATGCATTCGCTAAAAATGCTGAGTGGTTTACTGATCTTTGTAATAATGGGAGACTTGCAACCGGAAGCAAAAAACTAATCTTTTTGGATTCGTTCAATGATTGGAATGCAGGTAAGCAAATTGAAGCAGCAGATAGTTACGGTGAGCAATATTTAGACATCCTTAAACAGGAGTTTAAAGTGAATTAATAAAATCTAATTTAATTAAATGCCATCTTTCCGTTTCAAAGGATGGCATTTTCTAAAAATTCTCTAAATAAATATTTATCGGTATGCTCTAATAACTAAGACATACCCGAGCTAATCTTTAAATAGAATGTTTCTATTGATAGTTATTGGAATTCGGTTGCTTAATTAAAAGTTGCAATTTTAATAAATATTACATCGAGTATAAATGCATACTATAGATTGTAAAATATTCTTTTTGAAGTATTTAAAATGAACATTGTTAATTTAATTTTTTGAGTTAGTTAAATTTGATCAACAGGTAAGCATCCCATTACTTGCCTGTTTTTCTTTCAACCCAAAACTAATTCAATTCACCACGAAAAAGTTAAAGCATTTTTACAAATGAATTTTACAATACGAAATACGTTCTTCAGCGGTTTGATAGCTGTATGTTTTGTCATGTCTTGCACTACTCCTACCACAACCAAAAAATCATTGGATCCGATTGATTATGTCGATCCATACATTGGAAATATTAGCCATTTATTGGTCCCAACCTTTCCAACAATTCACCTTCCTAACAGCTTGCTTAGGGTATACCCTGAAAGGGGAGATTTCACTTCCGATTTATTGCATGGATTACCTTTAATAGTAACAAGCCACAGAGGTAGTTCTGCCTTTAATCTTAGCCCTTTTCAAGGAGCACAAAACGAACTTAAACCAGTCATACAGTACAGTTATGACAACGAAAATTTAACACCTTATTCTTATCAAACTTATTTGGATGAACAAAACATCAATGTGAATTTTGGCATATCTCATCAATCCGCAATGTATGAGATTGATTTTGAAAATGACCAAGACACTTTCTTGATCGTAAATTCAAAAAATGGTTCAATGAGTTGGGACGGATCAGCATTATCTGGTTACCAAATCATCGAAAACAACACCAAGGTTTATATTTATATGCAAGCTGAAGAAAAGCCGGAGAAAGTTTCGGTTTTAATTAACGATACATTGAAAGAGGGTACCAAAACTCAGGGTCAAAACGCCTGTGTCGTTTTACAATATCCTAAGGGAACCAAAAAACTTCATTTGCGATACGGAATTTCGTTTATCGATACTGAACAGGCTAAAAGCAACTATCAGAGAGAAGTAAAGGATCAAAGCCTTTTATCGCTGCAAACAAGTGCTCGAAATATTTGGAATCAAACCCTAAATAAAATTGAAGTTCAGGGAGATAATAAAGATGACAAAACCATTTTTTACACCTCACTTTATCGCACCTATGAACGTCCTGTATGTCTATCAGAAGATGGACGCTATTACAGTGCCTTTGATGGATCTGTTCATCAGGATAATGGTCGAAAATTTTATACAGATGACTGGATATGGGATTCTTACAGAGCTCACCATCCACTGAGAATATTAGTCGATCCTAAAAAAGAAGAAGACATCATTAATTCATTTGTAACAATGGCCGAACAGATGGACAACTTCTGGATGCCAACCTTTCCTGAAGTAACTGGTGACAGTCGTCGAATGAATTCCAATCATGGCGTCGCATCAGTGATTGATGCTTACCGAAAAGGACTTCGAGGTTTTGATTTGGAAAAAGCATATGAGGCATGTAAAAATGGAATCACCGAAAAAACATTGGCACCTTGGTCGGGTATGCCTGCAGGTGAGCTGGAAGTGTTTTACAAACAACATGGTTACTTCCCTGCATTACATATGGGAGAAGAAGAAACAGAACCAGAGGTACATCATTTTGAAAGCCGTCAACCGGTTGCAGTAACATTAGGAACATCTTATGATGAATGGTGCTTATCGCAAATAGCAAAAGAACTTGGAAAAAATGAAGAGTACCAACATTTTTTAAAGAATTCGCTTAACTACAGAAATTTGTACAATTCAGAAACCAAATTTTTTCATCCAAAAGATAAGGATGGGAAATTTATTGAGCCTTTTGATTATAAATTTTCCGGAGGTATGGGTGCACGAAAATTCTATAGTGAAAATAATGCATGGACCTATCGATGGGATGTTCAGCATAACATTAAGGATCTTATCAACCTAATGGGAGGAAACAAAGAATTTATTGAAAATCTTAATGCCATGTTTTCTGAGCCTTTGGGAAGAAGCAAATATGCATTTTATGCCCAACTCCCCGACCAAACCGGAAATGTAGGACAGTTTACAATGGCAAACGAACCATCATTACATATTCCATACCTGTATAATTATGTGGGGCAGCCATGGAAAACACAGAAAAGAATCAGAACCCTGTTAAATCAATGGTTCCGAAATGATCTGATGGGAGTACCGGGAGATGAAGACGGAGGAGGAATGACTGCCTTTGTGGTATTCTCTCAATTGGGATTCTATCCGGTTACGCCTGGAATTCCAATCTATAACATCGGAAGCCCGGTATTTGAAAAAGCAACCATTCATCTTGAAAACGGAAAGAATTTCACTGTTGAAGTTAAAAACTATGGTCCGCAAAACAAATACATACAATCAGCCAAACTGAATGGCAAACAATGGGACAAACCATGGATCTCACATCAAGATATTGACAAAGGTGGTGTATTGGAACTGGTTATGGGAAATAAAGCAAATAAATCTTGGGCAAGCGATCCAAAAGATGCTCCGCCCTCCATTGATTCGAGCATATAAATAGTATCACATTGTCTGATAAAATTTTAAGAATTATGAATACAACTTATAAGCAATATCTACTTATTTTGATATGCAGCGTTTGTATGATGGTCTTGGGATGTCAAAAAAAACTTGAGTTAGATAAATCTCCCGATTCACAACCAAATATTCTAATTATTCATGCTGACGAGCATCGAATAGATTGTATTGGGGCTTATGGTAATGATGATATTCAAACACCAAACTTAGATTTGTTGGCCAAAGAAGGTGTCCTCTATCAAAACCACTATGTTACTTTACCTGTATGTACACCATCAAGGTATTCATTCCTATCAGGGATGGATGTTCAAGATCATGAGGCATGGACAAACCACAGCACCTTAAAGCGTGAAATCGAAAGCTTTCCTGATGTTTTGAAAAACGCCGGATACCATACAAAGGCAATAGGAAAAATGCACTTTGCACCTACCTATCTTGATGTTGGATTTGAAGAAATGATATTATCAGAACAAGATGGTCCAGGAAGATGGGATGATGATTATCATCGAGATCTAATGGCAAATAATTTAATTGATAGGATTGATCTGGAAGATCAACGGCATGAATATCGAAAAAATGCCCCTGTTGAATATTGGGAATCTTTCGGAACTGCAGCAACAGGTCTTCCTGAAAAATTCTATTCTACAAATTGGATTGCCAACCATTCAATTGAAACTCTTGAAAATTGGGATGATTCAGGCAACATGTTAATGGTTGGTTTTATAAAACCTCATCATCCATTTGATCCACCTCAAAAATGGGCAGACATGTATAATCCTGAAACCCTGCAACCTTTGCCAGGATGGATTGATAAATCTATTTCATATGATACTGAGGAGCATAAAGGATATTTCGAAAACACGACGCTCACGGAGAAAGCCTTGCGCAAAAGCATGGCCTATTATTATGCAAGTATCACTCAAATAGATTATGAAATTGGGAGAATGATAAAGGTTCTAAAGGACAAAGGATTATATGACAACACTATCATTATTTATACAAGTGATCACGGTGAACACCTTGGATATCATCATCAAATTCTGAAAGGAGGATTTCTTTATGAATCTATTGTAAAATCACCTTTGATCATAAAATATCCAGGAAGTCATATTGGAGGTAGTATCAATGACAAGCTTATCTCAAATATTGACATTGCTCCGACAATTCTAAAAACGGCAGGGCTGAGTCTTCCCGAGACAATGACAGGGCATGATTTAACTGACAATACGTTCAACAGAGAATATGTATTTGCCCATAATTGGTTGGGAAAACAGGCTATGGCCCGTTCAAAAAAATACAAATTAATCAGGAATAGAGAAGGGAAGTCGCTCTTCTTTGACCTCGAGAAGGACCCTTCAGAATTGATTAATTTATATGATAACGAGAAGTACAAGAAAGAAATAAAATCACATAAAGATGCTATTATAAAATGGCAGGGAAAGGATAGTGTATTTGGGACTAACTTCCTTGATTATAGCGCACCTATAATAAATCAACCCAATGTTACAACCAGAAATGACGGACACAGAGCCAAAATTATACAATATTATCATTCTAAAATGGAAACCTTAAATTAAAATCATGCAATTAAAGATACCCCATAAAATTTGCTTTATCCTTAGCATAGCACTTCTGATAGCATGTGCAGATAATAAAAAAACATCTAAAGAAGCACTTACTGCTGCAGAACCGGAGAAAAAACCTAATGTGATCATCATCCTGAGTGATGATTTGGGTTACGGTGATATTTCAACTTATGGGCAACAAAATCAAAATACTCCGCATATTGATAAAATAGCAGAAGAAGGAGTGCTTTGTACAGATTTTTATGTCCCCACTCCATATTGTGCTCCATCCAGAGCAACTTTATTGACTGGAAGGTTCCCATTAAGACATGGTTTGGTTAAAAATCCTGCTCCTGATGCCAGTGAAGCAGCAAATATTATCGGTATTTCTGATAAAGAAACTACCATGGCAGAGGTATTCAAAGAATCAGGTTATGCCACAAAAGCAATAGGTAAATGGCATTTAGGGCATCAAGAGTCATTTTTTCCGGTAGAACATGGGTTTGACGAATATTATGGGATACTTTATTCAAATGATATGCGGCCTGTTCAAATCATTGAGAACAGGGATACTATACAATATCCGGTGGATCAACAATTTTTGACAAAGGACTATACATCACAGGCCATTGATTTTATCAAAAGAAAGAAAGAAGATCCGTTTTTTCTTTATTTAGCGCATGCAATGCCTCACAAGCCACTTGCTGCATCCGATCGATTCTATACACCTGAGACTCCTAATGACTTATACTCTGACGTAATTAACGAACTAGATTGGTCAGTGGGAGAAGTAATGAACACCCTAGAAGAACTTGATATTCTTGACAACACTATCGTAATTTTCATGTCTGACAATGGCCCATGGTATGGTGGCAATTCCGGTGGATTTAAAGGTATGAAAGGCACAACTTGGGAAGGAGGAATTAGGGTTCCGTTTATGATTCGCTATCCAAAAGTATTTCCCTCTGATAAAGTAATTGAAGTCCCGATGTGGTCAGCTGACATACTACCCACCTTATTTTCATTAACGCAAATAACGCCATCTGAAACGACGAAATTGGATGGACAAAATATAACTGAAATCCTTAAAGGAAATAGCACGGATCACGACCCTGTCTTTAGTATGCATAATCATGAAATCATGTCAATCAGAAAAGGTGATTATAAACTTTTCCTAAACGAACCTAGTCTTCGCGTTGTCAATGATGTCAGTAACTGGAAAGACAAAAGGGGACCTGATGGAACAACCATTATTGCACCATTGACCGGACAGGCAAACCCCAGCCATTATCCAGGAGTTAAGCCTGAAAAACCTAAACAAAAGATCCAACTCTTTAATTTGAAAAACGACCCTACCGAATCCCAAGATTTATCAGCTTCAAATCAGGAAAAGGTGAATGAACTGATGAAAGATTATGAGAATTTTAAAAATAGTTTAAAAACCAACTAGTTAAGGAATATACAAGAGCATAAAATCAATCTAAAATTAGATGAAAAAAATACTCATAATAGGGCATTAATTTCAACTCTTACCGGTTGCAACACTCAGGCAAAAAAGAATGTGATGAAGTGAGTCAAGGTTCTGAACTAGCATAAAAAACATTGATGATTTTAAAAATTAATTCATCAATAGCCTTAAAAAAAGTGACTCATTACAATTTATTTCAATAAATTCAATTAAAATTAATGCTATTATTCCATTATTAATTAATAATTAAGGGGTTCCTCCTTAATTCGTATAAAATTTAAATACGATGAGGAAAATAATCGCTCTTACATTTCTTTCTTTTTTTTCAATAAACGCAACCTTTTCACAGGAAGATTTTACGAAATATGTCGACCCAACAATCGGTAATGTTGCTCGATTTTTAGTACCAACCTACCCAACCATGCATTTGCCCAATCAAATGATTCGCATGTTTCCTGTAAAAAAGGATTACATCTCTGATCAAGTAGATGCTTTTCCACTACAAGTAACAGGTCATAGAAGACCTGGAATTTTTCAAATGAAAGTTACTCTGGGAGACATATCGAATGATTCTTGGAAAAACAAAATGAACATTGACCATGACTTAGAAATAGTTCACCCATGGCTATATAGTACCTATTTGATAGATGATGATATCCGGGTTAGTTTTGCTCCTGGTGAGAAAGTGGCCATGTATAAAATTGACTTTCCCGAGGCTTCTGGAAAAAACTTATTGATAAAGGGTTCAAATGATATGTATTATGCTTCAAATGATGGCAAATCATTAAGCTTAATAGAAAAAATAAAATATACAACAAGAGGTACCCATCCTGTGACACGAGAGATGTCAGCCTTTGTTTATGCCGTAATAACAGATGGCAATAACCAAATAATTAAAGGTGAAGTTAAGAGCCCGGAAAAAGGAAAGTTTTCCATTTCATTTCCAAAAGAAGCACCTTCAACAATTATTCTTAAATATGCCGTTTCTTACATAAGCCATGATCAGGCTAGAATAAATTTTGAAAAAGAATTTAAATCTAGTGATTTTGATGATTTGGTCGAGACTGGAATAAAAGCATGGGAAAAAGTAATTAATCAAATTCAAGTAGAAGGCGGAACCGACGCTCAGAAACGTAGTTTCTACACATCCCTATATCGCACTTACGAACGTATGATTGATGTCAATGAAGGGGGTAAATATTTTAGTGGCTATGATGGGAAAATTCATGAGAGTGATAGACCTTTTTATGTCGATGATTGGGTTTGGGATACCTACCGTGCGCAACACCCATTGCGTACTATTTTAACTCCCCAAATGGAAAATGACATGCTAAACTCCTATACGTTGATGTATGAGCAGAGCGGTTGGATGCCAACTTTTCCTCAGTTACATGGTAACCATATGTGCATGAATTCATATCATTCCGGGGCACTATTTATTGATGGATACCGAAAAGGATTGGTAGATTATGACGTTGAAAAGGCCTATGAAGGGATAAAAAAGAATATGACTCAGGCTACTTTTATTCCTTGGAGACAAGGTTTACCAAAATTGGAGATAGATGATTTCCTCCATGAGCATGGATATTTCCCAGCACTTCATCCAGGTGAAGAAGAAACAATACCAATGATGGATGGTTTTGAAAAAAGACAATCAGTGGCAGTTTCTTTAGGAATTAGCTATGACTTTTGGGCTTTAGGAGAATTTTCAAAAGAACTGAATAAAAAAGAAGATTATAAAAAGTTTTCCGCCAAAGGGAAAGATTATAAAAAATTATGGAATGAAGAACATCGTTTGTTTATGCCAAAAGATGATAAAGGTAATTGGATAGATATTAATCCAAAATCTGCTGGAGGAAAAGGATATAGAGATTATTATGATGAAAATAATGGTTGGACTTATGCTTGGGATGTTCAGCAAGATGTTGACGGATTGATCGACTTGCTTGGTGGTAAGCAAAAAGCCGAGGCCCGTTTGGATCAATTATTCAGAGAACCATTGGATATGCGTAAAAACGAATTTTACGTAGATGGTTCAAATTCAACTGGTCTTGTTGGTCAATTTTCTATGGGTAATGAACCTTCGTTTCACATTCCATTTATGTACAACTATTTTGGTGCACCCTGGAAAACACAAAAGCGTACAAGGTTTTTACTAGACGTGTGGTTTAAAGATAATATTTTTGGAATCCCTGGTGATGAAGATGGAGGAGGAATGACAGCCTTTGTTGTATTCTCTTCTATGGGGCTATATCCAATGACACCTGGCTTACCTTATTATGACATTACAAGTCCCATATTTGCAAAAACAACCATTAATCTTCAAGATGGGAAGACATTTACTGTTGTGGCCGAAGGAGCGAGTAAAACCAAAAAATACATTCAAAAAGCATTTATAAATGGCAAAGAAATTACAAGCCCTTTTATAACACATAAGCAAATTATGGATGGTGGAACTTTGGAACTTATCTTAGATGAACTTCCAAATAAAGAATGGGGAAAGGATGCAGAAACCCCTAAGTTTTAACAAAAGAGAAATATAAGAAAATATAATTTTTTCAAATTTTGATTTTTAAAATAAACAAAACCAAATATTTATTAATAGGCCTGTTGTTTTCAGTCACTCTGATTCGAGCCCAAGAGAAGCCAAACATTGTTTTATTTTTTATAGATGATTGGGCTTGGAATGGTTCATCGGTCGCGATGGACGAGCAAATTGTAAACTCTAAAATGCCAGTTTTACAAATGCCTAATTTGGAGAAACTGGCAAGCCAATCTATGAAATTCAGTAACGCTTATTCGGGGGCACCTCAGTGCTCACCATCTAGGGTGTGTCTTCAAACTGGTACATCTTCAGCGAGATCTGGATTTACAGTATACATGGGTAATAAGCATGCAGGTGGAGAATACAACAATGATCCTAAATATGCCAACTTTCCTGTAGTTCCAAACATTTCCGATCAGACCATTGATCCCGATGCAACAACGATTCCAGAAGCACTGAAGCCACTTGGTTATACAAGTGGCCATTTTGGAAAATGGCATATGCGAGGTAGTCCAGATGATGAAGGTTATGCAGCCCATGACGGAAACACAACCAACAAGCCTGGAAATTCGAATATTCCTGACGATCCTAAATTAATGTTTAGCATTACTGAAAGATCGGTAGACTTTATGGAAGAACAGGTACAGGCGAAAAAACCATTTTATCTTCAAATATCTCATTATGCAATGCATGCTGGTGCAGAATGTTTGCCCGAAACGAGAGCGAAATATGTTAACCATCCGAAAGTACAAGCCTATTATAAGAAAGTAGGGAAAACGGCAGAAACGATTTCTCGTAAACATAAAGATCCCGCCACTTGGTTAGGGATGGCAGATGACATGGATGGTCGAATTGGAGCGGTTTTAGACAAAATAAAAGCCTTGGGTATTGAAGACAATACTTATGTAATTTTAACATCAGACAATGGTTATCGCCATTTTTTCACAGGAGATCTTAAGCAGCCTCACCACGGTGCGAAATGGTGGGTTTGGCAAGGTGGAATTCGCGTGCCAATGCTTGTTAAAGGGCCCGGAATTGATGGTGGATCTGTAAGCAATGACAATGTTGTAAACTACGATTTTCTACCAACATTTGTAGATTGGGCAGGAGGAAAATCGTCGAAGTTAAAAGATATTGATGGTGTGAGTTTGGTAGATCTTTTTGAAGGTAAAAAGATGAATAATGATTTTAAAAATCGTTACCTATATTTTCATTATCCGCATTATAGAACAGCAATGCCACATTCTGCAATCGTCTCGGGTTCTAAGAAAGTGATGCATTTTTATGAGTCACCAGATATTCCAATGTTATTTGATTTAGATAACGATCGAGGAGAGGTAAAGAATATTGCTCAGACAAATTCAAAAGAGCATAAAAAACTATATACCGAAATGAGGCGATATTTTGAAGAAGTTGGAGCGAGAATTCCGAAAGCAGCTTCGAACTACGATATAAAGAAATATAAAAAAGCAAAGGAATATAAAACCCGTATTCTTTGGGGAGCCTTTGAAGGAGAACGGGCTTTAGAAGATGATGAAAAATAATACGAGTGTTTAAATGAACAGAAGGAATTTCACTAAAATTATAGGACTATCCGCCATAGGTATTCAAACTTATGCCGCGTCACATAGCGATAATTTATTTGCAATAAAATTAAATAAATTCGAGAGAATCCCTTTAGGCTTATGTAATCATTCATTAAGAAGTAGTAGGTTAAATGCTAAGCAATTGATTGAATATGCGATTGAGCATCAACTTGATTCTGTAATGTTAAATACATTAAAACCATTTCAAAGTTTAGAAGAATCTCATTTAACACAATTAAAACTACTGGCTGATAATCACAATATCAGTCTGTATATAGGAGCAGGCAGTATTAGCGAAGATACCAAAGCCTATAAAGACACCTATGGAAGTCCGAAAGGAATTTTAGTTGAAGGGATTCGTGTTGCCAAAATATTAGGATCTCCAACGGTAGCTTGTAGAATTGGAAATATTGATGATAGATATCATAAAGACGGTATAAGAGGGCATATGAAAGTGGTAACTGAAGTGATGCAATCTGCAAGAGAGGAAGCCTTAGATGCAGGAATTAAGTTTGCCATAGAAAATCATGCAGGCGATTTAAGAGCGGAAGAAATTTTGGAAATTGTTGAGGGAACAGGAACAGATATTTGCGGAATATTATACGATCCGGCAAATGCTGTTTGGGTACTAGAAGACCCTATGGAAACCTTGCAAAAACTCAAGAAGCATATTCTTTGTACCAGCGTGAGAGACGTAATTATTTGGGAAACAATGGATGGAGCGAAATATCAATGTATGGCTATTGGAGAAGGTATATTAGATTTTAAAAAGTACACAAAAGTAATGGGCAAAAATTGTCCGGGTGTGCCGATTCATGTCGAATCCATTTCTAACTCAGCCATTAACATCCCGTTCAAAACAACAGAATTTTTAAAAGGGTTCCCAGATTTGAATCCGGCTGAAATAGACAAGTTCGCGAAACTGGCAAAAAAAGGAAAAGTGCAAGTTATATTGACTCCCAACAAAGGAGAGTCAAAAAAGGAATTCGATATCAAATTACAAGAGCAAGAATTACAAAAGAGTTTCACTTACCTGCGTAATTATTGTAATGTGGGTTTAAAATAAATAAATTAGAATTATATGTTTATTAGAATAGCAATACTATTTTCTTTTTTAGCAATGATTGGTTGTAGCAAGGAGAAAAAACAAGAAGTAAAACAATCTAAACAACCAAATATTATATTTATAATGACCGATGATCATGCCCTACCAGCTATCAGCGCTTATGACGGTTTTTTAGCAGAAATAGCCCCAACACCAAATATCGATCGAATTGCAAATGAAGGTATTCTATTTAAGAATATGTTTTGTAGCAACGCGATCTGTGGCCCATCACGTGCCTCAATTTTAACTGGAAAATATAGCCATATTAACGGATTTTATAAGAACGAAGGTGGTGGAGATTTTGATGGATCGCAACAAACGTTTCCGAAATTATTGCAAAAGGCAGGTTATGAAACCGCTGTAATTGGCAAATGGCATTTGGGTACGTCGCCCACTGGATTTGACCATTATAAGGTTCTTTTTAATAAAGAAGGTCAGGGTTCCTATTACGATCCTGTTTTCGAAATTAAGGGAGGAGAAATAATTACCGAAAAAGGAAAGTATTCTACAACTGTGATCAAGGAAAACGCTTTGTCGTGGTTGAAAAATGACAGGAATGAAGAAAAACCTTTTATGTTAATGTACCAGTTTAAAGCACCACATCGTCCATGGGAACCAGGACCTGGTTATGAAGATTATTTGGCGGATGTTAAAATTCCGTACCCTGCAACCTACAATGATGATTACAAAGGTCGAGACGCAGCCAAAGATGCATGGATGCGCATTGATGGTCATATGAACCGAAAAGATGTAAAAATAAAGGCACCAGAAGGACTGACCCAAGAAGAATTGAGCACGTGGAATAGTTATGGAAATAACGACGGTGAATTTTGGACACCAGACGAAAACATGACTGATGCTGAACGCAAGGATTGGAAATACCAACGATATTTAAAAGATTATTTACGCTGTGTAAAAGCCGTAGATGATGCTGTTGGTGAATTGTTAAACTACTTGGATGAAAGTGGATTGGCAGAAAACACAATTATTGTATACACGTCTGATCAAGGATTTTACGTTGGAGAGCACGGTTGGTTCGACAAACGATTTATGTATGAAGAATCTATGCATATGCCATTATTGATGAGGTATCCTAAAAGCATAAAACCAGGAAGTCTAAATAACGATTTGTTAATGAATGTAGATTTTGCTCCGACGCTTCTCGATTTGGCCGGTGTAGATATTCCATCTGATATTCAAGGGAAAAGTTTCTTGCCTTTATTAACAGATAATGAAAATGAACCATTTAGAGATGCCGTTTACTATCATTATTACGAATATCCGTATTGGCATCACGTACAACCTCATTATGGAATTAGAACAGACCGGTATAAGTTGATTCATTATTACTACGATGTGGACCAATGGGAATTATTCGATTTAGAAAATGATCCAAATGAATTAAACAACCTCTATGAACATAAAGAAAATGAAACTTTAATAGTCAATTTAAAGCAGCGGTTAAAAGTGCTTAAAAAAGAAGTGAAAATGGACAAAACTTTAGACGAACTTCGAGATATGACCGATGCGCGTATCGAACGTTCGTACAAAGTGGAAGATGCTAATTAATAGTAAATAAAACAGTATGAAGATTACTACAGATAGTAAGTCTTGTCATGATGGATTTGAAGCCGCTGTTGAAACTTTAATTGATTTAAACTATACAAAAATTGTAGCTCGAGGAAAAGGGATTATGTCTTAAAGCGATTTGATAAATAGGGAACAACATGCGACAAATAAAAAGAAATAAATATAGATACATGAAAAAAACAATAGCAGTTATTGCATTAATGTCAGTCCTAATAGGATGCAGTTCTTCAACAAAAAAAGAGGAAATCAAAGAACAGAAAATTGATAAAAATGTACTTTTTATCATGATCGATGATTTAAAACCAACTTTAGGGACTTATGGTCATCCAATAGTAAAATCACCAAATATTGATAAACTGGCAAAAATGGGTGTGCAGTTCAACAACGCACATTGCAATTTCGCGGTTTGCGGTCCGAGTAGAGGGTCATTACTAACAGGTATACGTCCAGAAAATTTAGGGATTTTAAATAATACCACTCCGCTACAATCGGTATTGGGAGATAAAATCACCTTGCCTTATTTATTTAAGAAAAACGGTTTTGAAACGGTTGGAATCGGAAAAACATTTCACGATAAAACACCAGAACATGAAGATGAAAAAGCGTGGGATGCCTATTATAAATTTGAAACAACAGAATTAGGGTGGACTGGAGAAAAACGAAATGTAACGGATGGGAAGTTTCCCTGGTGTTTCTGGCAGGCAGCAGAAGGAACAGACGACGATCAAGAAGATGGTCAGATAGCCAAAAAGGCTGTAGAAATTATTAAAACTAAAAGAGATAAACCTTTCTTTTTGGCGGTTGGTTTAAAAAAACCTCACGATCCTTTTGTGGCACCTAAAAAATATTTTGATATGTATCCTTTAGAAGATTGTGATCCAATTGAATTACCTGAAGGATATAAACTGCCTTATGAGCATTCGTTGATGTCATGGTCAAAAGAATTTGACAAATTTGATGATCAAGACAAGCGTGAATTTTTACGTTCCTATTATGCTTGTACATCTTTTATGGATGCACAAGTAGGACGCATATTAGATGCCTTAGAAGAAACGGGACAAATGGACAACACACTAATAGTGTTTTTTGGGGATCACGGATATCATCTTGGAGAAAATAAGTGGTGGAATAAAGTAACCCTGTATGAGCAAGGAACAAGGGCTCCATTTATTGTAGCAGGAAATGTTGTGAAAAAGAAAGGTCTAAAGTCAGAATCTATGTTTGAATTTATTGATATCTATCCAACAATGGCTGAATTGATGAATTTAGAAGCTCCTGAATATCTCGAAGGAGAAAGTTTTGCTTCGGTAGTTGAAGATGGTGAATTACCTTTTAAAGATCAAGTTTATGCAGTTACTAAAAGAGGAGATATTATGGGCCGTATGGTAAAGAATAAGTCTTGGAGATATATAGAATGGGACAAGGGAGACAATGGTTCCGAATTATACGATCAAAACAAAGATCCAATGGAATACAACAATTTAGCACAGAATAAAGAATATGCTTCAGTTGTTGATGAAATGAAAGTTCTATTAGCTAAGAAATAATTAGAACATCCCAGTAGAATTTTAAATATTTAAAACCATGAGTTCAAAAACTAAGAATATTGTTAGATCCGTTTTATTTGGTGTTCTGTTTCTAAATGGAATTGAAAAATTTATTGGCAGAAAACACAGACGAATATAAAGCTAAAGTTATCGAATTGGAAGCTTGTTTTGGAGAGTGGTCAGAAAGAACAGGATCTGGTAAATAATGTATTTATGAAAATGTATAAAAATCAAAAATGAATCGATATAAAAGTAATTTATTATCAATAGCTATAGTAGTTGCACTATTTATTAGTTCTCAAGTTGAGGCCCAAAACAAGCATGCATCAAAGAGTAAATTCATGACGTATAAAGGACTTGTTATGGCTGGTTATCAAGGCTGGTTTAATGCCGAGGACGATGGTGCTAACAGAGGCTGGACCCACTATAGTAAAAATGGTAAATTCGAAGATGGCAACTGTTCCATAGACTTTTGGCCAGAAATGGATGAGTATAAAGTGAAATATAAAACCTCATTTAAGTTTCCCGATGGTTCACCGGCCTACGTATTTAGTTCTTATGACGAAAGTACGGTTGACCTACACTTTAAATGGATGAAGGAATATGGAATTGATGGTGTATTTATCCAACGATTTTTTTCAGTATTGACACGAAAAGGTCGACTAAATCACAATGATAAGGTTTTAAAATCGGCTATTAAAGCCGCAAACAAATATGGAATTGCTATAGCATTGATGTATGATATTGGTAGTATGGATGATAGCAGATATCAACTTGTCATGAAAGATTGGAAACATCTTGTAGATGATTTGAAACTAACCAACCAAGGAAAGAAGACTACGTATCTATATCATAATGACAAACCTTTAGTAGCCCTTTGGGGTATAGGGTCGAGTGGCAGAGAGTCTGGCCATATTCCAGAAATTTTTGATATCATGGATTTCTTCAAGAATGACCCTGTCTATGGAGACTGTTCTATACACCTAGGTATTCCATCTCGCTGGAGAACGCTTGGCTCTGACACAACAGGTGATCCAAGATTACATGATGTTTTAAAGCAAGCGGATGTTATTCATCCTTGGTTTGTAGGAAGGTACAATCAGAAGGGATATGAAAAGTTTCGCCAAGATGTTATTATTGATGATGTGAAATGGTGCAAAGAAAATGGAAAATCTTACGCGCCAACGGTTTATCCTGGCTTTTCCTGGTATAACTTAAAGCCCAATGAAGTATCTAATAAAATACCGAGAAACAAGGGCGAATTCCTATGGAATCAGATGGCTGGAGCTATTGAAAGTGGTGCGGAAATGATTTATGTTGCCATGTTTGATGAAATAGATGAAGGGACAGCCATTATGAAAATATCACATAAAGTACCCGTAGGAAAAAGCATATTTGTTCCTACTGACAAAGATGTTTCTACGGATCATTATCT
Source organism: uncultured Flavobacteriaceae bacterium (assembly GCA_964390865.1). Taxonomy (GTDB): domain Bacteria; phylum Bacteroidota; class Bacteroidia; order Flavobacteriales; family Flavobacteriaceae; genus Lutimonas. The sequence goes on along the minus strand of CAYMKR010000001.1, from coordinate 46,491 downwards.
GTGGTTAACAGGGATGGCAGGAAAAATGCTCAGGAAGGAGATTCCTTTTTCGAAAACCATGCCAGTACGCGAGAACTAGCTTGATTCTAAATTCTAATTAATACACTTGTAACGAGTGAAAATTTCAAATAATATTTTATGAAAACCTCAATAATTCGAATAGCTATTATAATTACTTTCATTGCAACCGGATTGGATGCAATCGGACAGAAAAGCAAGGATAAACTACCTAACGTCATCGTTTTCTTGGCTGATGATTTCGGATATGGTTCTACGAACGTTTATGGGGCATCAGAATTGCTAATTAAAACCCCAAACATTAATAAATTGGCCAATGAAGGAATCCAATTTACAAAAGCCTTTACGACAGGATCTGTCTGCACTCCCACACGTTATGCAATGATGACTGGAGAATACTCATGGCGAACCAGTTTGAAAAAAGGTGTTGTAAATTCTAATGACCCGGCATTGATTGATGTCAATAAAAAAACCTTAGCTAAGTACATGCAATCTTTAGGCTATAAAACAGCTCAAGCAGGTAAATGGCATCTAGGATTTAAAGAAAAAAAATTCGATAACCTTTTGGGTAAAATCTATCCGGGACCGAATGATTATGGATTTGATTATAGTTTCGCCTTACCAAATAATTTGGATGATATCCATAAAGTATATATTGAGAACAATGAAATTTATGGATTGCGTTCAGATAAAATTTGTGCTTATGGCAGGTCATTTTACGGAAAACAATATGCGGGTTATGATGCACCTCAACGAGTCACGGAAAATGTTACAGATGATTTGACTAACAAATCCATTGAATGGTTAGAAAGTTTAAATGGTGACGAACCTTTCTTCTTGTATTATGCCGCCGCGGCGGTTCACCATCCCATTGTTCCAAGTCCTGTGATGAGAGGTAAAAGTAATGCAGGTGCTTACGGTGATTTTATACAGGATATTGATCGGTCATTAGGAGATTTGATTGCCTATTTAGAAGAAAAGGGAATACGCGATAATACCCTGATTATATTTGCCAGTGATAATGGTGGAGATATTCCAAATAAAAAAGAAGTCATGCCAGAAAATTTTGCAGTAAACAAAGGGTTGAAGATCAATGGTGATTTAAGAGGTGATAAGCACACGATTTGGGAAGGGGGATTTAAAATTCCATTTATCATAAATTATCCTAAGGAAATTAAAGGAAATCAAACTTCTGAAGCAACTGTATCAACTATTGATATTTATGCCTTTTTAGCAGATTATGTTGGACATAATAAAGGCTTAGATGAGAAGGACGCACCTGATAGTTTCAGTTTTAAAAAAGTAGTTGAAAATACTTCGGCAAATTATGAGCGTCCTCCATTGGTTCATAGAGATGCCCAGGGAAGAAAAGCAGTTCGTTTTGAAAATTGGAAATATATCGAAACCAAAAACGACAAATCTAAAAAACCAACGGATAAAGAACAACTTTTTGATTTAGCCAAGGATGGGTCAGAATCAAATAATGTAGTATCAGAAGAATCCTCAAAGACCAAGGAGGCAAAAAATTATTTAATCCAAATAACAGAAAACCCTTCAAAAAGTATTTGGAAACCATAGTTGAGAAATAGTAGGAACTAATTTATAAAAAATGAAAACCAAAATAAAATTATCCCTTATAGCCATTTTATTGATAACTCTTTATGGAGGCCATGTTTTTGCGCAAAAACATAAAAGGCCTAATATCATCTATATCATGACTGATGATCAGAGTGCTATAGTGCCTTCAAAAGAAGATGGCAACCAAATTCATCTTGAAGGAGAAAAAGTGCAATCACATCCTTTTGGGTTTAATGGAGATAAAGAAGTGTATACACCAATTATTGATGGCTTGGCAAAAGACGGAATGATTTTCAACCATGCTTATGTATCCAGTTCTGTTTGTTCTCCAAGCAGGTATACTATGTTAACAGGAAGGTACGCCAGTCGTTCTGAGGGGGTCTCTTTTATGAAACTGCACCCATATGGAAAAATGACCCGGGTAGAGAATAATACTGAGTTAGAGATGGATCGGGAAAATTTACCGCGACTGCTTCAAAAAGCAGGATATAAAACCGGTTTTGTAGGAAAAAGCCATATTATTGACCACCACTTATTACAGAATAAAGAAAGTATGGAATTGAGTGAATGGGACGGGAAATCGCTCATAAAATATGACAAAAGCGCAGATCCTAAATTACCTGAAATTAATAAGGCGATGAAACACAATCATACTTTTTGGGCCAATCGTATCAAACAATATGGTTTTGATTATGCTAATGGTGTTTATGCCGGAAATTTACGAGAACTGTATAATGATTCTTTAAATGTTCACAATATCGAATGGAAAAACAAAGCAGCATTAGAATTTATTGAGCAAAATGCTGAGGAACCATTTTTTCTTTATTATAGTGAAATGGTACCACACGGACCGGCACCTTGGATCAATAAAAATGGTAAATACATACATGGTCTTGACGCTAATCCCAAATTCACGGGAGAAGGATATAACGATGATGAATTTGAGAATATGCCTTCAAGAAAGGAAATTTTAAATGAAATTATAGCTGCAGGTAAAGATCCGGATCATGCCTGGTTGCGATGGTTTGATTATGCCGTTGGCGCCGTAGTAAAAAAGTTAAAAGAAAAAGGAATTTATGAGAACACTATTATTGTTGTAACTTCTGATCACGGAAATTATAATTTGGCAAAAACTACACTTTATGAAGGTGGTATAAAAGTTCCTTTAATGATACACTGGCCGCAAGGAATTCAACCGGAATCAAACTATGATGAGCTGGTTCAAAACATTGATTTTACGCCTACATTTTTGGATTTGGCAGGTGTTAATTTAAAAAAGATAGATGATGTAGACGGAGTTAGCCTAAAAAATGTGCTTGCTGGAAGTGATAAAGTGGTACACGACCACTTGTATTTTGAATTGGGATTTGCCCGAGGTATTAGAACCAAAGATTGGAAATATATTAGCGTTCGATATGATGAAAAAGCGCAAAAACAAATTGATAAAGGCGTCATTTTTAAAGGATGGAATGGTAATACCCATACACTGCCCTATTATACACGTAACAGTCATCTAGGTTACCATGCAGCTAAATTAAATCCTTTGTATTTTGATGAAAATCAACTATTTAATTTAAATAATGACCCAACTGAAAAGAAAAACATATTTGAATCGAATCCACAAAAATCTGAGGAAATGAAGAAATTGTTGATAAAGAGTTTGAAATCGTTTCCAAACAGACCCTATGGGGAGTTGGTGGAATAATTAATCGTTTTTTTAATTGACATTAATCGATGTTACAGGCCTGTTCCCAATTACTAATTAGAAGTAAAATGATTGAGTAATATCATTTTATATTTTAACTATATAATAAATGAAAAAAACGGTATTAACAATAATCTTGATATCCATTTCAATATGTTCATTCGCCCAACAAAACGAACAACGATTGATCGATGGCTGGGAATTTAGAAAAGGCGAAATTGGCGGGATCTATGAAATGTGGCGTCCTCGTAAATTTGATTATGGGGGATGGACAAAAACGAAGTTACCTCATTGCATTAATGATCAAGATGCTGTTGACCCAGATGTTAAATACTTTCAGGGAAACACTTGGTATAGAAAAATGTTGAAAGTTAAAAATCCATACATTAATGGTAGAACACTTTTACATTTTGAAGGCGCGGGACAGAAAACAGAAGTCTATACCTATTTAACAAAAGTGGGTAGTCATATAGGTGGGTATGATGAGTTTACCATTGATATGACGGATAGTTTCGATGAATTTAGTCAAAATGAATTGTTCACTAAAAAGTACAATAGCGAATTTCCATTGGCCATACGCTGTAATAATTCACGAGATTTAAATATGATGCCCTCGGATTTAAGTGATTTTAATGTTTATGGTGGCTTGTATAGATACGTTAATTTAGTGTACGTCCCAGCAGTTTCGGCAAAAACAGTTCACATTACGCCAACCGTTTTGGAAGAAGGGAAATCTGCAAATATAAAAATACAATTGGACCTTCATAACCCAGAAAATCTGACGGATGAATTATCCTTATCCATCTCCATAAAATCACCCGATGGAAAGGAGGTTCACTCTAGTACAATTCTACAATCACCGTTTATCGGTAACAATCAGGTATTTGAATTCAATTTGAAGAAACCAAAACTATGGTCGCCAGACAATCCGGAATTGTACACCTGCCAGTTTACATTATCAAGCAAATATGGTAAGCAAAATATCAATGAACAATTTGGTCTTAGGTATTTTGAGTTCAAAAAGAAAGGCCCATTTTACCTGAATGGTAAGCGCTTATTGCTCCGTGGAACTCATCGACACGAAGATCATGCGGGCGTTGGCGCAGCAATGACAGAAGAAATGACGCTCCATGAAATGAAAATGATCAAAGAAATGGGTGTAAACTTCATCCGTTTGGGGCATTATCAGCAGTCGGAAATTGTACTTAAGGCTTGTGATGAATTGGGGATTTTAGTTTACGAAGAAATTCCGTGGTGTCGTGGTGGTTTGGGGAATGAAGACTATCAAAACCAAGGCAAACAAATGCTCGAGAACATGATCACTCAGCATTATAACCACCCCTCAGTAATTCTATGGGGTCTTGGAAATGAGAACAACTGGGCTGGGGATTATGAATCCTTTGATGAAGAGGCAATTCGTGGCTATATGCAGGAACTCCATGATTTATCACATAAGTTAGATTCAACTAGGAAAACAGCCATTCGCAGGTGTCCGTTTTGTGCAGATATAGTTGATGTTTATTCCCCTTCAATTTGGGCCGGTTGGTATCGCGGTAAATTTACCGATTATCAAAAGGTGTCAAAAATGGAAATGGAAAAAACAGATCGATTTATTCATGTTGAATGGGGTGCTAGTAATCATTCGGGCAGACATTCAGAATATCCTGACAAAGGACTTGAAAAAATTACGTCTGGTAATGCTGCAGATGAAAGAAACGGTGATTTTTTAATGATTGGTGGTGATACCCGGGCTTCAAAAGATAGTGAATGGAGTGAAACGTATGCTTGTAATTTAATCGATTGGCATTTAAAAGAACAAGAAAATATGGATTGGCTTACCGGAACAGCCTATTGGATTTTTAAAGACTACTCCACTCCGCTACGTGATAAAAACCCGATCCCTTATGTAAACCAGAAAGGAGTGATTGAACGCGATTTTACAAAAAAAGAAGCCTACTATGTGTTTCAATCCTATTGGACTCGAGAACCAATGGTTCGTGTTTACGGTCACAATTGGGAAACTCGCTGGGGAGATATTGATGAAAAGAAAGTTGTTAAGGTTTACTCTAATTGCCCAGAAGTTGAACTTATTGTCAATGGAGAAAACCTAGGTAGAAAAAATAGAAACTCACAAGATTTTCCGGCAGCAGGACTCAGATGGGCAGTAAAACTTAAAGAAGGTAAAAATACCATTAAAGCTATTGGCCATAAAAAAAAGACACAAGTTATTGATGAAATAAATGTTCAATATCAAACTGCTAAATGGGATAAGCCAGATGAATTAAGATTATCAAAACATTTAGAAAATAATGATACAATTACCCTGAAAGTTGAAGCGTTTGACAAAAAGGGAATCAAATGTTTGGATGCTAGAAATGTCGTTCGTTTTAAACTGGCTGGAGATGGAAAATTAATTGATAACCTTGGAACTTCGACCACATCGCGAGTTGTTCAATTATACAATGGGCATGCTTATATAAGTGTTCTGAAAAAGAAGGGAAATTCAATTGTTAGTGTGTCTTCTAATAAAATGAAAACTCAATTTTTTAAAGTAAATTAAAAAATTAATTTCGAAAGAAAGTAATTCTGAATAAATTTGAACCAATTCGGATGTTTAGAAACATAATCAATTATATTAAAATACTGCTATTTATTGTAGCTGTTACCTGCTCCGTTAACTGTGGTTTTGCCCAAGAAAGAAAAGTTCGTCAACCAAACATTATAATAATCATGGCCGATGACTTGGGTTATGGCGATATTGGTTGTTATGGAAGCGACTATATCAATACACCTGTATTGGATAATATGGCAGCTGAAGGAATGAGATTTACTGATTATCATTCTAACGGAGCCGTATGCACTCCAACGAGGGCAGCCTTAATGACTGGTAACTATCAACAAAAAGCAGGCTTGGAAGGGGTGATTTACGTGCAACAAGAAAAACGAATTTATGGTCTCTCCCCTACTCAAAAAACCTTGGCCGAAATTTTTAAAGATGGTGGTTACAAAACTGGTATGTTCGGAAAATGGCATTTGGGTTATAATCCGGAATTTAATCCTACGCATCACGGTTTCGATGAGTTCTATGGCTACCTAAGTGGTAATGTGGATTACATTTCTCATCGTGACGGAATTGGTATTTACGATTGGTGGCATAACACAGAACTTTCTCATGACCCAGGATATGTTACTGATTTGATTACAGACAAAGCCTTGGAGTTTATGGAAGAGAATAGTAAACAACCTTTTTTTCTATATCTCCCTCACGAGGCACCACATTTCCCCTATCAAGGAAGACATGATAAAGCAGATCGACTGCCAGGACAAAAATTTGATGGACATGGCTCTAGAAAAGACCGAAAAGAGGCTTACAAAGAAATGGTTGAAATTATGGATGAAAACATAGGCCGTGTTTTTCAAAAGCTGAAAGAACTTGGCTTGGATAAAAATACGTTTGTCTTTTTTTGTTCAGATAATGGTGCCACAAAAGAAGGAAGCAACGGTAATTTAAATGGTTTTAAAACCTCATTATGGGAAGGCGGCCATCGGGTTCCTGCAATCGCCTGGTATCCATCAAAAATCAAATCAGGAAACCTAAACAATAATACGGTTTTAAGCATGGATATACTTCCAACTTTAACTTCCATTGCAAAGATTTCAGTGGAACATAATTTTGATGGCGTTGATTTTTCTAAGGTGCTATTCAAGAATAAAAAACTAAAAAAACGGGTGGTTTTTTGGAGGTATCGAAATCAGTTAGTTGCAAGAGAAGACAGTTGGAAATATTTAAAAATTAAGGACGAAGAATTTCTGTTTAATTTAGAGAATGATGTTCAGGAACAAACAGATTTAAAAGAAGCTAATCCTGCCAAAATTGAATATCTCAAATCGCTTATGAACATCTGGGAAGGCGAAATGGAGACATATACCCAACAAACCGAGTAAGTTATTTACAAAACCTTATTAAACCAAATACGTATTCTGTGGTCTCAATTGAATATCTGATTATATTGACTTTAATTTTTTGAGAGATTAAAAGCTGCTATTTTTATCAGTTTGGATTTACTGTTTATCATTTTTTAAAATCCAATGATCGATAGTAATGTTATTAATCAATAATTAATATAAATTTAATGAGGTATCATTATTATTGTTTTAAAATTACAAATTAACATAAACGTATGAGGAAGTTAAATATCCTTCTTTTATTTATAATTATTTTCAGTTATAAAATTAATGCTCAAAATACGGAGCGGCCTAATATAATTTTTATACTTGCTGATGACTTGGGTTCTGGTGATCTACATTCAACAGGGCACCCATATGCGCAAACTCCTCATTTGGATAAATTGGCGTCTAAAGGTATTCAATTTGAAAGAGCCTATATGGCGGCAGCTTGGTGTGCTCCCAGTCGTTATGGACTGATGAGTGGACAATATCCAGCACGTAATTTTAATGCTTCTAAGAATTTAAAGCCTGATGAACCTACAATTACAAAAATATTAAATGATGCAGGATATGCCACGGCACATTATGGCAAATGGCATATGAATTGGGGCATGGATTTTGCCGATTCGCCAGGTGATTTTGGTGTTGACAATCATTTCTCTACCAACCACAATGGCAATGGTAAAACCTGGACCAAACAGGAAAAAAAATCAAAACATTGGCGGGAAAGATCAACAGACGCCTATGTTGATATGACAATTGACTTTATTGACAAGAATGAATCAGGAAATGAATCCAAACCGTTTTATGTTAATCTATGGATCTATCCAACACATTCTTATATCGATCCAACAGCAGAACAACTTGCAGTTTACGATGGCTTACAAGTAAACATGAACGATTTTAGCAAACAACAACAGGAGTTTTTGACCTTCGTTTCAAAACATGGAGATATAAATAAGGCAATGCAAGCCTACTGTGCAGATGTTACCGCTATGGATAATGCACTTGGCCGTTTATTTAATTATTTAAAGGAAAAAGGATTAGACAAAAATACTATTGTCGTTTTTTCAAGTGATAATGGCCCCGGACCTTTAACAAATCAAATTAAAACCGAATCTGTCGTAAAACGTTATAAAGAAAGGCCCACTCTATTAAACAGTGTTGGTTCTGCAAAAAATTATAGAGATAGAAAATCAAGCTTTCATGAGGGTGGCATCAGAGTGCCTTATATCGTTTCCTGGCCGGGGCAATTTCCGGAAGGGGAAAAAGATAAGACCACGATTATTCAAGGTGTTGATTGGTTGCCAACCATTGCTTCGATTTGTAATGTAGAATTACCAAAAAGCACTTTTGACGGAATGGATGTGAAATCAGCATTTTATGGGAAAGGGAATAAGCGAAACGCTCCATTATTCTGGTCAGAAAAAGGAAATTCAGTTATTCTGAAAGACCAATGGAAAGGTGTACTTATCAATAATCACTTTGCCCTCTACGACATTGTAAAAGATCCTTCTGAAGAATTCAATCTGAAAAACTCCAAGGGTGATCTTGCCAATAAAATGGAAGAATCATTAAAAATATGGCTTAGTGGCTTAAAAAACTAAAAGTTTCAAGATGGCCTTAAACCAAATAAAAAACCTTATTGTAATACTTTCTTTGTTGATCGTGAACGCTAGTGTGACGGCATCGACAATTATTGACTCTATTGCAACCCGGGTTGATGGTTTTGACATTCCTGTTAAAATTATGCTGCCCGATAATCCAATCGGGAAATCACCTGTATTTTTCTTCGTTCATGGAGGTGGGTGGAATGGTGGCACAGCCAATGAAGTCCCAAAAGCAAGCATACCAAATGATGCAAGCTATCTTTGTGATCGTCTGGGAATCATTTATGTAGGTTTGGCCTATCGTTGCAAAGGCAATAAAGGAACCTTTAGTTTGGCACTTGAAGACTTAGAAGCTTCGATTACCTGGTTTATGTCAAAAGCCAACCAATACAATGCGGATTTATCGCGCATTGGATTTGGAGGAGGCTCAGCGGGGACAACCCTTTCCTCCATTTTGGCCCAACGATATCCTTCTTGCAAATTATATGTGGGCAGCGAAGGAATGTACAATGTAACCGATCAAGATCCAGATTTGTCATTTTTCCCCACAGAAGAAGGGAGAATATTATTTGGACTAATCTCAAAAGAACAAAAGTTGGAAGCATCAGCTTATTATAATTTGAGAGTAAAGCCTGCTTCAACTTTGCTTTTTCACGGGAAAGATGATTATTTATGCCACTATACTCAAAGTGAAAAATACGCTGAGAAAATTAATAGTTCTGGAGGTACGGCTAAAGTAGTACTTTATGAAAACATTAATCATACCTGTATAAATCCTGGTTATCCCGAAGTTTTTAGAAATAGCCTCATGGAGATGGCTCGGTTTTATGCAAAGGAATTTCAATTAGAGAATATTGACTTTATAGCGATAGAAATTAGTTTAGAAAACCGATTGAAAGGAATGTATCCTTCTTTAAAAGTAACAAAGGAACAATTAATTGGTACTTGGAAAAATAATAGTGAAACGCTCATTTTAGATAAAAACGGACAAGGTCAGGTTTTAAACAAGAATGGGAAGCAAGTAAAAAGGATCTCATATCATAATGATAGTTCTTTAATTTACATTAGTGAAGACGGTTCCGAAAATCAAAGAACTTTTTACTTAAGAAAAAATGGCCATACGATATATGAATCGATCCAGAACGAATCAAGATTAAAAAGTAGGCGTATAGATTATCAAAAACAAAAATCTAAATTATGAAGAATTTAAAACACATTATGGTCGTTACTTTGGCTATATTTTTAGGTAGTACTGCGGTTCTTATTGCTCAAAAAAATAAAAAATCGAAAAGGCCTAATATTCTAATAATCCTTACAGATGACCAAGGAAATGCAGATGCGGGATATCAAAGATCGCCTGCCTCAGTGAAGACCCCTTCCATTGATAAACTTGCGGAGGCAGGTATTATTTTTACAAATGGTTATGCCAGTGGATATGTATGTTCACCAACGAGAGCCGGATTATTAACAGGACGTTATCAACAACGTTTTGGGTTTTATCGTGCCCCGGATTCCCGAATAGGATTGCCCCTATCTGAAATCACATTAGCTGATGTATTAAAAGAGAATGGGTATGTAACCGGAGCCTTTGGAAAATGGCATTTAGGATTGACCGAGGAGTATCATCCAAACAATAGAGGTTTTGATGAATTTTATGGATTTCTGGGACACGGTGCTCACGACTATTTCGATCTAACAATCAAAGAAAATGGGGATGATTTTCATCAACCTATCTATCGTAATTTGGAAAAAATTTCTGATACAGGATATTTAACAGATAATTTGGCAAGAGAGGCAATCTCTTTTATAAAATCTAAAGCAAATAAAAAAAATCCATTTTTCTTGTATTTGCCGTTTAATGCGGTGCACGGCCCATTGCAGGCACCAGAAGGCGATATTAAAATTTTCAATACGGGAAACCCAAAACGTGATATTTACTTGGCAATGTTACATAGAATGGATATTGCTATTGGTAATGTAGTTGAAACTTTGAAAAATGAAGGTGTGTATGATAATACGTTGATAATATTTTTATCAGATAATGGTGGAGCTGTTTCTAATCTATCTGATAATTTACCACTGAAAGGATCTAAACACACGGTATATGAAGGTGGTTATAGAGTTCCATTTATCATTAGTTGGCCAGATAAATTAAAACATGATATTAGTGATGAACCCATCATTTCAATCGACATCATGACTACCATTTGTGCCACCTTGGATATTGAGCTGCCAAAAGATGTAATATATGACGGAAGAGATATTCTTTCAACTATTCATGGAAAATCAGAACGACCCTTACATGAACAAATATTTTTTGATGGTAATGACGGATCCTGGGCTATTCGTGAAGGAGATTGGAAACTATTATACAACAAACAAAAGAGCTTAGAATTGTATAATCTGAAAGATGATTATATAGAGCAAAATAATTTATTAGCAGCGCATCCCGATAAGGTGGCTGATCTTAAATCTAAATACACAGCATGGCGTGATGAAATGGGAACACCTATGAGCAATAAAAAGACCAAAAAGAAGAAAAACAAACCAGCTGAAAAGAAGAGTTGATACACCTTAACCAATCTAATATATTTTGAAAAGAATTAAAAACATAATTCCTGCAATCGCTTTTTTCTTAACTGTAACTGGATCTGTATCCATTGTAACTGGCCAGAAGAAGCCAAATATTCTTTTAATCACAGCTGATGATATGAATTGGAATTCAGTTGGAGTATACAATAGCACGGTGGCTGGAATTACCCCAAATATTGATGCTTTGGCCGGAGAAGGGTTTAGATTTGATTACGCTTTTGTGCCCTTGGCCATGTGCACACCCTCTAGACAAATAATCCTTTCAGGCAATCACAGCCATCAAACTATGACAAGAGGCTTTACCGAATTGGAAAGATTAGGACCTGCCTTGCCTGATATATTAAAAGAAAACGGATATTATATAGCCAATATTAACAAGCAACAAAATAATTATGATTGGGACAAAGCTGTTACTGAGGTAGAAACAAGCAAAGGTCGAAATATTCCGGCCAACGCAAATGCCGTCAAAGACATCATAAAAGATGCCGGAAACAAGCCTTGGTTTATTATGATGAACTTCAATGACCCTCATCGTCCTTTTTATGATTCTCAAAATCAACGAAAGAAAGCTGATTATACTGAATTAAAAAAGAATGGAAAATTAAGTATTCCGAGTAAAATATATACCGCTGACGAAATTACGGTCCCAGGATTTCTTCCTGACTTACCTGAAGTAAGAGAGGAAATGGCGCAATATTATTCTTCTGTTCGAAGGAGCGATGATGGGGTTGGTTCAGTGTTAAAGGTTTTGAAGGAGGCACAACAGGATGAGCATACCATTGTTGTATTCCTCTCGGATCATGGTATTTCCATGCCTTATGCCAAATTGAATTGTTATCAAACCAGTTTAAGAGTTCCATTGATTGTAAAATACCCTTCAAAAATAAAAGCTGGAGGTCGTGACTCCAATAATATCGTGAGTTCTATAGACCTTGCTCCTACCCTTCTAGAAATGCTAGGTTTAGACATCCCAACTTATATGGCCGGACAATCCTTTGTACCACTCTTAAATGGAAAAGTTCAAGGGAAACGCGATTATACTGTAGGCTATTATTACCGAAACCTGCGTCAGAAAAATATGTTTCCTGAATTTGCAGTGCACATGAAAGACTGGGTTTATATATACAATCCTTGGGTAGATGGCACAAAAGAAGTACATAATTCAGATTATACCCATAGCATGACATTAAAAGCGATATGGGCAGCATCTGATTCGATTCCTTCAATCAAAAAACGCAGCGAATTTCATAAATACCGAATTATTGAAGAATTATACGATGTACGTCAAGATCCAAATTCATATAACAATTTGGCTTATGAGAAAGAGTTTGAACAAACAATTACTTCCATGCGAAAAATCATGGTTGAATGGATGCAAGAGACCAATCATCCTGCTCTAGAATTGATGCGGGACCCTTATAATAAACCCCTGATTACAGCATATATGAAGTGGGAACAGGAAAATGCGATCAAACAAATTGACGAAATTAAAAACTCTAAAAAAATAAAAAAGAACCAAACCAAATCCCTATGATTAGTTTAAATCATGTTTTTAAAATCGCCTGCCTATTTATTTGTATTTTAAATACAATCCACTTTACCGCACAATCGGGGCCTAATATCTTAATTATTATGACTGACCAACAAACTTGGGATGCTGTTGGTTATGCAGGAAATAAAATAATTAAAACTCCAAATCTGGATCGATTGGCAAGTGAGGGCGTAAATTTTTCCAATGCTGTAACCCCAACCGCTGTTTGTGTACCAGCAAGAACATCAATTCTAACAGGGCGCTTAAATGAAACCACAACTATTCGTAAAAATAAGGATGCCCTAACCAACGATTGTTATTATCCGACCTTTGATGAAATATTAGCTAAAAGAGGATACAAATCAGAGTATCATGGTAAATTTCATGCCCCTGAACATATGGCTCGCGTATATTCGAATCCCCCCGTTGATGGGATGACCGGAACAGATCCTATCATCCATTGGGAACCGCTATATGTGCAATATGTTAAAGACAATGTAAAAGAAAGACCCTTAAAACAAGGTGAACTATATGAAACTACATTTTATGGAGGTTCAATCCCTTATAAACTAGACCCAACAGATATTTATTATAAGGACTTGCATTCTGGTGCAACAATTGAAAAAGCAGGTTTAAAAACCTTAAGTCAGTCTGTTGTTCATGGCGTTTTAGACTTACCGGCCGAATATACCATTACAGCTGTACAGGGAAGACAAACCTTGGATGCCTTGGATCGATTAAAAGATAAAAAGTTTATATTGACATCTTCCTTTCACTGTCCGCATGTTCCCATTACACCATCTGAACCCTATGCATCGATGTATAAGCCTGAGGCTATGCCTACCTCAATATCAGTCACAGACAAAAGAGAAAATTCTCCTTATGCACCCGGTAAAATTTTTGAACCTTATAATGACAAAGAAAAAGTGCAATATATGGTTGCCAATTATTATGCCTTAGTAACCGAAATAGATGATTGGGTTGGGAAAATTCTCAATAAACTTGATGCATTGAACTTGGCAGAAAACACTTTGCTGGTCTTCGTGTCAGACCACGGTGAAATGTTGGGGGCTCATGGAATGCGCGGGAAATTTAATTTTTATGAAGAATCGGTTCGTGTACCTTTTTTAATCCGCTATCCGAACAAGATAAAACCCGCACAAACCATTTCAACACCGGTTTCTACTCTAAACATATTCCCAACAGTGTTGGAATATGCAGGATTAAAACATATAGCTTCAGACGGCTATTCCTTGAAAGGAATGATAGAGGGAATTGAAACTCCAAAATATGACTTTGCCATTTCTGAATGGACATGGGAAAATGAAAGTACTCCGTCGATTATGATTCGAACAGAAAACTGGAAGTTAATGACTACTCATCGAAGTGGTGGTAATAATGTTGAGGCTCTTTACGATTTAAAGAATGATCCCCATGAGTTGAATAATTTATTGGGTTCAAATCCTGAACGATTTAATTATGTTGAAAGAGTTGAAAATTTAAGGTCGAAACTATTGACCTATTTAGATGACGTTAACTATCCTTTTACGCAAGGAATCAAACAGCGAGTTATCATACGAAAATAGATTAATTCAATTATAATAGTTTTGAAAATCAATGTCTTATAAGTACTACTTTATAACGTTTTAATTTTTTAAACTACCATCACAATAGCTCAAAAGAAAAATAAAGAAACAACTCAGGTTATTTTATTTGATGGAACCTCAATAGATGCATGGAAAGACCTTTAATCCGATTTGTGCTGGTTTTTATTCTGAGTTAATTTCTAATTAATTGATTATTCATCTTTAATTAATTGTTACCTGTTACATTTGAGTTAAATCAATTAAGGAATAAATGATTCGTAAAAATCTTAAAAAACGAACGACATGAGCGAATTCACTTTAAAAGTTAATAAAAAGAAATATACCATTGATGTCGATCCCCAAACACCAATCCTATGGGTATTGCGAGATCACCTGAATTTGGTAGGTACTAAATTTGGTTGTGGAATAGGACAATGTGGAGCCTGTACAATTCACTTCAATGGTGCTGCTATCCGATCTTGTCTGCTCCCGATATCAGCGGCTGCAAATGCCGAAATAACGACTATTGAAGGCCTGTCAGCTGACGGTTCTCATCCGGTTCAAAAGGCCTGGATTGAGCATGATGTTTCACAATGTGGCTATTGCCAAGCAGGACAAATCATGACGGCTTCATCTCTATTGGCTTCCAATAGCAAGCCTACTAAAGAGGAAATTTCTTCAATTATGTCAGGAAATATATGCCGATGCGGAACCTATGATAAAATTAATGAAGCGGTGAAAAAGGCCTCTGAAAATACTTAAAAATTATAAGACCAATAGACCATGAAACCAATCAAAAATCATCAAAGTAGAAGGGCATTCTTTATGACCTCGGCCGCAGCAGCTGGGGGACTTATGTT
The DNA here is from genome assembly GCA_964390865.1 of uncultured Flavobacteriaceae bacterium. Taxonomy (GTDB): domain Bacteria; phylum Bacteroidota; class Bacteroidia; order Flavobacteriales; family Flavobacteriaceae; genus Lutimonas. Next base: position 31,063 of record CAYMKR010000001.1, on the reverse strand, counting down.
GAGTTATAGTTGGATATCAACTCAAGGGGAATCCTGGTCAACACAGGAGTCACTTGTACCTTTAGAAACAGAACTTAACGGTTTTATTATTATAAAAGAAGATAATACTGTGATTATCTTTTCTCAAAACCCCGAAATAGGTCAAAACATTAAAACTTCCATGCCAATGATCGTTGCTGAAGAATTAGATGTAGATTGGAAAAATGTGGTGGTTAAACAGGCAGACTTGAATAATGGTAAGTATAAAAGACAAGTAGCCGGAGGTAGTCAATCTATTCATAAAAGCTGGTCTGTTTTAAGGGAAGCTGGTGCTACGGCACGTCAAATACTTGTTGCTTCAGCAGCAGATAAATGGGGTACAACAGTAAATGACTTGTATACTGAAAAAGGTTTTGTGATTCATAAATCAGGAGAAAAACTATCCTATGGAGAACTAGCTGCGACTGCAGCTACCATGGAAATTCCAAAACAGGTAAAATTAAAAAACCCCAAAGATTTTAAAATTATTGGCAAACCTATACTCAACGTAGATGCAACCGATATTGTAACTGGAACTCCCCTTTTCGGATTTGATACCCAGCGCAAAGGCATGGTATATGCCCGTGTACTTCGCCCCCCGGGTTTTGGAATGGTATTGAACTCAATAGATGATACAGAGACCCGCAGTATCAAAGGTGTTATAGATGTATTAGAATTAGATAACAAAGTTGCAGTAATTGCCAATTCAACCTGGACTGCCATCAATGGGGTAAAAGTGTTAAAAGCAAATTGGTCTAAAGCCCTCAGTTCAGAAGATTCTACAATGCATCAGAAAAAATTGCTTGAGCTGATCAATAATAAATCAAAAAAACCTAAAGTAAACCAAGGAAATGTAGAGGAAGCTTTTACTCAGGCTGATGCCATACTTGAGAGAACCTATGAGGCTCCTTTTCTTCCTCACAATTGTTTGGAACCCATGAATTTCTTTGCGGATGTTTCAGACAAAAAAGTAGAATTATATGGCCCAATACAAACACCTGCCAATTCCAGAAAAGCAGTTGCTCAGTTACTCAAAAGAAATGAGTCTGAAATTTCTGTTGGCATATCCAGAATAGGTGGAGGCTTCGGCAGAAGACTCCGGGGGGATTTTGTATTAGAAGCCGCTCAAATTTCTGATAAAATTAGAAAACCTGTACAATTGATCTATACCCGTGAAGATGATATGACAGCTGGAGTTTATCGTCCCGCATCAGCTTATAGAATCAAAGCGGGCATTAAAGATGGTAAAATACTTGCATATCACCTTACAGGTGCGGGGGTTAGAATGAGAAATACAGTTAGACCGGGAACATGGCCACAAGCTGCGGTACCTAACTTCAAATTGGAAACACATACCTTAAAAAGTGAAATTACTACTGGAGCATGGCGTGCACCTACTTCAAATTTTTTGGCTTTCGCTGAGCAGGTTTTTATCGATGAACTCGCTGAATTAGCAAAAATTGATCCAATAGATTTTCGATTGGAGTCCTTAAAGCAAGCCGAAAAATCACCTATTGGTAAAGCAAAATACAAACCTTCTAGATTGGCAGGAGTCATCAAATTAGCGGCTGAAAAATCTGACTGGCACACCAAAAAGAAAGGTGTTTTTAAGGGAATTAGTGCCTATTATTCGCATGATTCTTATGTGGCCGAAGTGGCTGAAATTACAATAGAAAACGGACAACCAAAAATAACACGAATTGTTGTCGCAACCGACTGTGGCATTATTATTAATAAATCCGGAGCCGCAAATCAAGCAATGGGAGGCGTTGTTGACGGTATTGGTCATGCCATGTATGGAGAACTCACTTTTAATAATGGAGTTCCCGTCCAAAATAATTTTGATTCATATAGGCATATGCGTAATCCCGAATGTCCTAAAGTTGAAACCCATTTTGTAGAAAGTAATGAAGACCCAACAGGCTTAGGAGAACCCACTTTACCTCCGGCAGCGGCGGCCTTGGCCAATGCAATATACGCCGGAATAGGCAAACGAATTTATAGTCAACCCTTCAGTAAACACGGCATTTCCCTTGTATAGAAAATCAACATTATCATGTTAGAAGTAATATATTATTAACCATTGAATAAATAAATATGAGATTAAAGAACAAAAAAGCCATCGTAACCGGAGCTGCTTTTGGAATAGGTAGAGCAATTGCGAATAATTTTGCCAAACAAGGTGCTCAAGTTTGCATCTTAGACATCAATGATGAGGCTGCAGCAAAAGCAGTTGCAGAAATTAGGAGTGAGGGAGGAACTGCCTATTCCATGCATTGTGATGTGGGTGATGCCAAACAGGTTGATGCTGCTTTTACCAAAGCTGTTAAGGCGATGGGTGGACTTAATGTGTTGGTTAACAATGCTGGAATTATCAGGCAATCGCCTGTTGTTGATACGTCAGAAGAAGATTGGGACCTAATCATTAGAACCAATCTAAAAAGTGTGTTTTTATGTACTAAGAGAGCCTTAAAAGAAATGATCCCTACTGATGAGCCAGGTAGAATTATTTCCATATCCAGTATTCATTCTGTAATAAGCGAACCTGATTGCGGTCATTATACCGCTTCAAAAGGTGGTATTGAAGCACTGATGAGAACCGTAGCCACTGAGGTAGCACCAAATAAAATTACTGCCAATTTTATTCGACCTGGAGCAACTTATACGGAATTAACGATTCCTATGTATACAGAATCGGTAGTTCGTTCACTATATGATCGCGTACCTCTAGCTGAAATAGCGGAACCAGATTGGATTGCGCATGCAGCAGTTTTTATCGCTAGTGATGAATCACGCTATATGACAGGACAAGATATTACAGTAGATGGTGGATACCGAATGAATGGAGCTTTACCTGGAGCGAAATATTGGGAGAAATAATGAACCCAATTTTATAATAAGGTATATCATTTACAATGAGCAAAAAAAACAATATTGACAGCGCTTTACTCACTGATTGGGCGAAGTCTTGTTTGCTAACATTAGAGTTATCTGAAGAACACGCCGATTTTGTCAGCCAAAGCCTTGTTCAAACTAGTTTGTGGGGCATTGATTCGCATGGCATTGCACGTCTTCCCCATTATTTTAATCGAATTCGAGCAGGATCCGTCAAGCCACAACCTAAAATTGCCATTGAAAATACCGGACCTTGTTCATCCAATGTAAATGGTGACCACGGATTGGGAATTGTAGTGATGGGTGATGCGACAAATGAGGCGATTTCCTTAGCCAATAAAAATGGTATTGGAATAGTAGGTATTAGAGAATCTTCACATTGTGGAGCGATTGGAATTTATGGGAGAATGATTGCTGAAGCAGGCCTTGTTGGGATCGTCTTTACCCATTCAGATTCCTTTGTCGCACCACATAGAGGGTATCAAAAGTTTCTAGGTACCAATCCAATTTGTATTGCGGCTCCAAATTCGGATGGGCCACCAGTTTGTTTAGATATGGCCACTAGTGCAAAGGCCTTTAATTATGTGATGAATGCCAGAATTGAAAATCGTAAAATACCTGATACTGTTGGTTATGATGTAAAAGGAAATGCTACCGAAAATCCGCATGATATTGCCAGTTTACGTCCGATGGCCGACCACAGAGGATACGCTCTTGCCTTTATGATTGACCTACTATGTGGACCCTTAAATGGAATGCCTTTTGGGCTAAATATTCCATCTATGTATGAAGATCTCTCGGAGCAAAGGCATTTAGGATCTTTGGTAATCGCCATAGATCCCCTGCGTTTTTTCGGAGGTAAAGACCTTTCAAAAACAGTGGCAAATATGGTAGAATCCGCTCGGTTGCAAACCGTTAAGGACAAGGATAAACCGGTCTTAGCACCTGGAGATGATCAGTATGCCAAAGAAAAAGAACGACTCGAACATGGAATTCCGGTAGAAGCAGGATTATTGGAACAAATAAACAATTGGAGTAAAGAACTCAAAATAAAATTGCCAAAAGGCTTTAATAACTCAAATAAATGAAGTCCAAAAATCAAATAATATTGCAAGTTAAAGAACCCTTTTTAGGTTTGTTTCTAATCATAGTGTTTGGATTTCTTTCAATTTCAACCGCTGCTCAAAAAAAGAAAAACCTGCTGTTTATCATGACCGATCAGCAGCAATACAAAGCCTTGAGTATTGCAGGAAACACTGTTTTGGAAACGCCTAATTTAGATAGATTAGCAAAGCAAGGAGCGTATTTTAAAAACGCCTATACACCAATGGCAGTATGTGGACCAGCAAGATCGTCCATTCTAACAGGAATGACCGTTGAAAGCACGGGAGTTAATTCTAATGCTAGAACGTATTTGTATAAAGATGAAAAGGTAATGACAACATTAACCTTTGATGAAATTTTGACGCGTAAAGGTTATCATTGTGAGTATTACGGTAAATGGCATGTGTTGACATCTAAAGGAGATGTATATAAAAACCCTAAGTTGACTTCAAAAAATGGAAAATCAAGATTTGGACCAGGAGGACAAAACCATGTCTTTATGGATTATATCAATGAAATCTATCCACAACCAAAATTGAAAGAAGGTGAGTTATATGACACCTTCGTAAAAAGGCCCTATAAACCCAATCCTATTGATTCGTATTATGGGAAGACTCATGAAGAAGTAAAAGATAAAAAGAGAAGAAAACAAACTTATTTACACGGTGAATTACTGATTCCGGCCGAGCATAGTATTACAGCATATCAAGCAAAAGAAGCCATCGCTGCAATTGAACGTTTAAAAGATTCTACATTTAGTATTACACTTTCATTGCACATGCCTCACGCTCCAATGACACCAACAAAACCTTATTCAGGCATGTATCCTGTTGAAGAGATGAAACTTCCCGCAAGCTTGCATGACAATATGGAAAACTCACCCTATAAAAAGGCCAACCAACGATTGAATTTGCCAGAGTATAGGGATGAAGAAAAAATAAAGTATATGATTTCCGACTACTATGGTATCCTTAAGGAAATTGATGTTTGGGTCGGTGAAATTTTAAAAACCTTGGATAAAAATGGACTCACTGACGATACCTTAATTATTTTCACTAGCGATCATGGTGAAATGTTAGGAGCACATGGCATGCGTGAAAAAAACGTTTTTTACGAAGAATCTTCTCATATTCCATTACTCATTCGTTTCCCTGGAGAAATAAAAAAGAATACCATTGTTGATGGTTATGTATCCAATGTAGATCTTTTCTCCACCATTTTAGATTATTTAGAAATTGAAGGATCGTATCCATCAGATGGAACAAGTTTGAGAGATCTTATAGAAGGTAAAGAAACCGAACATGGCGAATATGTTGTTACTGAATGGGATCGTGGGGATACAGTTCCGAATTTTATGATCATTAAAGATGGTTGGAAACTTATAATCCCTTATACGGCAACCTCTGATGTAATCAACGCGATGTACGATTTAAATTCGGATCCACATGAAATGAATAATCTCATAAGTAAGAATCCAAAAAAGGGCATGTATTCCGCAAAAACCGAAGAACTGAGAAAATGCCTTTTAGAATGGTTGAAAAAAAATAAATCTATTCATTACGATGGCGTTCAAAGAAGGAAACTTATATAGAAATAATAGAAAAAAATACAAATTAAATGAAACTAAGTAAAAACATAACATTAAAAATTGTAACCATAATTTTGGGGAGTTTTTTCCTGTCATCAGGAATTCTTGCTCAGAAAAAGAAGAACCTTCTTTTCATTATCACAGACCAACAGCAATACAAGGCTTTGAGCATTGCTGGTAACTCAGTTCTGGAAACCCCAAATTTAGACCGGCTAGCGGAAGGTGGGGCCTATTTTACAAATGCGTATACTCCCATGGCGGTTTGTGGTCCGGCAAGATCTTCTATCCTCACGGGTATGACGGTTGAAAAAACTGGTGTGAATACCAATGCCAAAACTTATACTTACGATGATGAACCCGTAATGACCACACAAACATTTGATGAAATATTAACAGAAAACGGATACCATTGTGAGTATTATGGAAAATGGCATGTCAAGTCAAATCATGCGGAAATTTATAAAAATCCCAAGAAGTATTCAGAAAATGGAAAATCCATATTCCTACATGGGGGCCAAAATCATATTTATAGAGATTATCTTAACGCTCATTTCCCTATACAAAATTTAAATGATGATGAATTTTATGACACCTTCATTAAAAGACCTTATCGGCCTGATCCAATTGATAGCTATTATGGGCACACCTATGAAGATGTAAAAGCACATAAGAAGATAAGAAGATCACAACCCGATATACACGGCGAATTACTAGTACCTGCTGAACATAGTATCACCGCCTATCAAGCCAAAGAGACCATTGCAGCCATCGAGAGGCTGAAAGACAAACCTTTTAGTATTACACTTTCACTGCACATGCCCCATGCTCCAATGACACCTACAAAACCTTATTATGGTATGTATCCTGCCAAAGACATGACCCCTCCTGCAAGCCTAAATGATGACATGAAAAACTCGCCTTATTCAAACGCAAATGGCAGGGAGAATCTTCCAGAGTACTCAGATCCTGAGAAGATAAAGTACATGATTTCTAATTATTATGGAATTATCAAGGAAATTGACGTTTGGATTGGAGAGATATTAAAAACATTGGATGAAAATGATTTAACTGATGATACTTTGATTGTGTTTACCAGTGATCACGGCGAAATGCTCGGAGCTCATGGTTTAAGAGAAAAAAATGTGTTCTATGAAGAATCCTCTCATATTCCTTTATTGATCAGTTTTCCAGGAGAAATCAAAAAGAAAACTGAGGTGAATGGTTATGTATCTAACGTTGATTTATTTTCTACAATTTTAGACTATTTGGCCATTGAAGAACATCCTTCTGACGGGAAAAGTTTAAGGGGATTGATAGAAGGAACTGATAAGAAACATGGCAATTATGTTGTTACCGAATGGGATTACCGAGGCCCTGTATCGCCAAATTATATGATTGTGAAAGGTGGATGGAAACTCATGATTCCTTATACAAAAGAATCTACTGTTATCAATGCCATGTATAACCTAAATGAGGATCCGAATGAAATGAACAATCTGTTGGGAAAAAATCCAAACAGGGGAAATTATCAGGCAAAGGCTGAAGAGTTGAGAACCGACTTATTGGAATGGTTAAAAAAGAATAAGTCAGCAAGATACGAGGGGGTTAAAACAAGGGAATTGATCTAGATATTTACTATTGACACCAAAAAAGAAAAATAAGATCATTGGTTGTCAATTCAATAATATCAAAAAGGAGAATGCAGCAGTTAACGGAAAACAAGTTTTCAGAGATCGTAAAACTGTTAATAATGATTAAAGAATTGAGCGACGTCAACATGTTTAATTTTAAATAATATAAATCGATGAGTACAGCATTTTTGAATTTTTCGTCTTGTTTTAATAGAAGAATTAACCTTATAATACTTTTCACTTTTTTACTTCCATTTGCTATGAATGCCCAAAAAGCAATAATTCATGGTAAAATAGTTGCATTTGATTCAATTCCAGTTGAAAAGGCAGAGATCAAGTTAAAAAGAAACAATACTTCTGCTTTATCAGATTCATTGGGATTTTTTAGCATTGAATGCCAGGAAAACGATAAGCTTTCAATTAGGGTAGCCGGATTTAAAACGAAAAAGTTAAAAGTTAAAAGTCTAAGTGATTCGCTCAATATTCAAATAGAATTTGGAGGAAGCGAAAAAGATATCGAAGATGCTTCTGGCCATGGTCATCTTGATAGGGAAAGCTTAGTTTATGCTACTGATTATCTTGATGCAGATCTATTTGTAGATTCCGGCTATACCGATGTGATTGAAATGATTACAAGTAAATTCCCTGGAGTAAATGTAGTTGGCGACGACATTATTATTCGGGGGAAAAATTCTCTCAATGGTAATAATTCGGCATTAATTGTAATCGATGGAGTCACAACAACTGTGTATAGTCTAAGAAGCTTATCTGTAGCTGATGTTAAATCTGTGAATGTACTAAAAGGTAATCAAGCAGCACCATATGGGTCAAGAGGTGCAAATGGTGTGGTCGTAGTTATCACCAAATAGAAATAACTACTTGGATTTAATCAATCATATAAATAAAATATTCAACGCTTAAACCTCTTTATCAATTTGACATCTAACGAATGAATTGATTTGTAAGTGTGCAAATTTTAGATGATACGAGATAAGAATCCATAACGATGAACTTGGCTAACATTGAAATAAATAGCAAACTTTTAACAAATTAAATTAAGCATTAATCTGTTTTTTAGAATTAATTAATGTTCCACAATTATATTCGGTCCCTTAAAAAAAGAATCGATTTTTTTCCTAAAGGACTTAATATAAACAAATTGTTAAATGAATATTTCAAAACGAAAATTTGCCTTTTTAATCATTACGCTTTTAGTATTTAAAGTGGTTGCCCAAAAAAATGGAGAAATCAAAGGAGCATTATCTGATGAACAAACTCAAGAGAGTATCCCTTTTGCAACTATTTCACTATTAAAAGATGGGCATTTGACTTCAAAAGGAGCTACTTCCGATTTTGAGGGTTTGTTTAAAATTGAAAACTTAGTTGACGGAGACTATGGTCTTATTATTTCATTTATGGGTTATCAAACCGATACAATTAAAGGATTACAACTTTCAGGAACCAAATTTTCCATTGATTTAGCAACCATAAAACTGTCTCAGGTAAGTGAAGCACTTAATGAAATTGAAATCAAAACCATGAATCGAACGGTGGTATCCAAAATCGACAGAAAAACATATCATGCCGATGATTTTGAAACGGCAAGAGGAGGCACCGCTACAGATGTACTGAATAAATTACCATCAGTTTCAGTAAATCCAAATGGGGTAGTTTCTGTTAGAGGAACAAGTGATTTCATGGTCTATCTGAATGGGAAACCAAGTCAATTAGATCCGACTATGTTACTGGGACAAATTGCTAGTGATGCTATTGTGAGTATTGACGTAATCACCGTTCCCACGTCAAAATTTGATGCGCAAGGAAAAGGCGGAATCATTAATATTACAACCAAATCCATAGGGGTTGAAGGCTTATCAATGTCGGTTAATAGTACTGTAGGTGGAGCTCCCTGGGGCCATACTACTGATCCTTATAGCGGATATGAAATGACCGATAATCGATACAGTGCAGGTTTGAATTTAATGTATGGTAAAAAGAACTTTTTATTCTATGGAGGATTCAATATTAGTGACAAAAATGTAAACGGTGAGAGAACCGGTGATGCCCGGATATTAGATGCGTCTACGGGAGCATACAAACATATGGTTGCGAGTGGTGAAAGGCCAGAATGGTATCAATCTCATTCGGTAAATTTGGGAATGGATTATAAAATTTCAGCCTCCAGTCAGCTGTCAATATCCTATATGTATGGCAATAGAACCGAAGGACGTTCAGCGTTTTATATTTACAATAATTTTTTTGGCGATGCTGATAAAAATCCCATTCCTGGTGTACCTGTGGATGAAGAATGGATTTATAACCCAAATACAGATAATCGATACGGAATCTTTCATACGATTAGTTTAGATTTTGTACATAAGATCGATGAAATGACTGAAATTTCGTCATCATTTATTTATGAAAACTCAAAATTAAGTCGTGAACTGGATAATTACAATTATGAATATGATCCGGTTTCGGAAGAGGTGGGAGATCTCATTTTGCATTATAACCAAACAGATGCGACACCTTTAAATGGATATCGCTTTTCATTTGATTACGCGAAGGAATATGATAATGGAAATACTTTGGGACTTGGAATACAACCTCAATATTTCATTATTGATGGGGAATTTAATTATGAACAGTTAGATGGCCCAGTTGTAGAACTGGAGAATGGAATAGATTTAACCAGGGGAATTTATGCTGGATATATAGATTATTCCGGTAGTATTGGAAAACTAAAATATATTGCGGGCTTACGATTGGAGTATACAGACCAGGTAATGGAAGTTGACAACCCTGATTATTTCACCATTTTTAATAGTCCAAGTGAAGATACTTTTAAAGTACAACAACTGGATTGGTTTCCTGCATTACATGCAGATTATGAGATCAATAAAACTAGTAAGGCAAATTTGGCTGCCAGCCGAAGAATTAGCCGGCCTCCAGTCAAAAATATGGCTCCATTTTTATATAGAAGGCATCTTGAAGTGTATGTTGTTGGAGATCCAAATTTAGAACCAGAATATATCAATAATATTGAAATAGGATATGATAAGAAAATAGGAAAGCAAAACATAAACCTTACCGGGTTTTACAGAGGTGTTGATAATGCCATTTTCAGAGTGAACACGATTTATGACGAAGAATTAGTGTTGATTCGTAGCTATACGAATGCAGGTAATTCCAATTCATTAGGCGTCGAGTTAAACGCCAATTTTGTAGCAGGTAGTTTTGCTAAATTCTTCCTTGGTGGATCCCTGTATAATTATAGAGTCAAAAGCGATATTTTTGGATATAAGGAAGATAATAGCAGTACGAATTGGAGTTTAAAAGGGAATGCGATTTTTGATTTGTCGGAAGAGTTTAAATTTATAACAGATTTTGATATAAAATCTGCAACGGTCACAGCCCAAGGGAAAAATGACATGTTTTATCTGGCCAATATAGCCTTTAGCTATTCGCCTAAAAATGTAAAAAATTTAAATTTTATCCTTAAGGGAATAGATATTTTAGGTTCTAATGATACCGGATTGGATACAAAAGCCTTTAATAGTGAGGGTCAGGAAATTTTTTATCAGGAAACACAGTACTTAAGGGTAGGCCCAATAGTAGAATTTGGGTTTTCATATGCCTTTAATAAAAAGAAAAAAGAAACCCCTAAAGCGAAAAGTACCTTCGGAAAAAAAGAATTTTAAATCGACATCATTCCTGCTTATTAAATAGCACAGTCAAGTCATAAGGTGCCGTTTGCCATAATGTTTTCAATGACTCTGGAGCCTTTGTAATTGGCCAGGAAAAAAGTCCAAAAATAATATCCATGTCACCATCCTTATCGACATCCCCTTTTTCCAGCGTTAATGACTTTACAGGGTCGCTATTTTTAAGAGAAAATGACTCGAATTGAAAATTTTCACTATCCGTATTCTCCAGATAAATAAACCCTTCATTCGGAAAAGATTCATAATTCTGGAAAAAAGCGATAGCTGCCAGATCTACGTCACCATCCTTATCAAAATCATGAGCTATTATCTTAGTGGCCCCATGTAAAGGGTAAAAAAATTCTTCTTCAAATTTATTGTTTGTATTGATAAATATTCTGATTCCGTGATATTGTTTCGGGCGTACCGACAAATCGGCATTATCTCCTTGCGCCACAACAATATCCATATCGCCATCGCCTTCATAATCAGTTAATACAAAGTCACTGGAACCAAACAGTGGATTAAACCTCAGCACTCTTTCCATTTCAAATTTTAAGTCTTCTTTTTGATAAAAAATATAAATGCTCTCATCACCTTGAGCGAACATAACAACCAGATCCTTCCTACCGTCATTGTCCATATCATGAACCAGGCTTTTAATGGCTCCAGCCTGCTCATGAATCAAGATTTTTTCAAATGTCTCACCCACCTGCTGATAAACTTCAAGTCCCCCTGATTTATTCCCAAAATTGCATACAACTATTTCATTTGTACCATCTTCATTTAAATCATTGACATTCATGTAAACCGGCCTGCCAAGTTGATCAATAATCGTTTTCTTTTTATTATTAGATATCATTGCAACTGAGCCTTTTTTTTGATCTGAGGGTAATAGGGAACCCATTTCAAGCATGTAAACTACATCAGATTTTATTTGGATATTTGAAACCGTACTAGTTGTGGTAATTTTATTAGCCGGTCCATTTTTCAAAGTCCATGAAAAGGCTATCAATCGATCCTCTCCAACCCATAGCCTATTTTTTGAATCATCAAATACCATTGAAGTAATTAATGACTCCGGCTGCCCCAACAATTCAATATCCTGACGTTTAAAAGACTTTAAATTTTTAGTTCTGTTTTTTCTTTCTTTATATGTTGGAAAGCTCTCCGGAGCATTATTAATATAATAGTCTTTTATAAGTTGCCAGGTTTCATCTGAAATAACCTGAGTTTCTGGGTAGATATTAAGGGATTTTATAACTTCCACATCTTCAGGTTTCCTTTTTTTTAAAAGCCCGAATCCTTGTTTTTGGATGCCATAATAACTACCCATTTCAGGTAATACATTTTTTTCCCATAAATCCTTTGGTAAATGGCTTGGATCAGGAACAATATGACATGCTCCGCAATATATCTGAACTATCTCTTTTGAGGGTTCTCCACTGCTCGATTGACCAAAACTTAATAAACTATATAATAACGTGAAACAAAAAATCACTCTCATGTATGCTCTTTTAAATTCAATAAAAAATCGGTCCCAACCGAAATTTTAGGATGCTTATTCTTTATGATCTTTTGGTCTCTTTTTTTGCCAATGAGATGCCAATACTGAACCCGTTATATTCATTAAAGGTCCAAAGACAGCTGGAGCAAGTCCCATGGTTGCTATCTTACCTAAACTATTGGCTATGCCTGAAGCCAAACCTCCATTTTGCATACCAACTTCTAAGGCTATTGTACGGGCATCCTGTTCTGGTAATCTGAATAATCTTGCATACCAATAGCCTAATAAATATCCAAAAAGATTGTGTACCAAAACGATCAACATTAATATCCCTCCAATGTCTAATAAGCTGTCTCTTCCAGCTGCAGTTATCACAACTATGATTAATCCGATTGACAACATAGACACAAGGGGCATTGCTCTATTAAGAGTTTGAATTCTCTTGCCTAAAAGTTTATTGAAAAGTAATCCGGCACCTATGGGCAAAATAATCATTTTAATAATACTCCACATCATCTTTAATACATTAATTTCAATAAACTCACCCGCCAATAAATCCATTAGAACTGGCGTAACAAATGGTGCAAGAAGCGTGGCTATGGTTGTAATCGTTATTGAAAGAGCTAAATTTGCCTTTGCCAAATATGCCATAACATTTGAAGCAACTCCACTAGGTGAACATCCGATTAAAACAATACCAGCGGCAATTTCAGGTGGGAAGCCACTCATTTTGGCTAAAACATAGCCCATAATAGGCATGATTCCCAATTGGGCAGAAACTCCTATCAGTACTCCTTTTGGAGATTTAAAAATGGCTCCAAAATCCTGAATACTCATGGATGTTCCCATTCCGAACATGATAATTTGTATTAGTGGAATAATGAGTATCGTAAGTTTAAAATCACCAATATGAGTAAAGTATTGGGGGTAATAAAGTGACAATGATACTCCTGCAAATATTAAGATTGTAAAGACATAGGTATTTAACGATTTAATTCCGCTAATACCCAAACCAAGAAAAACAAAGAACCCGATAACAAAAGGTCCAGTTTGAGATATTTCTCCTCTAAAAATCTGAACGATTGATATTAAGAATAATATTAGTGCTATAATCAGTGCTCCTTTATAAATAATTGTTTTTTTCAAAATGCTTGTTATTTATTAAATAATGATACTTAATGGCTGGGTATTTTTAAACTAAGGACTACTTTTTACTATCGGGTTCCGGCAACTTATATCCTTGCCTTGCCAACAATTTCAATGTACCATTCTCCTGTTGTTGAAAAACTTGTATACATCCCAAGCGAATATTAACCGTTGCATCATCTTTGATGGCTTTTGCTAAAAAGATAAATCGGGCTATTGCTGTTTTCCCAGTAATTTGAATAGTTAATTCAGGTGAATTCACTGATTTAAAATCAAAGGGGCCGTTAACAATATCATCAATAAATCCTACTTTATTTTGAATAAGGCCACTTGAATGACCATAGGTCAATTGTTCGCCACATATTTCTTCCAACACTTGCTTATCCGTATTAATCAAGGCTGCATTAAAAGCCTCTAAAACAGCTATAACATCTCCATCACTTATTGGGAGACTTTCTTCAACTTTTGTTAATATCGTATCTTTATGCATCTGTTCTTTACAACTAGTAGCAAAGACTAAAATAACAATGATTACTGTGTTTTGGAGTTTTTTCATAAGTTAAAATGTTTAAGTGTGTTTTTTTTAAAAAGTATAAAAAGTATAAGTGGTCTTCCATGCAAATGTTTCCCCTGGCTCAGTTTTGATACTGATAAAAGGCTCTGGGCAAATCGTTTTATGGTTCGACCAAAAAGACAATTTTGATAAGGGTCGATTGCTTTGAATTTTTACACCGGCTCTTGTAGTTTTATTTTCTATATTGATTGTATAAGTTTTAGATTCCTTTGAATATCCTCTAATGTATTCGATGTAAACTTGATTCCCTTCTGGTAAATTTTCAACAAATCTGATTTCCTTTTTATAAACTTCAGCATACTTTCCAATTCCTTTAACTTTGCCTTCAGTTTCAATATCAAAAGGAAGTTTAACTATATAACCCGGCCCTATTTTCAAACTGTCTATCAAAAAGAAATTATGATTGTACATCTCTGTCTCAATCCTTGTATTTCCTGTATTCGTAAATTGATGGCTAAGTATTAATTCAGGTTTTCCTTTTGGCAAGCTTATAACTTTTTCATACCTATAAGAATATTTTTTAGAGTTCAAATTATGCTGAAGGATCACTTCGTTCGAATTCTCTTGGATTTTCCACGTGCCATGGTCACTAATATTATAAAGTTTAAATTTATTATATCTTGATTCCTTTGGTTTTACCAACATACCTACTCCAATCTTTAAAAAACTGTCTCCAATTGCCGTCTCCTTATAACCAAGTGGTGCAAACTCTTCCACAGGCCCCATAACGGATTCGTGTAGAAGCGGGTCATAATTTTTAAACCATTTTCCAAAATAACTATGACCATCATATTCTAAATAAGGTATGAGTCCTGACCAATCAAACCGTGTAGCTCGATAATACCCATTTGTACTATCCGGAAGGTAGATGCCAGCCTTAATCAAGCCATTATTAATTTCTACTTCAGGAATGTTTTGAGTAAACCCATCAAATACTGATAACCCTATAAATCCTACCCAAAAAATCAATTGTGGAAATTTCATTTGTTCCTTGTACTTATCAATAAATTATGATTCAGCTAAAATTCAATTCCCTAAGGTCGAACAGGTGTGCCATCATTAGCTCTTACTTGAGTCCAGTTATAATTATACTTCACTGGAGGGTATTTTTTTGCCAAACTTTCATTGATATCAATCCCCAACCCTGGGGCTTCGTTTACGAACAAATATCCATTTTCAATGGTGGGTGTACCCGGAAAAACTTCCCTTGCAACATCAGTAAATATCTTGGCCTCTTGAACACCAAAATTCCAAACGGCCAAATCGATATGACAATTGGCCGCATGACCAACGGGAGATGTGTCGCCCGGTCCATGCCAAGCTGTACGTACGTTAAACCACTCACCCAATCGTGCAATTTTCATGGCTGGTGTAATCCCTCCTATTTGAGAAATATGAATCCTTATATAATCATACCATCTGTTTTTCATAGGCTCCAACCACTCGTGAGGATTATTCAATAGTTCTCCCATGGCAATAGGAACACTAGATTGTTTTCTTAACAATTCAAACCAGCCCATGTTTTCAGGCGAAAATGGATCTTCAATAAAGAAAGGTCTATATTCTTCAACCCTTTTAATCATGTCAATGGCATCCATGGGTTGAAGTCGCTCATGCATATCGTGCAACAGCTCTACGTCGTCTCCAAAGCGTTCCCTTGCTTTCTTGAAAATTTCAATAGTGCCATTCTTATAAGCTTGCGGACTTATGGTATTATCACTTGGGCTGCCAAACCCAGCTTTTTTCCAATCTGGATTTCTAGATAAATGCGTAGAGCCATAACCTCCTAATTGAATACGAATATTTCGATACCCCATGGCTTTGAATTTCTCGACATCATCCATTACAGCTTCGGTAGATTCCCCAGAAGCATGTCCATAGGCATCAACAGCAAATCTAGTTTTACCTCCTAGTAAATCATAAACTGGCATTTTCGCCATTTTACCTTTGATATCCCAAAGTGCTTGATCCAAGCCACTAAGTGCATTATTCAACACAGGTCCATTTCTCCAATAAGAACTTTGATACGCTGTTTGCCATAAATCTTCAATATTAGCGACATCCTTGCCCTTGCAAAACGGGTCGAGGTATTCTTCTATGGCAGAAACTACTGTATGTGCTCTTTGCGTAAAAGTTGCACACCCTATCCCATAAAGTCCTGCCTGATCTGTTTCAACTTTTACAATCACTAAATTGGTACCATATGGAGCCGTTAATATCGCCCTTACCTTTTTAATTTTCACTTTTACACCCTTTAAGAAAGAAGGTGTTTTTCCGGTGGCTGCAAAGGAATTGGTACCCCCTATTAAATCAAGACCTAATACACTGGCTGTTGTACCAAGTCCGATTGTTTTTAGGGCATTTCTTCGACTTAAATGATTCTCATTATTTTCCATGATTTATTCGTTTGTTATTATTTAATTCTTATTATAAAGTCATTTGTGGTTTTCCTCCATTTTTGCTTTCCCAATGATATCCGTTTTCTTCAAAAATTAAGTTCAAACTCTTTTTAGGGGTTGCTGGTTTTCTGAATTTATTTGGGACGACATTTTTCATTTCATCAATAATTGAATTGTAATTCTCATCACTTACAAGGTTATTCCATTCATTATGATCTTCTTTTGTATTGTAAAACTCCTCTCCCCCACTTTTATAATAAATATATCTGTAATTATCATTTACAATTGCATAACTACCCCTTTCGTGATACGGAATAAACAAATCTCTATCTTCATACGAATCATTCATCAATTCAGGTACTAAAGATTTTCCATCCATTTTGTGCTGTTTTGGCAGATTACACAATTCTATTAGCGTTGGGTATAGGTCAATTAAACCAGTGGTACTTTCTACTCTTTTATTCTTAGGAATGGTCGATCCAGCAATAAATAAAGGAACCCTTGACGTTTCACTCCATAAAGTGTGTTTTCCCCAGTCTCCTTTTTCTCCTAAATGATAGCCTTGATCGCTCCAAAATATTACAATGGTATTGTCTTTATAAGCGCTAGCTTCTAAGGCATCCAACACGTCCCCCAACAAGTCGTCAGCATATGAAACTGCTGCCAGATAGGCCCTCACGGCCTCTTTGTAGGTACCAGTCTCTTCTAGTGTTTTACGATAATGACTTCTATTAATCTGCTTCTTTCGTATATCTTCGGGTAAATCATCTAGATCATCCTCAGGTATTTCAGGCAGTTTAATCTTATCCAGATCATAAAGGTCAAAATACTTTTGTGGTGCATAATTTGGATAATGAGGCGTATAAAGCCCTAAACCCATAAAAAATGGCTTTTCGTGTTTTTGTTTTAATAAATCACAAATCCATTTTGTTCGTTGAACCCCCATCATTTTATCGGTATCTTCATTTGGTATGGCTCCCCATTCTAAAAAGCCTCCACCAATTAATTTTTTTCTACCCGTTTTTGTATAATATGGACTGTTTGGAACTGTTGTAGGACGTGGCAGATCATCTCCGTGATATCCGGTTGGAAAGCCTTCTTTACGAATATTTTCATTACGTGCAAAAAATTCATCCCAACCATCTAAATCAACATGACCTTCTTTATGGTGATTCAACTTCCCAGCACCATAAGTACTATAACCTGCTTGTTTAAAAGCTTCATGCAGAGGTACTAAATCTGGATAGTCATAGTTATACAGTTCATCTCTATAACAACCTGTTGTGGTAGATTGTAATCCTGTCCAAATTGCCGTTCTAGAAGGCGCGCAATAAGAACTTGGTGCGTGTGCATTGGTAAACGTCACACCCATGTTAGCTAGACGATCTAAATTAGGTGTTATCGCCTGTTTATAACCTAAAGGGTTTACAAAATCGTTCATGTCGTCCACAGCAAAAAAGATAATGTTTGGCTTAACGGCGCTTTGCTTAACAGCAACTAAATCCTTATTTTTAGATTGATTTTTATTCTTTGATGGAGTACATGAAAAAGAAAAGAGTAAAAATAGTCCTAAGATAAAAAGGGCCTGATATTTCATATTACTATTTTGTTTTTTATAAAGATTTAGGGGTATCTTATTTATTCGTTTGTCTTTATTGAATAAATCTCATCCCTAATTTTTATAATTTCGGATTTTATTAATTATTAACATTGTTATCGAGTAAGCGCATAAACATTGGTAGCACTCACTACAAAATTTGGCACTTTAACATAGCCATCGTTGATACATTCGTTGATGCCGTTTTGCTGAAAGTCATCTATCACAGCTTCAAGCGTTTTCTTTGACAATCCCGGTTCATGCATATCATAAAGTGGAAGTAACCATGACAGGGGTGTAGCCCAATAAGCACCGTTTTGATAAGTGCCTGGCTCGCAGGCATGAAACAATTGTTGCCATTCCCCTTCACTTTCTGTTAGATGCCTGATTTGTCCTTTCATTACCGTTTCATCATAATGTTCTACCAAATATTTGGCAATTAGCTTCGTCTGTTCTTCACTAGTAATTCCAACGGCAACGGCATAAGCGCTTCCCCAAATATCAATTTGCTTACAGTCCTTATCAGCAGCCCAAAACATACCTGCTTCTTCGTTCCATAATTTATAGATACTTTGACGAACATATTCAGACCTTCTTCTATATTTACTGGAATTGCCAACGTCATACTTCTTGCACAGTTTGTACATTTCTAAATTGGCTTTATAGTACAAAAGTGATGAAAACAGAAGGTGACCAGTTTTCTTAACGATATCAGTAAAACCATAAACGCACTCAGGGTTTTTAGGATCATTATATACCAAACCATTCTCCTTAACACGTATTTGTTCAAGACCTCTGAGCAGTTTGGGCTCTAATTCTTTGAAAAGGTTTTCATCATTATATTGATTTACATATGAACAGACCATCATCGCCATAAAAGGACCATTGTCAACTGCATGATCCGCCATAGGTTTATTTGGCGCACCAGGACTGTATACTGGTTTCCCTGCAGCATTTACACGATCTGGTATGCAACCATCCTCTCGCTGTCCATTAATTAAGTAATAAATAGATGATTTGATTTCTTCCGGATCCATTAAATCACCAGCGTATTCAACCATATAATAACTATCCCTTGTCCATAAGGCTTTATAATTACCAACACCATCTGGTGTGTGAATCCAGGTGCCCCCAGCTCCTTCAACCCTACAACCTTTAAGTTGTTTCAATGTGGCTTCCTTAATCCAATCAACCTTATCCTGAGCTATGTTGAAAGGATTGGTCAATACACTTTGGACCTTTTGATTCTCGCTCAAATATTCCATGGGCCTACTATTACCCATTAAATTAACCACTACACTTCCAGCTGAAATGGTTAAAGCATTTTTTAAAAATTTTCTTCTGTCTGCCATTCGGTTATTTATTTAACATCTCTTTATCTAATATATTTAACTAAAGCTCAATCTTTATCTGACTGTTACAACAACAAAATAAATTGCTGCATTAGATAAGAATGCCACTATATTTAGTAGCAATGTAGTTGAAGAGGATTATTTTCTCATTAATATTTTATTAATAGAATACGATTAGAATAAAAATATTGATTAATCTATATTGATATCTAAACTCTGTCATTCGAAAAAAAATGGGCCATGGTTTACAAAATGATTTCATATGAAAATATTTACTTATTCTATGTTAAAAAACACACATGACCATTCGATTAATCAAAAATTAATTAAAAATTAACTCTATCTCTTTTATTTGTCTTTGTAACTTGAATTTATATTTCATGAAAGATCGCAGAGAATTTCTTAAAAAATCGGCTTCAATAACAGCTCTTGGATTAATATCTAATTGGGCCTCTGCAATACCAACATCTGATAAGCTAGGTGAGGTCTTGCCAAAACGTCAATTGATAAGAAACGGCGAAAAAGTAACCTCATTTTGTCTTGGGGGCTATCATTTAGGATTTACTGAAAACCCCAAAGATGCAGAACATATGATTGAACGTTGCATGGAATTAGGGGTTCGTTTCTTTGATAATGCAAGAGGATATCACAATGGTAGGTCTGAAGAGTATATGGGGAAGTATTTGACCCCAAAATATAGAGACGAAATTTTCCTTATGTCCAAAGCCCACCATAAAACTGGTGCCGATGTAAAGAAACAATTAGATGAATCGCTTAAAGCCCTTAACACAGATTACTTGGATTTATGGCAAATTCATGATTGTGCGACTCCTGAGGATGTTGATAACCGCATAAAAACTGGTGTATTGGATGCATTTCTGGAAGCAAAGCAACAGGGTAAAACCAGGTATATCGGATTCACAGGTCACCGGAATCCTAAAACCCATTTATATTTTTTAAATCGTCTGTCTGAACTCGGAGTCGAACTAGACACTGTTCAAATGCCATTAAACGTGTGCGACCCTTCTTTTGAATCGTTTCAACACAATGTATTGCCAGTTTTGAATGAGCGCGGATATGGCGTTATTGCCATGAAAACGATGTCTGGAGGTAGTATGATGGGCGGTAGAATTGATACAACTCCTAAGCATATAAAAGATATTCCAGATGTTGTGAATAAAACGGAACTCACACATGCCAATCTACACGAGTATGTATACTCTTTACCCGTTTCCAGCTTATGCAGTGGTTGCAGGTTTACCTATGAATTGGAGGACAATGTAAAAGTATTGAAGGAATTCAATAAATTATCTGAAGATGATATGAAAAGACTGGTAAACTATGCTAAACCCTATGCAGGAATGGTTGTAGAAAATTATAAAAGAATATTGACTTAAAATATACTATGCCCTTACTATTATTATCACTCAAAAATTGATACCTTATTATCGTTTTTATTTAATCAATGCCAACTATTATGAAAGATCGTAGAGAATTTATCAAAAAATCAGCTTCTATTACCGCTTTTGGTTTAATTGCCAATTGGGCATCTGCAATGCCAACATCAGATAAATTGGGAGAAGTTTTGCCTAAAAGGCAGTTGATTAGAAACGGGGAAAAAGTTACCTCATTTTGTTTAGGAGGCTATCATTTGGGTTTTACAGAAAACCCTAAAGAAGCAGAAAAAATGATTGAACGATCTATGGAGTTGGGTGTCCGTTTTTTTGACAATGCCCGACGATATCATGATGGGAGATCCGAAGAATACATGGGTAAATTTCTAACACCAAAATATCGGGATGAAATATTTTTGATGTCTAAAGCTCCAGCCAAAACTGGTGATGGTGTTAGACAACAATTGAGTGAATCATTGAAGGCTTTAAAAACAGATCGACTGGATTTATGGCAAATTCATGCCTTACAGACACCCAAGGATGTTGAAAACCGAATCAGAGATGGAGTTTTAGATGCATTTTTAGAAGCTAAGCAACAGGGTAAAGTTAGATATATTGGTTTCACCGGTCATAGGAACCCTAAAACACATCTTTACTTTTTAAATAGGCTTTCTGAACTAGGGGTTGAATTGGATACGGTTCAAATGCCATTGAATGTTTGTGATCCTTCATTTGAATCATTTCAACATGATGTATTACCCGTTTTGTTGGAAAGAGAATATGGTGTTATTGCAATGAAAACAATGGCCGGAGGAAGCATGATGGGTGGTAGAATTGATACAACTCCTCAAGATATTAAAACCAAAGATATTCCAGATGTGGTAAGTAAAACAGCACTTACACATGCGAATTTACATGAATATGTATATTCTCTACCAGTTTCTAGTTTGTGTAGTGGATGTCGATTTACTTACGAATTGGAAGACAATATTAAAGTTCTTAAAGAATTCAGTAAACTTTCTGAAGGCGATATGGAGCGATTGGTCAATTATGCTAAGCCATATTCTGGAACGGTTGTAGAAAATTACAAAAGAATATTATCCTAACTAATTCTATGTCTGAGAAATTAACATTACTTAAAAATTGGTTCAAAAACCATAAAGGAACGGTGACCGCTTATTCTGGAGGAGTAGATTCTTCACTGGTTCTATATGTTTCTAAATTAGTTCTAGAAGAAAATGCAATTGGACTAATTTCTAATTCTGAAAGTCTTAAATCAAAAGACTTTGAAGTGGCTACTTCTTTTTGTGAACATCATAATATCAGTTTAGAAGTTATTAAAACGGATGAACTAAATGATCCTAATTATACTAAAAACCCTAGTAATAGATGTTTTTTTTGCAAGAATCATTTGTATGAGGCAATGATAGATATAATTCAAGAAAAATATCCAGAGTACACCATCCTTAACGGAACAAATCTAGATGATTTGGGTGATTATAGACCTGGATTACAAGCTGCCAATCTGCATAAAATACAATCCCCTTTAGCCGAATTAAAAATAAGCAAAAAAGAGGTAATCGAATTAGCTAACGAATTGGGATTAGAAACAGCGAACAAACCTCCGAGTCCTTGTTTGAGTTCTAGAATTCCTTATGGAACCAAGGTAAATAAGAAGCGATTAAAACAAATTGAAAATGCCGAATACATTTTAAATGATTTTGGTTTTGATACAGTTCGAGTCAGGAATAACGGGGATGAAGCCTCCATTGAAGTGCCTAATAATGAAATAGAAAAATTGATAGAAAAATTTGAAATGATTTCCATAGGGATACGAAACTTAGGGTTTAAAGAAGTTAAAATTGATAATGAAGGATTTGTATCTGGAAAACTAAATCGTGTACTTAATGTCTAAACGATTCAACATAGATTATGATAGAAAAGAACGCTTAGGATTTGACGAAGTCATTTTCGGAGCTTCTAAAAGTGTGGACCTTTTAATTGAATTACTTAATACCTACACGGAGAAAAATGAGAATGTACTGATTACAAAACTTCAAGCTGAAAAAGCGTCTGCTTTGTTAGAAATATTTAAGTCAGGGTTTTACGATGAAGCATCACAAATTTTTATGCTCTCTGAAATTAAAAATAATGACAAACATTATAAAGTTGGAATAATTTCCGGAGGAAGTTCGGATGAAGGGGTAGTTCATGAAGCCTATTACACGCTATTATATATGGGTATTAATGCTAAAGTTATTCATGACGTTGGCGTTGCTGGAGTTCACAGATTATTAAATAAAATTGAAGAATTAAAAACATTTGACATATTAATTGTTGTTGCAGGGTTTGAAGGAGCTTTACCTACATTAGTTGGAGGGTTATTACCTCAGCCTATCATTGCCGTACCAACATCAGTAGGTTATGGTTCAGCAAAAAATGGTGAAACTGCACTTCATGCAATGTTGACAAGTTGTGCCAACGGAATCGTAGTAACAAATATCGACAATGGTTACGGAGCAGCAATGGGTGCTTTAAGGATATTAAACTTAAAAAGATAATGAACACTATTTATATTGAGGCCTTTTCTGGTTTGTCGGGAAACATGTTTTTAAGCGCATTTTGCGACTTACTTGATGACTATGACATTCTTAAAAACTTACCGAAGCAACTGCATCTTCCGGATGGAAAAATAGAAATTGACAAAGTAAATAAAAACGGAATCAGTTGTAATTATATTGAGGTAATAGACCTAAACGGACAAGGGCAACACAAGCATCATAAGCATGCTCATGAAGAGAATGATCATTCTCACGACCATGGCAACCATAGACATTTAAAAGACATACAAAAGATTATAGATCATGCTCATATTACCGATAACGCTAAAAAAATAGCACACGAAATATTCTTGATTATTGGTAAGGCAGAATCTAAGATTCATGACATGCCATTAGAAACTATTCATTTTCATGAAATAAGTGGAGTAGATTCTATCATAGATATTGTCGGAAACGCTGTTTTAATAGATAAGTTAAGTATTTCTAATGTTATTTGCACACCTGTTTGCACTGGGTTTGGTATGGTAAAAACCCAACATGGCATGCTACCCATACCTGCTCCGGCCACTGCCGAAATACTTAAAGGGATCCCCATTTACCCAGGAGAAGAAAAGGGCGAAAAAGTTACTCCTACTGGAGCAGCAATATTAAAATATTTAAATCCAAATTTTAGTAATAGCAATAATCTCACTCCAAAGAAAATAGCCTATGGCCCGGGGAAAAAGGATTTTCACCAACCCAATGTTGTAAGAATATCTTTGTTAGAAAATAAAACAGCTAATGCGAAAGAAAATTATGTACAAATGGAAACATCCATTGATGACATGTCTCCTGAATATTTGGGAACAGATTTTCAACAAGGTTTACTTGATTCTGGTGCAATAGATTTTAGCTTGTCCCAAGAAATTATGAAAAAAGGACGCTTTGGGTTCATTCTTAAAATTATTCTTAAAAAGGAATCATTAGAAAAAGTCTCTGGATATTTATTTGACAATACAAGTACTATAGGCCTGCGCTATTTTGACATAGAACGAATGGAACTTCCAAGAAAGATTTTAAAAAAACAAACTTCAATTGGAGAGATCACCGTTAAAGAATCCATCACTCCTTCGGGTATAAAAAAGACAAAACCTGAATTTGAGGACATAAAAAAAATAAGTAAGCAAAGTATCCAATCTCCCTATCAATTAAAAAACAAACTTAATTTTAATCAATAAATTTCCAATTATGAAAAAAGTAATATCTCTTTTGGTCTTGTTATTAAGTATTCAGACTATAAACGCACACGCAACTGTAACTCAACACGCACACGATTCTATAATTGACCAATGGGCATGGATACTTATTCCATGTATTGCTCTATGCGTATTGACTTGGAAATTAGGTGGTAAGAATTATTTAAAGACCCTTAAAAAAATAAATATTTTCAACTAGTAAGGTTTAAAAATTAGCTTCATAGATTATATATATCATGTTTATAGAATTATGGTATGAATTAAAACAATAGTATAGGTTTTTCACCATATCGGATAAACAGACAAATTAAAATGCTGAATTTGATGAATAAAAAATCTATATTATTTGTTTTTTTCTTAGTCCTATTGATGGGTTTTAGATGTTCTGTACCTGAACCGCGGTTTGTTCAAGATGTATTGGAAGTTCGTGAGATAGAATCCAATCAAATTTGGTTGTCACATGAACATGTATTAGTCGATTTTATTGGTGCAGATAGTATTCAACCAAGCACCTTGAATCATGATACTATTATAAAAACCATGACACCCTATCTTGAAGAATTGAAGGAATTCAAAGTTGATTATTTTGTTGATGCCACGCCAAATTATCTTGGAAGAGATGTACGGCTTCTTGAAAAATTGGCTCAAGAAACTGGATTGAGAATTGTAACAAACACTGGTCTTTATGGAGCGCGAAATAATAAATTCCTTCCCAAATACGCCAAGGAAGGGAGTGCAGAAAGCCTTTCAGAAATATGGATTAATGAATACAGGCATGGAATCGATGGTACTTCAATTAAACCTGGATTTATAAAAATTGGCGTTGACAAGGCCAATACCCTATCTTCTTTACACCAAAAGTTAGTTCAAGCAGCAGCCTTAACCCATCTAGAAACAGGTTTAACCATCGCTTCTCATACAGGAAAAGCAATAATTTTGTGGCCCCAATTGAAAATTATTATGGACATGGGAGTATCTCCAAGAGCATTTATTTGGGTGCATGCGCAATCAGAAAACAACAATAACACCTACTTAAAAGCAGCAAAAA
The DNA here is from genome assembly GCA_964390865.1 of uncultured Flavobacteriaceae bacterium. GTDB lineage: Bacteria > Bacteroidota > Bacteroidia > Flavobacteriales > Flavobacteriaceae > Lutimonas. The sequence goes on along the minus strand of CAYMKR010000001.1, from coordinate 5,310 downwards.
TGGGTTGTTGGATAAGTTTTGATGGTTTAGGAAATGATTTAGAAAAACATGTTGAAAAAATCCTTTACGCCAAAAAAAATGGAATCCTTGACAATATTTTAATTTCACATGATGCAGGTTGGTACGATCCCCAAAAGGAGAAACAAAAAATCACACCTTACACAGCATTATTTAAACAACTCTATCCAGAGCTAAAATCACGTGGATTTACTGATGAGGAATTCAATCTATTGGTCTCAGTCAATCCATCTAGAGCATTTCAAACAGAAATTAAAAAGTATTCAAATAAAAAGATTAAGCAATAAATTTATACTAAACCAAAATGAAATTAGGCTATTTTCCGAACATATTACTCATAATGAGTCTTGTTATACTCATTGGTTGCAGACACGACTCTAAACAAGAAGCTGTACTAGTAACCGAATTGCCAAAAAAACCAAATATTTTATTCATATTATTAGATGACTTGGGCTATGGCGACCCGCAATGTTATAACCCTGAGTCTTTGATACCTACTCCAAATATTAATAGGTTAGCGAAAGAAGGCATGAGGTTTACAGATGCTCATACAGCTGCAGCCGTATGTGGCCCAAGTAGATATGGTCTCTTAACAGGTCGTTATCCTTGGCGAAGAGGCCAAGGTGGAGCGGGTAATGGAAAAAAATTTAGAGATGTATTTATAGAGGATGGTAGAGAAACTATTGCATCCATGCTTAAAAACAATGGTTATAATACCGCACAAATGGGTAAATGGGGACTGCGTCACAACTATTCAGATGCCGTAAAAGTAGGTATGAAACCAGGATCGAAGAAAGCCTACGATTTCCCTAATAAAAAACTTGAGGGATCGCAATTATTTGGTTTCGATTACTCCTATACACAAACCTATCTTTTCCCGGTTCAGGGGATTGATACAATTCCAGGGATGGATATCATTAGTGATGCAAAAATGGTTTTTGAAAATAGTTTACCTCAAGATCCTTCACTTAAAATCAAAAATCCATACGATTTATTACCTGAAAGTGCTGAAAATGCTATTGACTATTTAGAGTCGTATGCAGCGAAAATAGAGAACCCAAAATTCAGATTAGATAAAGGCAAACCTTTTTTTCTATACTGGGATCCTGTTGGTCCACATACACCGTATACGCCGCTTGATGAGTTCAGGGGTAAATCGAAAGTTGGTAGTTATGGTGATTATGTATTCGAAATTGACCACTATATTGGCAAAATACTTGATAAGTTAGAAGCATTAGGATTGGAAGATAATACGATTGTTATTTTTACTTCTGATAATGGTCCTGATAAATTCACGTATTCCAGAGTACAAAACTTTAAGCACTATAGTATGGGGAATTGGCGCGGCATTAAGCGCGATGCTTGGGAAGGGGGTAATCGTACACCGTTTATAATAAAATGGCCGGGGAAGGTTAAACCAAATACGGTTAACAACACGCAATTTTGCTTAACCGATATGATGGCTACTTTTTCAGAAATAGTTGGTTCTAAACTACCTGAGAATGCTGGTGAGGACAGCTTTAGTATACTTTCATTATTTCAACCGGATCATTCTAAATTTAACAGACCACCCATTATTTATCATAACACAAAAGGAAAAATGGGTATCCGTTTTGACAATTGGGTTTATATTGATGCACCATCAGGAGCCGTAGACCAAGACCCCGATTGGTTTAAAAAAGAACGGGGCGTTATTGCGCACCATGAAAATGTTGAATTATTTAATTTAAGTGAAGACCCTCAACAATTGAAAAACATGGCGCTGGAAAATCCTAAAAAAGTGAATCAGCTTAAGCAACGGTTAGATGCCATGATTGAAAAAGGTAGAAGCCGTTAACTTAGTAAGTTGTTTTACTTTTAACTAAGAAGGAGGATAACACAATAAAACTTTTGATTTAGTTGAAGACTTAAATGTAATTTCATCAATTGCCGCCGATAAGAAGAATTCATCACCCTGGGTGTATGCGTAATCTTTTCCATCGCAAATTAATACGCCATCACCCGAATAGATAACGGCTGCATAAAAACTTCCGTTCGCCTTTATTGAATAGGTACTGCCATTTTCTAGTAAATCCAATTCCTTTAAAGCAAAACAATTTGTATGTGTTTCATTGAAGATGGATCGTAGTTCAAACGCATCAGAACTATCAATTACCTGAGGTTTAATTTTCCAAGCGTTCAATGCTTCTTGGTACGAATACGTATCATAGTGAAAACACTCTAACATGCTTGCTTCACCAACCCCTTGATGTATTAATTCATCAGCTATTTTTAAACCAGCGGGTGTTATTTTTTCTACACGCATGGTATAATCTGTAGGCTCCTGGACCTCCATCAAAAAACATCCAGCCCCAATTGCATGAGGTACGCCACCATAAATCATAAAGGCATCTCCCGGATTTACTTCAATTTTATGAAGACAACTCAACATCCCTTCTATATCTTGGCTTTCAAAATACTGTTTCCAAACCTCTTGGGTAACCCCTTCTTTAAAGCCCATATAAACCACACTTGGTTCTCCTCCAATCTCCCTTTTGCTTAAGACATACCAAGACTCTGTTTTACCAAATACAGAATTCAGTTTGTTTTTTGCATACTCTTTATCTGGATGTACTTGTATGGTGAGTCGTTCGTTGGAGTCTAACATTTTTATAAGCACGCCTGTTGTTCCAAATTTTTCAGCGAGCGCTTTCCCCAAGAATAATTCCTTATCGGACTCCACTAACTCTTTTAGAGATCTCACGCCTATTGGAGTTTCTATTAAACTCAATCCTTCATCTTCTGGTCGTCCTTTTCCTCTGGCAGTAACTGTAGACATTATCCATTGCTCTGGCATATCTCCATCAACTGCTGGAATTTTACTTTTCCATTTATCTATTAAAGCACCTCCGCCATAGGTTCTCCACACTCTATTATTTTGTTGCTTTAACGGCAAGGACGCGAATTGCTTCAAATCATTTGTATGACTCATATTTATAAACTTGATATTGTATCAATTAATCCTCTAATTCCTAGTATAGATGTAAATACTGAAAACAGTAAAATCAACCCTAAAAACACATTCGTTGAAGTCGTATTTTTATATTTCCCCATTAAATCTTTTCTATTTGTTAAGTAAATAATACCTCCAACAGTGGCTGGTAAAATAACAGCATTCAATGCCTGAGATACAATCATTACCGCTATTGGTCTACCTCCAAAAATAGGAACCACAAGCCCCAGCAATGATATTAAAAGTACCATTATCCTATATTTTGGTAAGGTCATTTCTCTTTCTGAATTGTTATAATCACATAATAACCAAGGTAACATTAACACATTTGGGAACTGTGATGAAACCCCTGCTGAGATAATACCTATGGCAAATACAGATGTCGCAAAACTACCCGCTAAAGGCTCTAGTAATTCAATCATTTGAGAAGCTCTTGTCATTTCAACACCCTCAACATACAAGGTTGCTGCTGCCGCAGCCATAATAGAAGTACTAATAATAAACATTAGGGATACTGAAACTATCGCATCGTTGCGTTGCTGCTTGGCATGCTCAATTTTCCAACCTGCTTCTTTTACTAAAGTTGTACGGATAATAAACAACCCAGAAAAAACGGTTGTCCCAACTAAAGATGCTATAATTAAAAGTGGTTGATCACCTTCACCAAGTGAACTTGGAATACCGGGTACCAATCCTTTTATAATATCCATTGGAGGTGGCATCATGATAAAGAAGTTTAATAAAAAACTTGCAGACATGATCGCTACTATTACGGCAAGAGCTCTCTCAAAAAATTGCGTCTTTCCGTTCCAAAAGATGAAGTATACCAAAGAGACAAAGAAACCTGCAAAATAGGCAGGATGAATCCCACCTTCAACGACACCTTTAGACCATTCAAAACAAATTTCTGCAACAATCCCCATAACTCCCATAACACTTCCAGAAACACCCGCTGTTAGGGCTACAATAAAGAATATCGCAAAACCAGGATGCACGTGTTTTCTAAATGCCTGCAATGCCGTTTCTCCAGTTACTAAGGTGTATCGACCATATAAACTAATCATAAAATAGGTGGCCAAACAAGAGGCTACTATTGTCCATAGTAGTTCCATGCCGTAACTAGCACCAGCCTTTGCCATTGAGGTTACACTTCCTGTTCCGATATTAAAACCAAGCAAAAATATACCTGGAAGGAATAAAGCGATTCCTTTTTTAAATTTATTGCTAAAATTTGACATAATTCAGTAGTTGAAATTTTAAATAATTGGCTTAATAGTTTGTGTGAAAGAATCGCTCTTTGAATTCTTCATCGCGATGTAAATCTTCAAAAGGCGATTGTAAAGCTTCTGCCTTTCCTTCATCACCAACACTCATTGCTGCAATACGAACAAACCTTGAATTCGGTAATGTTATGCTGGTTGCTCCTTCAGGGATTTCTAACCGGTAAGCAAACAGATAACTATACCCATACATTTTATCTCCCGTAGGTATATGGTGATGCGTCGCCGACCAAGCAACACGATGATCTCTATAAAATGCTGGATGAATTGTTTTTAAAGGATTCCGTAAAGAATAAGATAACTCTATAACTTCCCCTTCAAATTCACGTGTATCCCATTGCCCTAAGTGACCTGACCAGCCTCCTATGCTTAGTGGAATATCTTTATCTCCTGCTCTAAACACAACATCTTGTTCAACATCGGCTGCTGCCAATATATGTAGCACGCGTGTTCCTGCAGGTAAATCAATGGTTTGACCAACACATTCTACTGCATTGTATGTAGCTGTTGTTTTAGGTCCCATATCAAAAGATATGTTACCTACTTGCACCTTATCACCAATCATCTCAGCAGGATAGGTTCCTCCTTTACCATCAAAACTACCTCTATATGCTTCAGACCTAGGCCTGTGAATACCTAACCCGTCCTCATCATAGCCATCTTCCGTATTGTCATTATAACTAAAAATATCGGTGTCGTATGTCAAGCTAACAGGAGTTGTTAATACCGGATTGGATTTTGCAGTAGGAATATTTAACAGCAATGTTTTTATCTCAAAAGGGCTAAATTTTAAACTTAGTTTTCCTTTTCTTGTAGGTACGTCAATATTTAAAGGGCGCTCTGCTCCATCAATCTCTTCAGCTGCTATAATTGATTTAATAGCCGAAAGCGTCACATTAGAAGCCTTTTTACCATACAACTCTTGCAATCGCACCACAACACCAGATCCATCTTCAGCCATTTTAACAGCTTGAATATTTACCTGATCTGTGTTGATGTTTATTAACGACAGTGAACTTT